>NZ_CP045384.1:3001388-3322500 GCF_009363615.1 Ruegeria sp. THAF33 | reverse complement strand
GGCTGCGACGGCTGGGACTGGGACAGCGTATTGCCGTATTTCAAACGGGCCGAGAACAATGAGCTTGGCGCAGACAGCGTGCATGGTGACAGCGGGCCGTTGCAGGTTTCACGGCAAAAAGAGCCTCGTCCAATCACCCACGCGTTCATTCAAGCCGCACAGCAGCTGCAACACCGCCATACCGAAGACTTCAACCGGGGTGATAACGAAGGCGTCGGTCTGTATCAGGTTACCCAGTTTCACGACCCGGCAAAGAATGGGGAACGGTGTTCCGCGGCAGCTGGTTATCTTTTCCCAGTTTCCGGCCGACAGAACCTGACTGTCATCACGCATGCACATGGCAGCAGGCTGCGCTTTGAGGGCAAGCGCGCAACGGGCGTTGTATACCGGGTGAGAGGCAAGGGCGCAGACATCACCATTCAGGCGAAGCGCGAAGTCCTGCTGTGTGCAGGGGCCTTGAAAACGCCGCAGCTGCTTCAGGTTTCAGGTGTTGGCGCAAAAAGCGACCTTGAACCGCACGGAATCGCGGTTCACCACGAACTGCCTGGCGTGGGACGGAACTTGCAGGATCATCTGGATTTCGCGTTGATCTTCAAAACCACAGACACCGACAATTTTGGTATCGGCCCGGCGGGGGCAGCGCGGTTGTTGCGACATATTCGGAGGTGGAGCAAGACGGGTGTCTCGATGGCGGCTACGCCATTTGCCGAAGGCGCAGCGTTTCTGAAAACCACCCCCGATCTGGAGCGTCCCGACATTCAGCTGCATTTCACCATCGCAATGGTCGATGATCATGCCCGCAAGCTGCATTACGGGTACGGGTACAGTTGCCATGTTTGCAAGCTGCGGCCGGAAAGTCGGGGGACCGTAGGCCTGAACAGCGCAGATCCCACGGCGGCGCCCGCCATCGATCCGGCGTTTCTGTCAGACAAACGCGATCTGCAAACCATGATCAAAGGCGCGCGAATGGCTCGGGATATCCTCAACGCGCCAGCTTTGGCCAAGTACCGGCACAAAGAACTGTTCGGCACCGATACCGCCCAGACCGATCAGGATTGGGAGGAGCACATCCGCGCCCGCGCCGACACGATCTATCACCCCGTGGGCACCTGCAAAATGGGCGTGGACGAAATGGCGGTCGTCGACCCCCAGCTTCGCGTGCGCGGGCTTGAAGGCCTGCGAGTCGTCGATGCCTCGGTGATGCCGACATTGGTGTCGGGCAATACAAACGCGCCCACGATCATGATAGCCGAAAAAGCGGCGGACATGATCAAAGCGGCGGCGATGTAAGGACGTTACTTGCCTTTCATCAGAGCTTCCAGCCCGATACGGTAATTGGGATAGATCAGATCAATACCCAGTTCTTCCTTGATCCGGTCGTTTCGAACCCGCTTGTTTTCGTTGTAGAAACTGCGCGCCATCGGCGTCAGATCGGCGTCGTCGAACCGGACCGCAGGAGGCAGGGGCAAACCCTGCAACTCGGCTGCGTATCCTATGACATCCTGCGGCGGGACCGGTTCGTCGTCACATACATTGTAGATGCTTCCCGGATTCGGCTTCATCATCGAGGCCTCCAAGATCTGCGCGATGTCTTCCACATGAATGCGCGAAAACACCTGCCCCGGTTTGATAATGCGCCGCAATCCACCACGCTTGAGCTTGGAAAACGGACCGCGCCCCGGCCCATAGATACCCGCTAGACGGAAGATGTGAACAGGCAGGCCCGGAATGGCCGACCATTGCTCCTCGGCCAGCATACGCCATCTTCCGCGCTTGGCGGTCGGTGTGGGCGGCGTGTCCTCATCCACCCAACCACCCTGATGGTCGCCATAGACGGCCGTTGTCGACAAGTAGCCCACCCAATCGAACTGACTGGACCGCTTGGCAATTTCATCGCCCAGCGCCGCCAGCACAGGATCACCCGCTTCATCTGGCGCCGTCGAGATCAGCAAATGGGTCACCCCATCAAGGTTCAGTGCATCACCCGGCCAAATCAGCGGCTCGGCGCCAGAGGCCCGGATTGCACCCGTCCCTTCAAGGTCTCGCGTCGTGCCAAAAATTTTCCAGCCCTTAGGGGCAAGTTTTCGGGACAGGGCCTGGGCAGAATAGCCATGGCCGAATGAAAAGAGCGTCTTGGTCATGCCCCTTTGATGATCTGCGTCGTACCGGGATGCAAGCGCCGCATGGACGCACTTGAATCGAATCTTCGATTGCGCCTTTCTGTTGGCCATGAGCAAAAAAACACCTGACCTGCATTCGGCCTATGCGCTGAGTTCTCCGGACGAGAACAGACAGCTCTATGCGGAATGGGCAGGAGATTATGATGACAGTTTCGCCGCGCGCGAAGATTATCAGCTTCACACCCACACGGCACGGGCATTTGTCGGCGCGGGCGGTCAGGGGCCCGTTCTGGATGTCGGAGCAGGAACCGGCCTGTGCGGCGCGGTGCTGTCGGCGCTTGGCGTCGGACCCATTGATGCAACCGACATCAGCGCAGAGATGCTGGATCAGGCGATGAGCAAGGACATTTACCGGGACGCGATCGAGGCTGATCTGACACAGGGCATCCCCGTTCCGCGCCACAACTATTCCGGCATAGTTTCATCCGGCACGTTCACACATGGTCACTTGGGCCCCGAGGTGTTGCCCGCGCTGTTACGCGTGGCGCGGCACGGGGCGCAGTTTGCCCTTTCGATCAATGCGCGCCATTTCGAGGAACTGGGTTTTGCAGAAAAACTGCGTCAATTGGAACAGGGTCAAATTCGAAATCTGACCCTGCCCGAAGTTCGCATTTATGGCGATCTTGCTGCTGGCCCCAACAAAGACGACACGGCGTTCATTGCTTTGTTTGAGCGGGTTTAAACTAAGGCAATCACGCCGAAACCATCAGGTGTACATCTGCTTTTTGTACGCGCGCGTACGCGTTGTCGCCTCAGCCGAGCCATCGTGGTAGGTGCCGAACCACTTGTCGAACGGGATTTCGGACGTGCCGTAGTTGCACTCGAAATACCTGTGATGAAGCTGGTGGAAGAAATCCCCAGCTCGCGCAGCCTCGGTTTCGCCAGCTTTCAGTTTTTCGAACCCTGAATGGGACAGAACCGGGCTGATCTGCTGGAATGAACTGTGAAACAGCAGATGCAGCGGATGAGACGGCACAATCAGGTGGATGAAGTAGGTGGTGAAATACAGCAGGTTTTCATACCAGTGGTTCGAAATCCCAGACCAGGGCCCGATATTGACATTGCGGTGATGCACGGCGTGGACGTGTTTGTAGAGCTTTGGGTGATGCTCTAGCCGGTGCACCCAGTAAAAGTGCAGGCCAGACCACATCGGAATGAACATCATCCACACGGCAAACCAAACCGGAGCTTCAGCCCAGGTGATCGTCGGCGCCCAGCCGTTGGCCATCGCCCAGTAGATGATCCACTGATAAACGGTGGCCACTGTCATGGCGCTGCCCAGCGTCCACCAGATATTGTCCCAAACCTGATTGCGGAAAGAAAACGTTCCGTTGTTCCGTGTCAGATCCCGGCGGTCGAACTTTTTATACATGCCCTGCCCTTTTCGCATGTAAAGCCACCAATGCAGCCCCCCAGCCACCAGGATTTGCGGCACCATGTTCAACAGCCAGATCCGAAACATCCAGCCGGGTGCAAAGCTCTGCATCGTCTCTAATGCAGGGAAAAAGAAGGCATAGGCAATTATCGCCAGAACCATGCACAAGGTCAGGGACGTGATCTGCAACCACGCGCCGCTGTACCATTTCAGCACTGCCGCGGGGCGCGGTGGCCAGCTGAACAAAGGGTTCAGACCCACGGGACCTTCGGGGTGATAGTGCCAGCGGGCGGTTTCGGGATCCGGGGCGATATCCGTCATGATGCTCTCTTTGGGATGTGCAGTCAGGTTGCGTAGTCTGATTCCTCTGCGTCGAGAATCGCCTTGATCTCACGCAGGTGCGCCTCGGCCTGATCGGGATAGTCATCCAGCTCAAGCGCTGTTTTTTCGGCAATCTCATCCGACAAGACTCGCAGGGGCCGCCCGGTCTGCAAGGCACGAATGTAGGTTTCGGCCGCGCGTTCGAAATAATACAGCCTGTTGAAGGCATCCGCAGGGTCGCTGCCGATGACCAGAACACCGTGATTGCCCATGATCATGACCTTCTTCCTGGGATCGGACAGCATCCCGGCGCAGCGTTCACCCTCACTTTCAAAGGCCAGACCTCCGAATTCTTCATCTACCACGTAGCGGTTGTAAAAGGTCGCCGTGTTCTGATCGATCGGCGGCAATGAACTGTCGGCCAAAGCCGCCAGAACAGTCGCAAAGATCGAATGCACATGCATGACGCAACGCGCATGCGGGCAGTGGCGGTGGATTGAACCGTGCAGCCCCCAGGCCGTCGGGTCCGGCGCGCCAGGTTGTTCCATCACATTCGGGTCATTGGCATCCAGCAACAATAGATCCGAGGCACGAATGCGCGCGAAGTGCACCTGATTGGGGTTCATCAGAAACTGCGTGCCGTCATCATTCACCGCCAGGCTGAAATGGTTGGCAACCGCCTCATGCATGTTCAGCCGGGCCGTCCAGCGGAAGGTGGCGGCCATATCCACGCGCTCGGACCAATGGTCGATATTGGGACGAAGACTGGTGAGGCTCATGCTTGGCTCCTTTCGCGGCTGGTCGTGGCCAAACCTGCATGGGGCCCGGCAGTTTGACCAACGAAAAAAACGCAACTATCCCATTAGCTGAACTTATACCGAGGTTATGTAGATGCAGAACTCGCTTCCTCCGCTGGGCTGGTTGCGCACTTTCGAAGCCGCCGCACGCCATCTCTCGTTTACCGGCGCGGCACGAGACCTGAACATGACGCAAAGCGCCGTCAGCCAGCAGATTAAATCTCTGGAAGGGCATCTGGGGCAGCCACTGTTTCTGCGCCGCCCCAAAGCTCTGGAACTGACCGAGGCCGGAATCACCTATTTGCCAGTTGTGCGAGAGGCATTCCGGACACTGATGCGCGGAACCCGGGCGGTTACCGGCGCGCAACCAAACGCGGTTCAAGTGCAATGCAACATCAGCTTTGCCGTCAACTGGCTGGCCCCGCGCCTGCCGGCGTTTCGGGCGGAACATCCGCATGTTCAATTGAACGTCTTCACCGAGCTTTGGGAACCGCGCGAAATGGCCGAAGGCGCAGCGGTCGAGATTCGGTTCTCGCTCCGCCCGTCCGACACGGTCCGAACTGAAATTCTGCGTACCGAACACTATTATCCGGTCTGCGCACCAGATTATCCGGTATGCTTGGAAAACCTTCAGGAACAGCCACTTTTCGACTGCTCCAACCTGCTGTCCAACTGGCCAAGTTGGGCGGAAGATCAGGGTCTGAATTGGGGAAATCCGCCGATAACCTACGCGACGACCTATCTGGTTTGCCTGTCAGCGGTCATGGCTGGCGGTGGTCTTTGCCTGGCACATGACACGATCGCCAGTCATCTGATCAAGCGCGGTCAGCTGGTCGCACCGTTCAAGCACCGTGCGCGAATGCCCGAGTCCTACTATCTGCTACTGTCCCCACAGGCCGAGGACACACCCGGCGCCGTGGCCTTTGCCAACTGGGTGCGGCGTGAGATCGGGTCTGAGGTGTAAAGGGAAACGCGCGCGCCAGAACCAAAAGACGTGCCCAACATGTATGAGGAATCCCCAACACCGAAGAACCGGGGTTGCACCCGCTGACGCATTCGTGAAAGTTGAGCCATGGAATACACACCTTTCCCAAGCTGGCCCGATGTCGCCCCCAAATTGATCGCAGTTGCAGCCGGACGCGAGGCGGCGGACATGGTCATTCAGGGCGGAATCTGGGTGAACGTACACAGCCGCGAATTGTTGCCCGATCATTCAGTGGCGATTGCTGCCGGGCGCATAGCATTCGTCGGACCGGATGCCTCGCATTGCGTGGGTCTGGATACGGAAATCATCGAAGCACAAGGGCGCTACATCCTGCCCGGCTTGTGTGATGCGCATATGCATATCGAATCCGGAATGCTCACCCCAGCCGAATTTGCCCGTGCCGTCATCCCGCATGGAACCACCAGCATGTTCACCGATCCGCATGAGATCGCCAATGTGCTGGGTCTGGACGGCGTGCGGATGATGCATGACGAAGCCATGATGCAACCGGTCAATATTTTCACCCAGATGCCATCCTGCGCGCCATCCGCACCGGGGTTGGAAACGACGGGCTATGAAATCACACCCGAAGACGTGGCCGAGGCAATGAACTGGCCGGGTATCATCGGGCTGGGCGAGATGATGAATTTCCCGGGCGTGATCCACTGCGACCCCAAGATGCTGGCCGAGATTGCAGCCACTCAACGGGCCGGGAAAACGGTCGGAGGGCACTATGCTTCGCCTGATTTAGGGCCTGATTTTGCGGCTTACGTCGCGGGTGGCCCGGCGGATGATCACGAAGGCACATGCGAGGCCGACGCCATCGCACGGGTTCGGCAGGGGATGCGCTCGATGATGCGTCTGGGGTCGGCCTGGTATGATGTGGAAAGCCAGATTACGGCCGTGACAAAAAAAGGGCTGGATCCGCGCAACTTCATTCTGTGCACGGATGACTGTCATTCCGGCACATTGGTGAATGACGGGCATATGAACCGCGTCGTGCGCCATGCCATTGCTTGCGGATGTGACCCCCTGGTCGCGCTGCAAATGGCGACGATCAACACGGCAACGCATTTCGGGCTGGAACGCGAGATCGGTTCCGTTACTCCGGGGCGGCGGGCGGATATCATCCTCAGCTCGGATCTGACCGAACTGCCGGTTGAGATCGTGATAGCCCGCGGGCAGGTTGTCGCGGAAAACGGTGCAATCAAAGTGGACTGTCCACATCTGAACTGGCCCGAAAAATCACGCAACACCGTGCATCTGGGGCATGAACTGACGTCGGCCGATTTTGAGATCAAGGCACCGGAAGGGGCCAACAAAGTTCAGGCCAACGTCATCGGCGTGGTGGAAAACCAGGCCCCGACCAAGGCATTGAAAGCTGAATTGCCGATCATTGGCGGGCTGGTCGAGGGCGAAGGCGAAGTGTGCCAGATCGCGCTGGTCGAGCGGCACCGGGCCACCGGGGGCGTTACCAACGCTTTTGTTTCGGGCTTTGGCTATCAGGGAAAAATGGCCATGGCCTCGACCGTGGCGCATGACAGTCATCACATGATCGTCGTCGGTACGGACCGGGATCAGATGGCGCTGGCCGCCAACCGTCTGGCCGACGTGGGCGGTGGCATCACCTTGTTCCGGGATGGGCAGGAACTGGCGCTGGTCGAACTGCCCATCGCAGGCCTGATGTCCGACAGCCCCGCCGCCGAAGTCGCGGCCAAGGCCGACAGGATGGTGCAGGCGATGCAGGACTGCGGCTGTCATCTGAACAACGCGTACATGCAGCATTCATTGCTGGCGCTGGTCGTGATTCCCGAACTTCGAATATCGGATCTCGGGTTGGTCGACGTACGCACATTCGAAAAAATAGAACTTCTGGAACCATTGGCATGACCACACTCCTGACACCGCAAGCACCCGCGCCAGAACAGTTTACCGATCCCGCCGCCGCTGTTGCACGGTTGGAAGAGCTGTACGTGCAGGCCACCGATTTCCTGTGCGACAGCTTTGCGGACGCCATGGAAAATGGGGCACCTGCCGCGCGATTCAGAGCCTATTATCCGGAAATTCGCATCAAAACCTCGACCTATGCCCAAGTCGACAGCCGCCTGAGCTTTGGGCATGTGTCTGAACCTGGTGTTCATGCCACGACGGTGACGCGCCCGGATCTGTTCAGATCCTACCTGACCCAACAGATCGCCCTGTTGATCAAGAACCATGGTCAGCCTGTAACAATTGCGGCGTCGGACACACCGATTCCGGTGCATTTCGCCGTGGCAAACAATCCCGATCTGGTCGTGCCTCATCAGGGCGCAGCCGACTTCACCTTACGCGATGTGTTTGATGTTCCGGACCTGACAACCACCAATGATGACATCGTCAATGGCGTGCATGACCATGAAGATGCCGTTGGACCCTTGTCCCTTTTCACCGCCCAGCGCGTGGATTATTCGCTTGCCAGATTGGCACACTACACGGCCACCGACGCTGGTCACTTTCAGAATCACGTGTTGTTTACGAACTACCAGTTCTATGTCTCGGAATTCGAAAACTACGCCCGAGAACAATTGGCGGACCCTGCCAGCGGCTATACCAGCTTTGTTTCAACCGGCAATGCCGAGATCACGGACCCAAAGGCACCTATCGAACAACCGCTGAAACTGCCGCAAATGCCGACCTATCACCTGAAGCGCAAAGATGGTTCGGGGATTACTTTGGTGAACATCGGTGTTGGCCCATCCAATGCAAAAACCGCCACCGACCATATTGCCGTTCTGCGCCCGCATGCATGGCTGATGGTTGGCCATTGCGCCGGGTTGCGCAATACGCAGGCATTGGGCGATTTCGTTCTGGCCCACGCCTATCTGCGCGAAGACAAGGTTCTGGATGACGATCTGCCCGTCTGGGTGCCGATCCCGCCTTTGGCCGAAGTTCAGGTGGCGCTGGAACACGCCGTGGCCGAGGTAACGAAACTGGAAGGGTATGAGCTGAAGCGGATCATGCGGACCGGCACCGTGGCTTCGGTCGACAACCGAAACTGGGAATTGCGCGATCAGTCCGGCCCGGTCCAGCGACTCAGCCAATCCCGGGCAATCGCGCTGGATATGGAAAGTGCCACCATTGCCGCAAACGGCTATCGGTTCCGCGTTCCGTACGGCACTTTGCTGTGCGTGTCGGACAAACCCCTGCACGGAGAATTGAAGCTGCCAGGCATGGCGTCTTCGTTCTATACCACTCAGGTCAGCCGACATCTGGCCATCGGCATCAAGGCGATGGAGCATCTGCGCGGCATGCCGTTGGAGCGTTTGCACAGCCGGAAACTGCGCTCCTTCGACGAAACGGCCTTCCTCTGACGCAAAAAAGCAACGTTTTCCCCATATTTTTAGGGATTTCAGCGCTACTATTCGTTGTGTTTGGCCACAATATCCCGTTACAGTTACGCGGTGAGGCCCTATAGATCGGGCACGTTAAGGAGACCAAGAAATGGCAAAGCCTATGACAAAGACTCAGCTGGTAGCTGCTCTCGCTGAGGAAATGGGAACCGACAAGAAATCCGCAAACTCCGCGCTGGAGGCCATCACCGGCCTGATTACCCGCGAAGTTTCGGCCGGTGGCGCAGTGACCCTGCCCGGCGTCGGCAAAATCTACTGCCGCGAGCGGCCCGAGCGTCAGGTTCGTAACCCGGCCACTGGTGAAACCTTCACCAAAGAAGCCGACAAGGTTGTGAAAATGACCATCGCCAAAGCGCTGAAAGATAGCGTGAACGGCTGATTTCAGCTTTTCATGACAACGATAAAGGGCCGCCTTCGGGGGGCCTTTTTTCTATCGTCTTGAATATGTTGTGCCTGCCGGGTTTGAACCCGTTTCACACAGCATGTTTCGGCCCGGAATTCACCACCCAAGTGAAAATGCGCCCTCAGGGTCAGAGAACTGGCAAAATCTTGCCGTGGCGTTGGCGGGCCTCTTTTCAAGGCTTGTCCGATCACCTTACAACTTCGTCAATCTTCGAACCGGCAATGAAGTATCTTGCAAAACAGCGTCTGTAGAAAGAAAACGACTTGGCCGCGCTTGTCTGGCAGCACCCGTTCCGCGATTGCGGTGGGTCTTATCACTCTTGTCTCTGCCTGCGCGCAAAGCACCACCAATGAAAATCTCGACCCTGAACGTCAGTTGATGGCTCTGCAAGAGGTCTCGAAAAAGCGGGCCAGAGGGCAAAGAGTATGGTGCGTGCCCTACGCTAGAGACCTCAGCGGTATTGAAATTCGCGGCAACGCGAAGGACTGGTGGGGAAGGGCGCAGCAAGTGTTTGAGCGCGGCAAGGAACCGGTTGTTGGTGCGGTTATGTCGTTTCGGGCGACCCGCGGAATGCCGCTGGGCCATGTGGCTGTCGTGTCCGATATCGTCACCGACCGAGAAGTCATCGTGAATCATGCCAACTGGCACCGAAACAAGGTGTCGTTGAAGATGGGCGTCAAAGATGTCTCAAAAAACAATGACTGGACGTTGGTTCGGGTTGAAAGCCAACCGGGCCGCTACGGCAATCCCTACCCGGTAAACGGGTTCATCTATCCGGCGGTTGACGAATAGCCTTGCCCAACTTCATTTCACGGGCGGGTTGATTGCAACGCGGGCAACATTCCTTTTGATCGTGCCGTAAAGGCAGCCGCCGTCCGGGTTGGGATGTCGCGTGGTTGAAAAGCCCGCAGATTGTCCAAAGCTGCAATATTGTCGGTAAAAATAGAAACGGGCACCAGAGGTGCCCGTTTCTGTTCCGTGTCTCTGGTCCGGTCAGTGGACCGTTTCAACCTTGTGGAAGTCCAGATCACGATCTTCTGGCATCGAGTCGATGCTCAATACCTCCTGGCGTTTGGTGATCAGGATATAGACGACGCAAGCCAGATACAGCCCAACCACGACCGCTCCGATCCACTGGATTTGCAGCCACTGGCTTTGGAACAACAGGGTCAGGACAAACAGCAGTGCGACGTTGCCAGCCACATAGACCGCCTTTCCGAACCGCTCGACGGTCAGGTTCAGGTTGTCGGTGTACAGACGGATCAGCGAGTCCAGAGAGTTGATCACGAACGTTACACCTACGATCACCATCGCAATGTTGGTGATGCCAGCGGTACTTATGCCGTTCAGGTGGTAATAATAAAGTACAGTGAACCAGATCCCCAGCGGGATCGACGGGAAGATCAACAGCGCGGCCAGCAACTGCCACGTGGTCAGACCACCCACAAAGCGCGACGTAAACTGTCCGATCATGATCGACCATGCAAACCACCAGAACAGGTAGAACGCGTGATAGTCGGTCAATGGCAGGACGAACTTGTGCAGGTTGGCGAAATAGGCGCCGATATTGCTGCCGGTTTCCACGAACCCGGTCACGCCCATACCTGCGGCTGCCCACATGCCCAGAATCAGGGCAAGGAACAGAAAGGTCGAACCGACGGACAGGATGCGAACGTATTTCAGATCGGTCGAGGAATAGGCCGCCGCCAGAATGACGACAAACACGATGATGTAGAAGGTGGTGACGACGGATTCGCCATCGCCGACCTCGGGCAGATAGCCGGGCAGGTAGATCAGGAACAGGCTGGCGGTGAAAGCGCATGTGCCGATGATCACCACGTTGTTGATCAGCTTGACCAGCGGGATCTCAAAGAACTTCACGCGGGGTTCTATCACGCAGAAGTAGAAGGCCGTCAGGAAATAGAAGGCCCAGATCAGAAAACCCCAGAATCCGAATTCGATCGCCAGCGGGTTGGCAAAGGCATAGGCCGGATCCTCGGCGTATCCTCCGAATTCGGTCAGTGGAAACATGATCAGGCCGACATCCAGGCCGGATGTGAACAGAATCGCGATGAACGTGAACAGATGAACCGGTGTCACGCCGACACAGCGCAGGTTCCACCATTTCACGACGAAGAAAGCGACCAGCCCCAATGCCAGCAGGACGCCGAACGATAGAATGTACTCCAGAAGCACCGACAAACCTCCCTTGATATGTCAGGTCCTGCCGCCGATATCTTTAATTGGCTGGTCAATCAATATAAACATGCGCAAGACTTTTCTTGCATCACGCATGTGTCTTTTTTGACGCGCACCGCTTGCGACCGACCCCAAAATCAGGAACAGTCCGCGCAAAGTGACAGGGGGTCTCCATGGATCTGCGCGCCATAGCCATGGGGCTGACATTTGCCCTGATCTGGTCATCTGCCTTTACCTCAGCGCGTATTATCGTGGCGGATGCGTCCCCTCTGTTTTCGCTGGCCTTGAGGTTTCTGATCTCCGGTGTTCTGGGGGTCATGATAGCTCGCGCGATGGGGCAAAGCTGGCACCTGACCCGAAACCAATGGCGCGCAACGATATTGTTCGGGATCTGCCAAAATGCCCTTTATTTGGGTCTAAATTTCTATGCGATGCAAACGGTCGAGGCTTCGGTCGCGGCCATAATCGCATCCACCATGCCCTTGTTGGTGGCGCTGGCGGGGTGGTTGATTTTCGGCGAAAAGCTGCGGCCACTGGGTGTTTTGGGTCTGTTCGCCGGTTTCGCCGGAGTCGCCCTTATCATGAGCAGCCGGATCAGCGCGGGCGTTGATATGTTCGGGGTCGCGCTTTGCGGTTTGGGTGCTCTTGCCTTGACCTTTGCAACCTTGGCCGTTCGCGGTGCAACATCCGGCGGGAACTTCATGATGGTCGTTGGCTTGCAGATGTTGGTTGGTTCAGCCGCGCTGTTTGCGGCTGCTCCGGTCTTTGAAACCATCTACATCCACCCGACGTTGCCACTGGCGCTGGCCTTTACCTACACGACTCTTTTCCCCGGATTGCTGGCGACACTGATCTGGTTCCTGCTGTTGGACCGGATCGGACCCGTTCGAGCCGCCACCTTCCACTTTTTGAACCCTGTGTTTGGCGTCACCATCGCGGCGATCCTGCTGGGCGAGAAGCTCGGCGCCATGGATGCGGTTGGCGTCGCGGTTACAACCCTTGGCATTCTTGCGGTTCAGCTTTCACGCCAGCCCGTTCAGGGCAGCAAAGCCTCGACCTGAGACAGCAGTTTGCGGGAATCGGGTTTTACATTTGACCCGAAAGTCGCCGCGACTTCACCCTCAGGATCGATCAGGATTTTGTTGAAGTTCCACTTGGGCGTGAACCCGGTCTGCGCGGCAACGGCCTTATAAAACGGGTGGGCGTCAGCCCCTTTGACCGGAGTGATATCCGTCATCGGTAAAGTCAGCCCATAGTTCATCTCGCAGAACTGTTTCACCTCTTCCGCGGACCCAAGTTCCTGATTGAACGAATCCGACGGAACCGCAAGAACGACCAGCCCCTTGCCGGAATAGGCCTCATGCACCTTTTGCAGAGCCTTGTATTGCCCGGTAAACCCGCATTGTGACGCGGTGTTGACCACCAGGATGGGTTGGCCGCGCCACTCTTCGATGGCCAATGTGCCTCCGTCGATCGAGTCGAACTCACCGGTCAGCGGTGCCGCCTGAACGGCGCGGCCCAGCAAGATCAGGGCAGTCAAAAGCAGCAATCTCATCATGTCTTGTCCTCCCTTTCATTCAGATACGTGTGACTCTGTTGTTCAGATCACTTGCACGACTGCGAGAGCGGTTTGAAATATCGCTTTGCTTTCCACCCCGCAGCCCCCAGATAATGGCGCAAACACTATTTCAGCCGGAGGATCCATGACTCGCTATACCAAAGACCCCACGGCCATTGCTGCGCTTTCGCCCGAAGAGTTTCACGTCACCCAGCGCAGTGGTACAGAACGTCCGGGCACCGGGAAATACCTGAACAACAAGGAACCGGGCATTTATGTAGATATCGTATCAGGTGAGCCGCTGTTTGCCTCGACCCACAAATACGAATCCGGGTGCGGCTGGCCCAGTTTCACCAAGCCGATCGTGCACGAACATGTCGAAGAGTTCCGCGATACCACGCATGGCATGATCCGGACCGAGGTTCGCTCGAAACACGGCGACAGCCATCTGGGGCATGTCTTCCCGGACGGTCCGCGTGAACATGGCGGTTTGCGGTACTGCATCAACTCTGCCTCGCTTCGGTTCATTCATCGGGATGAGATGGAAGCCGAAGGTTATGGCGAATACCTGATTCATGTGGAGGAAATCTGATGACCGAGCAACGCGCTGTACTGGCCGGGGGCTGCTTCTGGGGGATGCAGGACCTGATCCGCAAACTGCCGGGCGTGTCGCGTACGCGTGTCGGCTATACCGGCGGTGACGTGCCCAACGCGACCTATCGCAACCACGGTACCCACGCGGAAGGGATCGAGATCTGGTTCGATCCGTCTCGGATCAGCTATCGCGACCTGCTGGAATTCTTCTTTCAGATCCATGACCCAACCACGGTCAACCGGCAGGGCAACGATATCGGCATGAGCTATCGATCTGCGATCTACTACGTGGATGACACTCAGAAACAGGTGGCCCTGGACACCATCGCCGACGTGAATGCCAGCGGCTTGTGGCCCGGAAAAGTCGTGACCGAGGTCGAACCTGTCGGAGAGTTCTGGGAAGCCGAACCAGAGCATCAGGATTATCTGGAGCGGATTCCGAACGGCTATACCTGCCACTTCCCGCGTCAGGATTGGGTCCTGCCCAAACGCTCAAGCGCAGCAGAATAAAGCACCACCTGCCCGGCCCCTCTGAGCTTTCAGGGGGGCTAGCCTGCGGCCACCCGTGGACGTCCGCTTGCCTCGACCGTGATCAGCGCCTCGACAAAAACGTCCTTTGACTCGACTCGCGCGGTTTTGATGTCACGATCCACGATCACGCGAATGTCTTCTGCGCCGGCTTCTCGTACTGCGCCCTCTGCTTCGGACATTAGTACCTTTTCCAACAGGGCCAGAGCGTCCTCTGACGCGGCGAAGTCCTTCGGGCCATCCTCCAGATGCACACGATATCGCCCTTCCGCCGGGGATGTGACGGTGCCCGAGCGACGCAGGGTCAGCCGCCCCACGACAGCACCAATCGCATTTGCCACGCCCGCGTGTTCCGGCAGGATCATTCGGCAGTGCAGCCGTTCACCCACCGCAGGGTAATAGCTGGGGGCCGACGCCCCAAGGCCAACCACATCCACATTCAAAGCAGCGCTCAGCGACAGCAACCCACGGTGTTGTGCCAACCCGCGCTGTGTCAGCACATGACGCGCCAAGTCTTGCGAAGGCAGACCAAAACCAACCTGTTCTTCGTCAAAAGCAGCCTCTAACAAGGTCAAACTGGTCTGTTCCGTCAATTGATCCACGATCATCTGGGCCAGCGCTTCGGGAGAGTTTGCCAACATATCCCCTGACCCGACCCGTTTGCGTGCCATCAGTTCCAATGCCTTGCGCGCCGCATCGACATCCCAGGCACGAACCCGCCCCAACACGTGACTGGCATCAGATGGCGTAACCCCAGACACCTGGATGATTCCGCGATCGACCAGGCGCATCAGCGCCCCGTTCTCCATCCGCGAACGCAGCAAGGCGCTCAGGGGCAGAACGCGATCTCCCAGCCTCTCCAGCAGGCTTTCTTCCCGCGCGCCGACTCCTTCAGCATGGATGCCGGGCACGCGGCGGGCAAAACGCGTATCATGCTCGCCCACGGTCGTGGCCCGCAATTGTTCATCCAGTACAGAATGCACAACGTCGGGCGCTTCTGATGCGATCAGCGAAACGGGCAACACGCGACGCGGGCCCAGGAAAACACCGCCCCGCAACCCTTCGGTCGCAACATGAACCTGACTGTCGCCGCCCAGACCGTGGGTTCGCATCGCCACGGCCTCGACCATGGTGCGAAACCCACCCACCTGCGCCCCGGCCGGGTCGATCGCGGGCTTTCCGTCCCGGATAAGTGCGACATCAGTGGTCGTTCCCCCGATGTCCGAGACCAGCGCATTGTCCGCTCCGGTAAGCCATCGCGCCCCGACGATAGAAGCCGCAGGCCCGCTCAGAATAGTCTCGATCGGCCGTTCCCGGGCCTGTTCCGCGCTCATCAGGGCGCCATCGCCGCGCACCACCATCATCGGCGCCGAAATTCCCAGCGCATGCAGTTGATCCTGTGCACGCCCGATCAATCGGTCGATCATCCCGATCAGCCGCGCATTCAGCACAGCCGTCACCGCGCGTTTCGGACCATTGAGCTTGGCGGACAAGTGATGAGAACAGGTCACCGGCGCCCCGGTTCTTTCCGAGATTATGCGCGCCGCTTCCAACTCGTGCGCCGGGTTGCGGGTGGCGAACCGAGCAGCAACCGCAAAGCCGGAAATTCCGTTATGCGACTCCAAAAAGGCCTCAAGCGCTGCGGCATCCAAGGCGGCAGCTTGCCCACCGGAATGGGTATGCCCACCGGCAATCACCAGGGCCGGATCGCCCTTCAGCGCCTCTTTGAGCCCGTGTTTTTCAAGATCGCTGTCCTTGAACCCGATATAGATCAACGCGACACGGCCACCCTGCCCCTCGACCAGCGCATTCGTGGCCAGCGTCGTCGACAATGACGCCATCGAGATCTGATCCGGTGTGACCTGCGCCTCTGCCAGCACAGACGAGATCGCCTTGCCCACACCAATCGCCAGATCCGCCCGGGTGGTCAGCGACTTGGCCGAGGCGATGACCTCTTTCTCATCCCTGATCAGCACCGCGTCGGTATAGGTCCCGCCCGTATCTACCCCCAAAGACAACGTCATCGGGTCCTCCTGTCTGTTCGCTGCGGATGGGTTTAGCGGTTATGCACGACACGTCCAGCCTGTTTGCGGCAATTATGACAGTTGTTCCACCGCCCAGCGCGCCGCTTCTGCCACGGTCTCATCCGGGTCTTCCAACAGACGCTGAGCCACTGGTTTCAGTTTCGGCTGTCCCGAGTTTCCAATGGCATACAGAACATTGCGCACGAACCGGTCCCGGCCGATTCGTTTGATCGGCGAGCCGGAAAACTTTGCACGAAAAGCGGCATCGTCCAGCGCCGCCAGTTCTTCCAAACCGGGCGCTTTCAGATCGTCCCGGGCGGCATAGCGCATATCGCTCGCTGCGACGGCAAACTTGTTCCATGGACAGGCCGCCAGACAATCGTCGCAGCCATAGATCCGATTGCCCAACTTTCCGCGCAGCTCATGGTCCACCGGGCCTTTATGCTCAATGGTCAGGTATGAAATGCACCGCCGTGCATCCAGTTGATACGGGGCCGGAAACGCATCGGTCGGGCAAATGTCCAGACAGGCGCGGCACGATCCGCAATGATCGATCTCTGAATTGTCCGCCGGTAGGTCCAGAGTAGTGAAAACAGACCCTATAAAGGCCCAATTTCCCCATTCGCGGCTTACAAGATTGGTGTGCTTGCCCTGCCAACCCAGTCCGGCGGCATATCCCAGCGCCTTTTCGGGAACCGGAGCGGTATCGACGAATACTTTCACCTCGCCTCCAGCTTCGGCAATCAGCCATCGCGCCAACCGCTTCAGCCGCTTCTTGACCAGATCATGATAGTCCTTGTTCTGCGCATAGACCGAAATTGCACCACGATCTGGGTGTTTCAGGATCTCCGTCGGGTCATGTTCCGGCGTATAGCTTTCAGCCAACATGACCACCGATTGCGCCTCGGGCCAAAGCGCGGCAGGATCGCCACGCCAATGCGTGCGCTCGGCCATCCATCCCATTTGCCCGTGGTACCCGGCGTCCAGATAGGCCCGCAAGCGTTTCGGCACCTGTGGAACATCCCAAGGGCGGCACACGCGACAGGCAACAAACCCCTCTGCCTGGGCTTGTTGCACCAGCTTTTCCTTAAGATCCGATCCGCTCTTCATCTGGCCAAAATATCCTCGGGGGAAATCGCGCCCTTGGCGCGATGGGGAGCAGACAGCCCCCCTTGCGCACCCTATCAGAAATCCAGATCAGCGTAATGGGGCGGCGGTCGGAACCCTGGCACCTGATCCGCCAGAATTGACCGAAATGCCGGTCGAGACTTTATCTTGGCATACCAGTCCTTGACCACCTGGCTACGGTTCCAGTCCACGTCCGAGATGTAATCCAGCGAAGACAGATGCGCCGCGGCCGCGAAATCCGCCAATGTCATCTGATCCCCGGCCAACCAACGGCGGTGATCCAGCAGCCACGCCATGTAATCCAGATGGTATTTGATCGCCTTGGCACCCTGTTTGACGTTCTTGCTGTCCGGATACCCCTGTCCTGTCACCTTTTTGTTCACTCGCTCATACAACAGCTTCGATGTCACCTCGTGGTGAAACTTGTCGTCGAACCAACCGACCAGCCGTCGCACTTCAAACCTGGCTTCGGGGGTTTTCGGCATCAAAGCTGGCTCTGGGCGGGTTTCTTCGATGTATTCGCAGATCGCCGCGCTTTCCGACATGATCTGCCCGTCCAGACGCAACACGGGTACTTTTCCCGCCGGGTTGCGCCGCAGAAAATCAGGATCCTGTTCCCAGTATCGCTCTTCTACCAGCTCAACTTCGATCTTCTTCTCCGCCAGCGACAGACGGACCTTGCGACAATACGGAGAGAGGGGAACGTGAAACAGACGCGCCATGGACTTCCATTCGAACAAGTGAATACCCGACAGATTTAGCCTTGGCAGATAGCGGGTTTCAATCCTCGAAACAATCCGCGCGACCATCTGCGCGGATGGTGGCCGCCCCATCGAGGATCGAAGCCGCCCGTCTGCGGGTACGCGCAGTCGGATCCGTGACCGACCGGTTGCGCGGGGACGGCAGGATTGCGGCAACCCGCGCCGCTTGAACCGAAGTCAGCTTTGCCGCGCTGGTGTTGAAATAGCGTTGCGCCGCAGCTTCGACCCCGAATACGCCATTTCCGGTTTCGGCGACATTCAGATACACCTCAAGAATACGCTGTTTGCTCCAGAATATTTCAACCACCGGCGTGATCGAGGTTTCCAAAGCCTTGCGCACCCAGCTGCGGCCCTGCCAGAGGAACACATTCTTCACCACCTGTTGCGTGATGGTCGAGGCACCACGATTGCCGCCATCCTCAAGCGCGTCGCGGATTGCTTCGACGTCAAAGCCCCAATGCAGGCAGAAATTTGCGTCCTCGGCTGCAACAACTGATCTTGCCATGATCGGTGCCATGTCTTCGATCGGAACCCATTCGCGTTCAACCTTTCCCAGCCGGCGCCATTCCGACCAGATGGTGTGGGTGACAGGAGGGTTCACCACCGAGTAAATCAGGACCAGAGCAACCACGAGGCCCAGAACCGCCATGACCGCTCGCGTTACCCAGCGGCGAATCTGCCGCGCCACTGGTTCCTTCTTTCTGGATGCCTTGCGTTTTTTTCCGCCGGATTTGCGGGCTGCTTTCTTCGCCATGTCTCAGCTATACGACGCAAGGTTCCGGTTTGAAACGGCCTAAATCGCGAAAGCGCGCGCCTCGCGCGGATGAACGATCGGGCGCGCGGTTTTCAGCGACATCGGATCAAGCCCGGTCAACTCGGGAAACAAGTGCAGCACTTCGCTTTGCGTTGCCCGATCCGAAGCCGACAACGCGTGCCCGGGATAATAGCTTTCGCTCTTTGCTCCGTTGGCGAAAACGATCTCATGCTGTTTGAACAACAGGTGGAAATATTCAACCTCACCGCCCTCGACCCGTTTCACGGTGTCATCGTTGACCAGAGTATGCGCCGGAACCAGCGCTTCGGTATGACCGAACAGATAGGACGCCTGCCAGTCTTCGATCAGCATCCGGTGCTGCGGTGAAACCAGCAAGGGGCGATCCAGACCAAACACCCCGGCATCGAAACGGATTGGGGCCAGTTTGCCTTCGGCTGCGACGGTTGTACACCCGACCCAGATCAAGGGTTGTGGTCCGTGATCCACCGTGATGACCAGATCACCAGCCTTCAAACCCTCAACCGCGCGCTCACCTTCCGGTGTGGCGATCATGGTCCCGGCCGTAAAGCACGGCGGCCCAAGGTTACCGACATTCAGCGGGCCTGACGTGTTGACAAAAGTGGTCGACACCAGCGTTCCGGGCTGCAGCACCTGGCCGTCTGTGGGGGTGAAAGCCCGCGACCCATCAGCAAGGTAGAACGTGGTTCCTGTATAGGTCACGTTCCCAACGCCTGACACGTTGATCGTTACGGTATCGCCTGGCCAGGAATTTGTAACGTCTTGCCCGTTGACCGTGTCACCACTGGGTGCGTCAATAAGATTGTCATCATTCGCATCAGTCAGGGTGAAATTGCTGACCGTGACGGCCGTTCCCGCTGGTGGCGGGCTTGCGGGATCAAAGGTGAAGAACTGATCGCGATATGTCGTTGGCATCCTGTTGCCCCTACTCTGTCACCATTAGGAACCGAAACAGGCAATGGCTATCACTACAAGGTGAAAAAAGCATGGCGAAATTCGGAAGAACAAGCAAGAATCCCACCGAAACCTCACAAAAACTGTGGCCCCGCGTGCTGCAAATGGCACGCGGGGCCGGTTTTTTGGTGGAATTTCGGCTTACTCCGCCGGAACTGCCGTGGCTTCTTCGCTCAGCGGGTGGCTGAGTTTGTTGAGCATTTCTTTGGGACAAACCTGTAAGAAGTTGCCCTTTTCCACATCCCAATGCTGGAGAATATCCGCAGCCTTGCGGCTGTAAGTCTCCTCGGCGTGACGCGTGATCAAGGCTTTCAATTGATCCACCCAATGGTCCACGGTGACCGGGCAGGTCACAAGCGTTTCCTTGTTCATCAACGCTTCGGCCTTGCCTTCGGGATCGTACAGATATGCCATGCCACCGGTCATCCCGGCACCGAAATTGGCCCCGATATCACCAAGAATCACGGCCACACCGCCGGTCATGTACTCACACCCGTTCGAGCCACACCCTTCAACCACAACTGTGGCACCCGAGTTGCGCACGGCAAACCGTTCACCCGCGCGGCCAGCCGCAAACAGATGGCCGTCAGTTGCACCGTAGAGAACCGTGTTGCCGATGATTGTGTTGTCGTCTGCCTTCAGCGGGCTGACCTGCGGCGGGCGCACAACGATCGTGCCGCCAGACAGGCCCTTGCCAACATAGTCATTGGCATCCCCCGACACTTCCAGCTTCAGACCCGGGGCAGCGAAAGCCCCCAGAGACTGACCGGCCGAACCCTGGAGTTTCACGTGCAGGTGGTCATCCTGGAACGTGTTCCGCATGCCGAAGTTCTGCACAATGTGGCTGGAAATACGGGTTCCGACAGTGCGGTGCGTGTTCTGGATGGCATATGACAACTGCATCTTCTCGCCGTCCTTCAGGAACCGTGCCGCATCGCGCACGATCTCGGCATCCAGCGTGTCGGGCACGGCGTTGCGGTCCTTGTCGCGATTGTACACGATGTTATGCGCACCATCGACGGTGATCAGCAGCGGGTTGAGATCCAGATCGTCCAAATGTGCCGAACCCCGGCTAACCTGCGCCAGCAGATCGGCCCGACCGATGATTTCATCCACGGAACGCGCGCCAAGGCTGGCCAGCAACTCGCGCACTTCCTGCGCGTAGAAGGTGATCAGGTTCACCACCTTGTCCGCGTTGCCGGTGAACTTGGCACGCAGCGATTCATCCTGCGTGCAGACGCCGACGGGGCAGGTGTTCGACTGGCACTGACGCACCATGATACAGCCCATCGCGATCAGGGCGGCGGTGCCGATGCCGTATTCCTCGGCCCCCATCATCGCTGCCATGACGATGTCGCGCCCGGTGCGCAGGCCGCCATCGGTGCGCAGAGTCACCCGGTCGCGCAGGTTGTTCATCGCCAGAACCTGATGCGCCTCGGTCAGGCCCATCTCCCATGGCAGACCAGCATATTTGATGCTGGTGGCGGGTGAGGCACCCGTACCGCCGTTGTGACCCGAAATCAGGATAATATCCGCTTTCGCCTTGGCCACACCGGCAGCAATCGTGCCGACGCCCGAAGACGCCACCAGTTTCACCGTCACCTTGCAGCGCGGGTTGATCTGTTTCAGATCATAGATCAGCTGCGCAAGGTCTTCGATCGAGTAGATGTCGTGGTGCGGCGGCGGTGAGATCAGCGTCACACCCTTGGTCGAGTGACGCAGACGCGCGATCAGGTCGGTGACCTTCATGCCTGGCAGCTGACCACCCTCACCAGGCTTCGCGCCTTGGGCCACCTTGATCTCAAGTTCTTCACATTGATTCAGGTATTCGGCAGTCACACCGAACCGGCCCGAGGCCACCTGTTTGATCTTGGCCGAGGGGTTGTCGCCATTCGGCTCCGGCACGAAGTGTGCAGGATCTTCACCACCTTCACCCGAGTCGGATTTCGCTCCGATCCGGTTCATGGCCACGTTCAGCGTCTTGTGCGCCTCGGGGCTGAGCGCGCCCAGTGACATGCCCGGCGTGACGAAACGCTTGCGGATTGAGGTGATCGATTCCACCTCTTCAATCGGCACCGGTTTGCCCAATGGTTTGAAATCCATCAGGTCGCGCAGATGGATCGGCGGGTTCGATTGCATCTTGGCAGAATACTGTTTCCACAGCTCATAGGACGCCTTGTTGCAAGCCATCTGCATCATATGCATCGAGGTCGCTTCCCACGCATGGGTTTCACCCGATTGCCGCGCCTTGTAGAAACCACCGATCGGCAACACGTCCAGACCACTGTTCCAGCCCTTGGCGTGGATTTCTTCGGCCTTTGCCTGAATACCGGTGACGCCGATGCCGGAAATACGGCTGGTCATACCCGGGAAGTACTCGGCGACCATCGCGCGGCTCAGGCCTACAGCCTCGAAATTCAGACCTCCACGATAAGACGAGATCACCGAAATTCCCATCTTGGCCATGATTTTCAACAGGCCCTGGTCGATGGCTTCGCGGTAGCGCGCAACATTTTCGGTCAGGGTGCCGTCCAGCAGCCCACGATCGATACGATCGGCCAGCGAGTCTTCGGCCAGATAGGCGTTCACAACGGTCGCGCCACAGCCGATCAGAACCGCAAAGTAATGCGGATCGACACATTCAGCCGAGCGTACGTTCAAGGAACAGAACGTCCGCAGGCCCTGACGGGTCAGGTGTGAGTGCACTGCGCTGGTGGCAAGGATCATCGGCATCGCCACACGATCTTCACCCGAGTGCATGTCGGTCAGCACCAGATGCCCGGCGCCAGACCGGACAGCCTCTTCAGCTTCGGCTCTGACACGGGCCAAAGCCGCGCTCAGCGCACCTTGACCAGGCTCAAAGCTGCAATCGATCTCGGCCAGCGGAGCATTGAGGTTCCCAACCAGTTCATCCCATTGCGCGTTTCCAACAAAGGGGCTTTCCAGAACGATGATCTCGGTCTGGCTGCTGTCCTCATCCAGCACGTTCTTCAGGTTCCCGAACCGGGTTTTCAAGGACATGACGCGGTATTCGCGCAAACTGTCGATCGGCGGGTTGGTGACCTGAGAGAAATTCTGCCGGAAGAAATGGCTGAGCGGGCGGTATTGTTTGGACAGAACCGCCGAGGGCGTATCGTCACCCATGGACGCCAGCGCCTCTTTACCATCTTCGGCCATGGGCGCAAGAATCTGCTCTAGCTCTTCGACCGAATAGCCTGCCGCGATCTGGCGTTTGCGCAGATCTTCGCCCGAGAATATCGGCTTTTCGGTCACACCTGCCAGCGCCTCGTCCAGATCGTTGATCTTGCCGACCCATTCACCAAACGGCAATGCGCTCGCCAGCTTGTTCTTGATCTGGGTGTCGCGATACAGCTTGCCCTTTTTCATGTCGACAGCCAGCATCTGACCGGGGCCCAGCGCGCCTTTTTCGGTCACTGTGGACTCATCAATCGGCACCATGCCGGCCTCGGATCCCGCAATGACAAGACCATCGCCAGTCACGACATAACGCATCGGACGCAGGCCGTTGCGGTCCAGTCCAGCACAGACCCAGCGGCCATCCGTCATGGCCAGTGCGGCGGGGCCGTCCCACGGCTCCATCACCGAGTTGCAGTAGGAATACATGTCGCGCCACGCCTGCGGCAGTTCCACCGCCTGCTTGGACCAGCTTTCCGGAACCAGCATGGTTTTCGCCATCGGGGCCGAGCGGCCCGCACGCACCAGAACCTCAAAAACCGAGTCCAATGCTGCCGAATCCGACGATCCTCCGGCGATGATCGGCTTGATATCCTCGGCATAATCCCCAAATGTCGAGGACGCCATGCGGATCTCGTGGCTTTTCATCCAGTTGATGTTGCCTTTCAGCGTGTTGATCTCGCCATTATGCGCCAACATGCGGAAAGGCTGCGCCAGCCACCATTGCGGGAAAGTGTTGGTGGAATAGCGCTGGTGGTAGATTGCGAAGGCGGATTCAAACCGTTCGTCCATCAGGTCGGGATAGAAGACAGCAACCTGCTCGGCCAGCATCATGCCCTTGTAGATGATCGAACGGCACGACAGCGACGCCAGGTACAGTCCGGAAATACCCGCAGCCGAGGCAGCCTTTTCAATACGGCGACGAATGACATAGAGCTCGCGCTCGAAGGTCTCTTCGTCCACTCCTTTGGAATTCGAGATCAGGATTTGCTCGATCTCGGGTCGGGTGGCGTTGGCTTTTTCACCCAAACAGGTGACATCGACCGGCACATGACGCCAGCCATAGATGTAATAGCCCATGCGCAGAACTTCGCTTTCCACGATGGTCCGGCACTGTTCCTGTGCGCCAAAGTCGGTGCGCGGCAGGAAAACCTGACCAACAGCGATCAGTTTGTCCAATTTGGGCTCGTGGCCTGTACGCCTGATCTGATCGTAGAAAAACGAGACCGGAATCTGCACGTGAATGCCCGCGCCATCGCCGGTCTTTCCGTCCGCATCAACCGCGCCGCGGTGCCAGATCGCCTTGAGCGCGTCGATACCGGCGTCCACAACCTTGCGCGACGCTTTCCCATCCACGGACACAACGAGACCCACACCACAGGAAGAATGCTCTTCTTCCTCGGAATAGAGACCATTTTCAGCCATCCATTTGCGCTTGGCTTCTTCGGCCCGCACCCAATCGGCATCATATCTGGTCATTGGCTGTCTCCTTCGTCAGAGGGGGCGTACATGGCTTCGACCTCGGCTTTGGTCATCTGCCGGCGTTCGCCTGCGAACGCGTAGCCCTGGGGCTTTTTGTCGATGTAAAGTTCAAGTTTCAGCGGGTTGCCTGCGGCGTTGTCAAACAGACCTGCCGCCATTTGCGTCTGGCCGTGCATCTCGCCTGGGAGCGTGATCCGATACCAAAGCGCCGAGCCGCAATCGGCGCAAAAGGCGCGCTCGGCCCAGTCAGAGGAAGTGAAGGTTTTGACCGGTCCAAGCGCGGCATAGCCTTCTTCGGCCTGAAACGTCACCAGCATGGAACTGGTCCAGCGCCGGCACTGGTCGCAATGGCAGGCCCCCAGCGCATCCCGCGCCGGAGTTGCCGTCACCGTAACTGCGCCACACATGCATTGGCCTTGCAATTCAGGCATTTCGAAGCCTCCTGATCGCGGGATTATTCGGCCGCAACGGCAGATTTAGCATTGAAGCGTTCGATGATCGCATCAGCGCAGTCACGACCGTCCCGGATCGCCCAGACCACCAGCGAGGCACCGCGTACGATGTCACCGATTGCATAGACTCCGTCCATTTCGGTCTCGCCGGTTTGGAACGCCGCCTTGATCGTACCCCAGCGGGTGACCGGCAGATCAGGTTGTCCGAACAGCGTCGGCAGGTCTTCAGGTTCGAATCCAAGCGCCTTGATCACAAGATCGGCGTCTTCGACATAGTCCGCACCTTCGATCACTTCGGGGGCCTGACGACCGGATGCGTCTGGCTGTCCCAGGCGCATCTTCTGAACGATGACACCCTTGACCGTGTCTTCACCCGTGAACCCTTTGGGCGCGCTGAGCCATTCGAAGATCACGCCTTCTTCCTCGGCATTCTGCGTTTCACGCTGTGACCCCGGCATGTTGGCCCGGTCCCGGCGATACAGACATTTGACAGAAGTCGCGCCCTGACGGATCGAAGTGCGCACGCAATCCATCGCAGTGTCACCGCCGCCAATCACGACGACTTTCTTGCCGTGGGCGTTCAAGCGACCGTTGTCGAATTCTTCGACCTGGTCGCCAAAGCTTTTCCGGTTCGAGGCTGTCAGGAAGTCGATCGCCTTTTCGATCCCGGCCAAACCGCTGCCCGGCATTGCCAGGTCGCGCGACTTGTAGACACCGGTCGCGATGATAACGGCATCATGCCTGGCCCGGATTTCTTCGAACTTGGCCGCATCCACGTCGCAATTCAGAACAAACTCGACCCCACCATCAGCCAACAGGTCATTGCGGCGCTGAACAACGTCTTTTTCCAGTTTGAACCCCGGAATGCCATACATCAGCAGGCCACCGGCCCGGTCATAGCGGTCGTATACCGTGACCTGGATACCAGCCTGGCGCAGCATATCCGCAGCGGCCAATCCACCAGGGCCTGCACCAATGATACCTACGCTTTCAGCGCGTTCGGCCGATGGAGCAACCGGCTGGACCCAACCTTTTTCCCATGCGGTATCCGTTATGTATTTCTCGATCGAACCAATCGTGACGGTTCCATGGCCCGACTGTTCGATCACGCAGTTGCCCTCGCACAGGCGGTCCTGCGGACAGATGCGCCCGCAGATCTCGGGGAAGGTATTGGTGGCCTGACTTACCTGATAGGCTTCTTCCAGGCGCCCGGTCGCAGTCAGGCGCAACCAGTCGGGAATATTGTTGTGCAGCGGGCAATGCGACTGGCAGTACGGAACACCACATTGGCTGCACCGACTCGCCTGCTCGGCTGCTTTTTCGGCGGCGAACTCGGAATAGATCTCGTCAAAGTCGTCCTTGCGGTCATTGGCAGCACGCTTTTCCGGCATGACGCGGTCGATCTGCACAAATTTCAGCATCGGTTGCTTGGCCACGGGTCAGACTCCATGAATTGGCTAGGTTCCGTTTCTTTACGGGATGCGCTTTTGGATGAAAAGTCAATTATACTGACCTAAATTGAAAAAATGCAGCGCGCCTTTAAGAAAAGTGGGAAATAATTGGAAATTTTAGATCCGATTCGGACCTATATGCGCGCTTTCCTTTTTTCCATCGCCCTTATACCCATAACTCACAAAGAACACGTGGCAGCAGCACGGCAGGGCAGATGAGTTTGTTTCACCTGATTCTCGTAGCAATCATTCAGGGAATCACTGAGTTTTTGCCCATATCCTCATCTGGTCACCTGATCCTGCTGCCCAACCTGTCGGGGTTGCAGGATCAGGGTCAAGCCATTGATGTCGCGGTGCATGTGGGAACCCTGGGCGCCGTGGTGCTGTATTTCCGGTCAGATGTAAAACAGGCCCTTGCCGGGTTGCCGCGCGCATTGACCGGACGGGCGGATACACCGCAGGCCCGGCTTGCTCTGGGCCTGATCGTTGCAACTGTTCCTACCGTGATCGCGGGCCTCATTCTGCATGTCACCGGGTTGAGCCAGGCCATGCGCTCGATCACGGTCATCGGATGGACAATGCTGGGTTTCGGTCTGCTGCTGTACTGGGTGGATCAGAGGGCTCCTGAAACCAAAGAGGCCGAAAACTGGGGAATACGCGACGCGTTCATCATGGGCCTTTGGCAGGTTCTTGCTCTGATCCCAGGCACATCGCGATCCGGGATAACCATAACCGGCGCGCGGCAATTGGGATATACCCGTGAAGACGGCGCGCGGATCGCGATGTTGATGTCGATCCCGACAATCCTGGCGTCGGGCACACTGCTGGCATTGGATGCCGTGCGCGGGGCCGATATGCAACTGGCCCGGGATGGGGCCATTGCGGCGCTGTTTGCCTTTCTTTCGGCCCTGCTGGCGCTCAGCCTGATGATGCGGCTTCTGCGCAGCGTCAGCTTCACACCCTACGTCATCTACCGCGTCATTCTAGGCGTGATCCTTTTGATCATGGCCTACAGCTGATCAGATACGCAGGTTTTTGGCCGAGTTCTGAATGTCGTCATACTGACCCGAGGGGCGGAATTTCCACAGGTATTCCGGCAGTATCGATTCCAGCGTGGTCGGCACGATACCAAGGTCTGTAAAAGACTTTGCGCCCTCGGCGACAACATTGTCGTGACGCAGGTTCTTAAGCTGATCGCGAGTCAGAATGTTGTTGGGGAACAGCTGGAAGCTGACAAATTTAACGATATCCAGCACACCCGCCATAATCCGCGCGGCAAAGAACGGCAGGCCGATGATGACGCGGCGACGGTGAATCACTTCAAGCATCTGCTGCATCAAGGCACGAAAGGTCTTAACCTCGGGGCCGCCAAGCTCGTAAACACCCGGCTCTGCCTGCCCCAGAACGCCTTTGACGGCAGCCTGCGCCACATCGTCTACGTAAACGGGCTGGAATTTTGTCTCGGCCCCGACCAGAGGCAGGAATGGTCCCATGCGGGTCATTCCGGCGAAACGGTTGAAGAACTGGTCTTCGGTGCCAAAGATCACCGAAGGACGCAGGATCACGGCATCTGGCATATGTTTCAACACGCCCGCTTCACCATGTGCTTTGGTCCGGGAATACGCACTGGCTGAATTCGCATCCGCACCGATGGCCGAGATGTGAACCATCCGCTTGATGCCCTGCTCGGCCGCCAAACGCGCGATGCGTTCAGCTCCTTCGGCCTGAACGGTATCAAACCCGTTTTTGCCAAGCTCGTTCAGCACACCCACGCAGTTGACAACCACATCGGCGCTCTGCATCGCCAGCGCCACCGAGGCATCATCCCGAATATTGCACAGCACCGGTTCGACCTGACCCACAGCACCATAGGGTTTCACGAACATGGCCTCGTTCGGACGACGTACGGCCACCCGGACACGCCACCCCTCTTTCGCCATGCGCCGCGCGATGTAGCGACCGACAAATCCCGATCCGCCAAAAATCGTCACTAGTTTCGACATGAGAGGGCTCCTGCTGAGAAATTGCGCCCTAGAACTAGCGCCCGCAGGCCAGTCAAACAAGGCGCTAATTCGCCGCGACGGCGTGGAAAACCATGCGTGGAAAACACCGGCCGGGAACCGAATTCAAAAAACTTAAAAAAATCTCACCGAATCTGGTTGACGCCCCCCGCGACTAGGCTTAAACGCCCCTCCACGACACCTGCCCAGGTGGCGGAATTGGTAGACGCGCTAGCTTCAGGTGCTAGTGTCCGTATGGACGTGGAGGTTCGAGTCCTCTCCTGGGCACCATATCTCCCCGCAAGATGTTGAAACACAAAAATTTTCTTTGCGGGCATCAAAATACCCCCCTGATTTATCTCCCGACTTTTCGCAGATAGATCTGTAGGTATTGGTTGGTATCGCGCAGCTTCCAAGCTTCGGCAGAATCGTCCGCTGACTGCAACCGAGTTGTTAGGTTTAGTTATGGTTGTTCCGCCCGTTTCAATGGTCCTAATGATCAAAGCCAAGGCTGCGCAATCTACAACGAGACGGATAGCCCAAATCGATTATGAGTCGTATCCTCCGCACAACCGGCGCAAGCGGGTCACTGACGGAAAAGCACCGCAAAGCAGTAGTGCATCTCAGTAGAGCAAATTTCCGATCCGGCCACAAAGTAACCAGGTGCTGCAGTCCGCGATAACGACGTCAACGCGCAGAAACCAGACACTGCAAAATCCGGCGTTCGGCCCACAGCAGAACTTGACTCTTACTTCGAACAACGGCGGCTTTGAACCACACCAACTCACAAGGAGAAGTAGGCGCAATTCTCATTCCGCCACCAGCGCGACAACGGCTTCGCGTGGTTCGGAATGGCGGTTTTTGGCCAGACGTTGTTTGTTGAGTGTTCTACGATACACCAAAGCGAACACGGGAGGGGTGAAGTAGAAAGATACAACGGTTGATAACAGAACACCGCCTGCGATTGCTACGGCGAATGGTGGCCAAAATGCACCTCCACCCAATATCAGGGGTAGGAAGCCGCCAAAGGTCGTGACCGTTGTCGAAACAATGTGACGGCTGGAACCAGTAACTACGCGAGCCATGGCTGCGCGATCTCCCTGGCTGGCCTCTCTGTCTTGTTGTAACCCGGTCAAAATAATGATCGCCGCGTTGATCGAAACCCCTATTGAGCCGATCACCCCGATGATTGCCGTTATTCCGAACGGGAATTGCATGACTGCCAGCGACAGCAGTGAAAGGCCTGCAGACAACACGCACACGACCAAGGTCACAAGGGTCAGCCGGAACGAGTTGAAGGTCAGAACGATCGTCGCGATGGAGAGTGTGACGATCAACCCGACAGAGGCGAGCAAATTTCCCACGGTATTGGATCGGGCATCACTGTCGCCGCCTAAGGACATCGAATAGCCTTGCGGCAACACAAACCCGGACGCATCAAGCGCTTCCAATATGTCCTGCAAAGCCTCTTCCGGTAAAACACCGGGTACGATAAACGCCTGTATGGTGTTTTCTCGCACGCCATCCGTTCGGGTTATGACGCTTTCCGCAGGTTCGATTATGGGTCTGGCTAGTTCCGACAAAGGTACGGCGGGGAAAACTCCGGTCGCGGATATTTCGGCAGCGTTCGGCAGTAGAATGGGCATACTGACAATCGCGCTTAGATCTGATCGCACCTCGTCACCCAAACGAACGCGCACCGGCAACTGCTCAGTCCCTTCGATCAGTGACCCACCGGTGATGCCAACAAGCGCCGTGTCCAGCTGACCCGCTATATCCGCCACGTCCAGCCCCAGCAAACGGGCTTTGACCTCATCAATCTCGAACCGGATTTGAGGGTTGCCGCCGTTCACACTGGCACGCGCCTGCGTCACCAGATCGAGATTGGCCATTACTGAACGCACCTCGTCGCCCAGATTACGTAATACCGAGATGTCCTGCCCCTGAATTTTGACTTCAACCGGTGCGGCGACCGGAGGACCCTGAACAAGATTGCGCACGATGATCTGTGCGTCAGGAAAGTCGATATCCAGACGGCTCTGCAACGCTCCAACAAGGCGGGCCGCATCGTCGGCCGTGTCGGTCGTGATCATGGCCTGTGCAAAACCGGGCTCGCGTGAACGGTTGCCAACGATGTTGTAGTAGAATGCCGGGCCGGACTCTCCGACCGTCCAGTAGACACTCTTAACACCTTCATCTGCCAGTAGCATTTCGTCAATCTGGCGTGCGGTCGCTTCGGTGGTGGAAATTGATGTTCCACCCGGCATGTCGACCTCGATATAGAACTGGTTTCGGTCGACGCCCGGGAAGAATTGCGCAGTAAGCGTTGGAAAGGCCGCGAAGCCAAGCACGGGCAAGACCAGTGCCAAGGCGATGGATCGCACCGGATTGGCAACGGACAATCGGATTGAGGCCTCGAACAAGCGGGAAAGCGGCGGGATACTGATGCCGCGACTCAGCATTCCTGCGTCTGGGCGATCGGACAGCAACCAGCCCGCAATCGCCGGAGTCACCGTCAAGGCCACAACCAGCGACCAGACAAGCATAAGCACCACGGCGATAGCAATAGCACCGACAAAGTCACCCGCGGGTCCCGGCAGCAAGATCATCGGTGTGAAAGCAAGCGCCGTTGTGACAGTCGATGCCAGCAATGGAGCGGCCAACCGGCGAACAGCATCCCGTACGGCTGCAAGCCGATCCATCCCATCCTGCAGACGACGTCGAATTTCATCGGTCATGACGATGGCTGCGTCAACGAGCAGACCGAGGGCAACAATCAGGCCCGTCACGGACATCTGATGAATTGGCAATCCAATCATGTTCATCGTCGCCAGAGTTGCCAATGAGACAACCGGCAATACCAAAGCCACAATCCCAGCTGCCCGAACCCCCAACGTAACAAACAAAACTGCCACGACCAGTGCCACGCCAATGGCCATGTTGATCCCAACCTCTGACAAACGATCCGTCGTGTACTCGCTTTGATCAAACAGCAGTATTTCCTGCATGCCCAAAGGTACCGATGCGGCGCCGGCCTCAAGCTCATCCCGAAGAAAGCCCGTCCAACGGTCGATCTGTACCCCGTCCTGCGCCAGAACTCCTATCAAAACCGAGGGCTTTCCGTTGGCAAACGCGATTGAGGGCTGCGGTTTGCGCGCGCCCCGGTCTACGCTGGCAATATCTCCGAGCTGCACCACGGCACCGTCTGCGTTTTCTCGCAGGACGATGCTTCGAATGCGGTCCAAAGTCTCAATTTCTCCGCTTATGCCTATTGTCAGGTCGACATCGGACTGCAACCGCCCGGATTTAACCTTCCCATCTGCTTCTGCAATCCGCTGGGAGATCTCGGCAGCGCTGAGCCCAAGCGCAGCGGCCTTGTCCATATCGACATTTACGAGCACTTCTTCTTCCGGCTGACCGAAATAGTCCACGGCTCGCGTAGAGGGTATCGCGCGCAGCCTGTCACCCAGAGCTTCGGCATGCCGCGACAGCAAAGTTAACGGAAAGTCGGGGTCCTCGGCCGCAACGGCAATGACAGCAGAATAGGCAGAAATACCCTCGGCATCGAATTCCGGCGGCAACACTCCACTCGGAAAGTTCTGTCGAGCATCTTCAACGGCATCCCGAGCTTCGGCCCAAACCTGCTCAATGGTTGCTTCATCCAGCGTCTCCAGCAACTCTACCGAAACGACCGATACGCCCGACCGGGATACAGAGCTGATTTCATCCACCTCGGCAATTTTCCGAAGCTCTTCTTCGATTTCTGCGGTAACCAACGCTTCGACCCGTTCAGGGTCTGCACCCGGGAACTGCGTTGTCACAGTTGCGAAGAGGTTGGTAATCGTTGGGTCTTCCTGCCGTCCCAGCGACAGGAACGAAGACAGACCTGCAGATACAAGCACCAAAATGATGAGGGCAACCAGCCGGGGGTGGCGAAAGGTAAGAGTTTCCATCAGATTGCTCCGTTACTCGCCAGTGTTGAAGGCGACGCGCTGACCAACGGTTACGCGCTGCGGCCCCTGATCGATCAGGACGGTGCCTTCCGGAAACGTGCCACGCACAAAGACACGGTCATCTTCAGCATGCAGAACTTCGACCGTCGCCAGGCGCACAGTCTTCTGCGCGTCAGCAACCAGCAGTGTCCATTGCCCACGCGTACCTTCTTTCAAGGATGTCGTGGGCACCCAGATTCCCGCACTCTGTACGGGATCAATTATATGCACACGAGCGGTCTGCCCGAAGGCAACGTCCGGCGCGTTCCTCAGATCGAAAAGTGCGGTTCTGGTGCGGGTTACCGGATCAATGTCCGGCCGCAAGGTTGCAAGGTTAGCCCGATAGCTTTGACCAGCGATCTCGATTTCAACATCTGTCAGAAGCGCCGGGTCAACGTCGAGTGGGATACCGATCCGAATCTGCGGCGACACGACCTCGACCATACCCAGAACCAGTTCACCCGAGCGCAGAGTTTCACCGCCGTCGACGTGTCGCGCGGTTATTTGACCAGAAAACGGAGCCTCAATGCTGGATTTTTCGATCCGAACGGTTACGTCCCGCAGCGCTGCATCCAGTTCCCCAATTCTAGACAACAATTCATCTTGTCTGGAAACTGCCTCATCTAGGCGAGCTTGACTGGTAAAGCCTTGTTCGATGAGTTTCGCGTTTCGCTCGACCGTTTTCTCGGCAAATGAAAGCTGGGCTGCAATGGCATCACGAGATGCTGTCAGTCGGTCGCGTTCAACCTCCAACAGAGCTACGTCCAACGTTGCGAGAAGTTGGCCCTTAGCAACCTCGTCACCCTCATCCACCTGAATTTGATCAAGCGTCCCATTCAACTCGAAAGAGATATCTGCCGAACGCTGAGGCTCGACCTGACCGATGAATACACGGTCGACTGTGTAGGCGCTTTCGGACGTGATTGGTGTGGCGGAGACCGGGGTTGCGGCAGCGGCATCTGGCGCCGGTACAGCATCTGCTCTGCGCGTCAGCTCCGATGCACCGAAGTAAACTGCGGCCGCTGCAACACCTATGAAGCTAACGGTCACCCCGACACGCACGGTACCGCGTAAAACACGCAAAAAGAGGCTCGGCTTGGTCTTTTCAGTAAAGTATTTCGCGGGACTTGGCATTTGCGGACCTCATCAAGTTAGCATCTCTAACATATGTTAGAAGTTCTCACTTTGACAAGAGATACGTGATCTGGCACATGTTGGATCATGACCAGCATAGAAAAAAGTCACTCAACAATCAGCCAGGCAACCGGTCAATCGGTGGGCAAGAAAGCCTATCATCATGGCGATCTCCGCGCTGCACTGATCGAAGCAACCCGACAGTTGGTTGAAGAAAAAGGACCCGACAGTTTTTCTGTATCCGAGGCGTGCAGACGCGCGGGCGTTTCAACCGCGGCACCTTACAAGCACTTCAAAGACAAGACAGAAATGTTGGTCGCCACTGTTCTGGAAGGAATGGATCGGCACCGAGACAAAATGCTTGCCGCACTGGAAGGCGTTCCCGAAGGATCTCCCGAGCGCGTTACTGCCATCGGGATGGAGTATGTTGCCTTCGCATTAAATGAACCCGGGATCTTCAGACTGAAATTTGGCGGCTTCACAGATCGCATCGCGGATCCCCGGTTGGAGGAAGGTGGCCAGCAAAGTTTCGGGATTCTTTTAACTGAGGTAGCAAAGTGTCTCGGTGAACCGGGAATCACAGACGAAGTTCGCCGCCGTGGTTTTCTGTTGTGGAGTTTCGTGCACGGTCTGTCCTTCATTCTGCATGACAAAGGGCTTGCTGAGAAAGGCGAAGACTTCGATCTTCATACCCTTCTTGAGGACGTTTCGGAAAGAATGCTGAATTGAGCGTTCTCACGCCAAAACGAACTTAACCTAGCACAGATAGCAGACAATCTAAGCCGCTATCACGCCTATGCCTAAACGATTGCTCTGGTTCACATAGAAGACATTTTGGACAGCGCAGCGAATGTCCGCTATCCACAATCGCAAGGTTTCGTCGTGAATACTGGCTTGGGATTGAGCTAGTGGTACCAGATAGGGTCTATAGCAGAGTTTTCAGTCCAATACTTCCGTTTCTCAACCTGGAATTATACGGGCGCGTTCGTTAGCTGGGAACTTCTGCAGGCACCAAGATCGTCATTCCTGCTCGGTCTGCTACGGCCATGATTGCCGGAATGTCTGGCGGTCCATCTGGCGCCGGAATGTCTGTCGTACCGTCAGGCATTGCTTCGCCAGCTTCAGTAAAGAAAGTATCATGCATCGCGCCAGGTGCGTTTATGCAAAGTAGCCGGCCAGGCCGTTCCCCAGTACATGTAAAGGCATGCACTGCGCCGTCCGGAACTTTGACGAAGTCACCACTTTTTGCGCTGATTGTCTCACCATTCACAAAGAACTCGAATTCACCATCGAGCACATAGAAGCTCTCGTCTTCGCCAGCATGATGATTGGGTGGCGCACCGGCACCCGGCGCCGTCTTTATCTCAACGATTGTGCAACGATCTCCGGTCTCACTGGGAAAGGCGTGAAAGGTCAGAAGGTTTCCTAGAAGATGATAAATTCGCGGGCGAGGTTCAGCCATTACTTCAACTCCCTTTACTTGAAACACACTGCCCTTATGATACATATATCTACTAATGAGACAAGTGTATCATAAAAGGCTTGGTATTGGCGTCGCGTACAAATCAAATTAATCGAACACGAGAAGCACTTCTTTCAGCTGCACGTGACTTGATGTCGGAAGGCAAAGAAGTCACGCTGGCAAAAGTCGCTGAGCGTGCCAAAACCAGTCGTGCGACGGTCTATCGTTACTTTTCTGATCCAAGTGTCTTGGCTTTGGATGCGACGCTCGATCTTGAAGTTACTCCAACTTCAGAACTTCTCGAGGGGCTGAATAACGTCAGGAGCCGCGTACATGCTGTAGCGCGATACTATCTGGATTTTTCTCGGGTTCATGAGGCGCACTTCCGGCAGTTTCTTGCTGAATCACTCAAGGCATCACTTGAAGATGGAACTGTCAAAATGCGTGGCGCCAGAAGAGTGGCGGCTTTTTCGGAAGCACTTGCACCAGTTCAGCCATTGATGAAGCCTAAGGAAATTGACGACCTGGCAAAGCGATTGTCCATGACGACGGGCATGGAACAACTTATTATTCTGGAAGACATTTTGCGAGTGGACAAAGCCACTGGTTACCAACTTCAGGAAGGGTTGGTCGATGCTCTGTTGGATCGGTACTTACCAAAAAACTGAGGCAGAATTCAGATGCCGACTTCATCCCAATACTGCTGGAAAATAGACACCAGTTAAACGTCCAATTTGGATTGAAATTATACTTCGAAACGATGAACGTGAACGGCCTTTTTGACCGCATCTCGGACGTTAACTACGCCTTTATTAAACGGCTGCTTTGCGGAGGAAGCGGCCAACACAGCCTGAAAATGCAAGAGGCCGCCAACGCGTCGACAAGCCGCTGAGAGAGACGAAAAAGCACGACCCTTCGGACCACTGGCGTCCGGTTAGGCTTCACCAAAAAAGCGCGGCGTCGCATCAATCTCAATGAGCGCAAGCAGGCAAAAACAGACGTTGCAGGGCTCAGGCCTGCTTTTGAACCTCGGCTTCGTCTGCCACCTCTGCCGACTCTGGTGTCACTTCGACCACATCGTCCTCGTCCGCGGGCTCCATGACTTCAGGCTCTTCGGATTGATCTTCGAGCGCACCAACGATCAAAGGCAACATATGTACGCCGGTCGCGCTTGCGATTTCGGGTGTTTGTGGTGTCTGCCAGCTGAGCGTGTCGAAGCTGCCGCAGTTCTGGCAGACCGGTCCCCATTCAGGTTGGATATCATGGCAACTGGTGCACACCCATTGCGGACCACGCGGCGCATTCAGCGCTTTGGCCAACCAGCCTTGCACAATGGCGTCCGAAGCCCCCTCGCCCCGTTCGATAGCGGCCATCAACGTATAGGCGCGCGCATCACCCTGCGTTTCGACCACATCGCCCAGCGCACGGCGGGCTTCGGGGAAGTCCTCGGCCACGATGTTCAATTCGGCCAGTATCAGACGCGTTTCCATGTTCTCGGGGTGAATCCGGGTCAGCGCGGTGAACCGCTTGATCCGTTGGTCGGGGGTTTCATCCGGCACGACGTCGGCGAAGGCATGGGCCAGATCCGGATGCGGCTGCGCCTCCCATGCTTTTTTCAGAATCTTGGTTGCGGCCCGGGGTTTGCCTTTGGCGATATACGCGCGGGCCGCCATGGCAGCGGCAGGCACCAAATCAGGCGACAGGCGATTGGCTTCAATCGCGCGCTCCTGCTGTTCGACCGTCGCACCTTCGTCCAGAATTCCCTTGGCTTCGGACAAGGCCAAAACCGCGTCACGCCGTTTGAAGACATCGCGCGGCAAATACCCGGCTTTCAGCTTGGCCGTCAGGGTCGAACGGGCACCGGCCCAATCCTGCGCCTTGGTTTGCAGGTTCAGCAGAACGTCCTGCGTTTCTTCATGACGTGGTTTGATCGCCAGGGCCTTCTCGGCCAGTTTGCGGGCCGTTTCATCATCACCTTCGGCCAGCTTCTGCTTCATGATCCCGCGCACGCCAACGAAACGGGTGGCGCTGTTGGTCACCAGTTTTTTATAAGTATCCGATGCCTTTTTCGTATCCCCGGTCATCTCGGCGGCCTGTGCCACCAGCAGGTCGGTAAGCTCGGGCTTGTTCAGCAGTTTTTCGGCCTTGCTGGCTTTGGTCATCGCCACGCGGCCTTCGCCCGAGGCCAGCGCCAACAGACCATCAGCCAGCGCCTGGTATCCCTTTTGCTGGCGATTGCGGTCAAAATACCGAGACAGGGCCGTTTCGTCACCGTTCAGGAATTTCAGCGTTGCGATCAGCAGGCTGAGCAACTTGAAAAACAGCCAGACCGCAAAAACCAATACAGCCAGCGCGATCACTGACTGAAGCGGCCCCAGCGTGAATTCCGTGCCCGCGACGGTAATCTGAACCCCGCCACTGGTTTGCATCAGGAAGTGACCGCCCAACGCCAGCAGGCCGATAATCGCAACAAAAACGAGGATCTTAAACAGTGACCACAGCATGGCAGGTCCTTCAGTTCGAGTTCAGGCTGGAAGCCAGTGTATTCGCCGCATCGACGGCGGCGACCCGTGTTTGGGCCGCCTGTTCCCAATCGGACATTGCAGCCTGTGCCGCTTCGGGAAGTGATTTCAGTTCGCTCAAGGCTTTGGCCAGGTCTCCGTCCGCAAGCGCAGCCTGTGCCCGTGACAGGATGGCATCTGGCCCATCCCCTTCCTGGGGCGTGACCGAGCGCGCGCCCGTTTGACGTTGCAGGAATGCGATCAGGCCGGTGCCCTTGTCGGCTTCACGGACTTGGGCCAGCGCGGTTCGGGCCGCAGGCGCGAAACTGTCGCGCAGAGAAGAGAGTGTTTCAACACCCTTCTCAGCCGGCCCGGACAGGGCATCCGGCACATCCACACCGCCTGCTTTCAGTTCTGCAACCAGATCGGAATAGGGCTGACCCGCATCCAGTTGCCCATGCAAGCGCGACAGAACGGCGGCATTGGCCGCGGCCTGCGCATCAGCTGATGCTTTCGCCTCCAGCGCCTGAGCGTCGGAAACCATTTTTTCAACCTCGGCCCGTTGCGAGGCCAGCGAGTCCTGAAGCTTCTTAAGCTCAGCTTCGAACGCGGCCATGGATTCGGGCGACACGCTGGATTCGATCGGGGTTTTCTCAAGCGTCGCAATGCGGTCTGACAATGGTCCGATCTGGCCTGACAGCGTATCCACAGTGGATTTGATCGCACTCAGGTCACTTTCCACGGGTGTCAATTTGTCGGACAGCGCTTTGACCTGATCCGTCAGACCAGCATCATCCGGACTGTTTGCAAGCGCCTGAGACAGCTTGGCAATCTGGTCGGACTGGTCTGCCAGTTTGGATTCCAACGTCGCCAAGGTATCCGAGCTGTCCGAGCCAGTTGACAACAGCCCGCCATTACCCAGCGCAAACCCGACGGCGGCAGCGATGGCACCGCCCAGCAAAGCGGAAACAAATCCGCCACGCTTTTCAACGACACGCTCGACCACTTTTTCTTCGGCCGGGGCAGTATCTTCAGTCGACGCTTCGGCTTCGGCTTCGGCTTCGGCTTCGGCTTCGGCTTCGGCTTCGGCTTCGGCTTCGGCTTCGGCTTCGGCTTCGGCTTCGGCTTCGGCTTCGGCTTCGGCTTCGGCTTCGGCTTCGGCTTCGGAAAGTTCTTCTTCTACGGTCTCAGTCGGGTCAACAGGTGTATCTTCCTGTTGCAGTTCGGGTTCGACGACGTCATCTGCCTTGGGGGTTTCCACCGGCTTTTCTTCGGACTTTTTCTTACCAGCCACCGCAATATTCCCCTTATCGAATCCAAATTCAGATGAATAACAGCCCCAGTCAAGTTAATCGGGGACCGCGCCGCCCTCAACCCGCAACGCATGTTTCACAAGCTTTTTGACAGCCTTACGCATTTTCTTTGGTGTCGGCTTCTTTGCGATCTTCAGGCGTGCATAGTCCAATGAATAAAGGGGATCCGCCGTGGCCTGGCTGATTGCAGCCAACCACAAAGGCGCGGATCCGGTCCAAATATCGGCAAAATGTCGCGCCGTTCTTGGCGAAAAAAGCGGTGCGATTACTGGCGAATCCAGATCTGCCACCCGGGTCACTTCGGATGTTAGCGGCAACAGCAATTGCTGGTAGACTGGCAGTTCCCCCACGGTCAGGCCGGATTCGGTCAGTCGACCGGCAACATTGCCGCGCGTGTTCTCACCCCTCAAATGCAACAACGGGCTTTTGGGCCTCCGCTTAAGCAGATGTCCCACCAGTTCTTCCGCCGTGGCCCCGACCAGTTCGGCCCGCCAGCCGCAACCCTTCGCTGTGCTGGTCGTTGTCGGTCCGACGCAGAAAGCGGGCAGGTTGCGGTCCACACCTTTCAGGGCTGCCGCATTCACCGCATTGGCCGACGTGAAAATCAATCCCTGCACACCCTCGGTCTCAACCTCGACCGGCAACGGCCGGATTTCCATGATCGGAGAATAGATGACCTGAACCCGGGATTTGGTGCGGGTCGGCAGCTGCGCGACGAACCGTTCAGAGGCAGCGCGCGGGCGGGTCATCAACAAATACAACGTGCGGCCCCTTGGCCCTTCAGGATTGTTTGCATCCGCGCAGGGTGATACCCCGCCGTTAGATCATGATGCAACGGATCAGGGTGATGGTGCAAACACTTACCGTATTGGGATTGGAAAGCAGCTGCGACGATACCGCCGCGGCCATCGTGCGTCAAACAACGGGCGCCAAAGCCGAAATCCTGTCATCCGTGGTACATGGCCAAACCGAACTGCACAGCCCTTTTGGTGGCGTCGTGCCCGAGATCGCGGCCCGGGCGCATGCGGAAAAGCTGGATGTCTGCGTTCTGCAAGCGCTGGACACCGCTGGTCTTTCCCTGAAGGACGTGGACGCCGTTGCGGTCACCGCGGGGCCGGGTCTGATCGGAGGGGTCATGTCGGGCGTCATGTGCGCCAAGGGGATCAGTGCGGCAACCGGTCTGCCGCTGGTGGGTGTCAATCACCTTGCCGGTCACGCGTTGACACCACGACTGACGGACAACATTGCCTTCCCCTACCTGATGCTTCTGGTGTCTGGCGGCCACTGCCAATTCCTGATCGCCCACGGGCCCGAGCATTTTACCCGCCTTGGCGGCACCATCGACGATGCGCCGGGCGAGGCCTTCGACAAAACCGCCCGCCTTCTGGGTCTGCCGCAACCTGGTGGCCCTTCCGTCGAAGCCGAGGCGCGCGCCGGTGATCCCAAACGATTCCGGTTTCCAAGGCCGCTTCTGGACCGGCCCGGTTGCGATCTGTCCTTTTCGGGATTGAAAACGGCTTTGATGCGGATGCGCGACCAGATCGTGAACGAAAAGGGTGGTTTGACGCGCCAGGATCGCGCAGATCTGTGCGCCGGATTCCAGCAGGCTATTGTGGACACATTGGCCGAAAAGACCCGGCGTGCGATTGATTTGTATCTGGAAACCTCTCCGTCTGAACCCGTGATTGCCGTTGCCGGAGGGGTTGCCGCGAACTCGGCCATTCGGTCCGCATTAGAGTCTGTTTGTGCTGAAAAAAATACCCAATTTACCGCCCCCCCGTTGGCGTTGTGCACGGACAATGCGGCGATGATTGCCTATGCTGGCCTGGAACGCTTTCGTGCCGGCGCGCGGGATGGGCTGGACCTGACCGCCCGCCCTCGCTGGCCTCTGGATCAGCACAGCCCGGCCATGCTGGGCGGTGGCAAGAAAGGGGCCAAGGCATGAGCGTATCCGTCCTGGGCTCCGGTGCGTTTGGCACTGCTCTGGCTATCTCGCTGGCAGGCAATGGGCCAGTGACACTGTGGTCAAGAAACGCCGATCGGGCGCAGCAGATGCGCGAGACGCGCGAAAATGCAACCCGGCTGCCCAACATAACCTTGCCCGGGGACATCAATGTGACTGGGGATATCGCCGAGGCGCTCACGGCTGACACGCTTTTGTTGGCTGTGCCAATGCAGAAATTGCGCAGCGCTTTGCAAGATCACGCCCCGGCCCTGCGCGGCAAGACTCTGGTGGCCTGCTGCAAGGGAATTGAACTGACCTCGGGGCTTGGACCTGTCGCGGTCATCAAAGAGGGCGTGCCGGATGCCAGCGTCGCGCTTCTGACCGGGCCCAGTTTTGCAGATGACATTGCACATGGCCTGCCCACCGCTCTGACGCTGGCTTGCGAGGATACCGAACTTGGCAAGGCGCTTCAGGCCGAGCTGACGACGGCGAACCTGCGCCTTTACCGCACCACAGACACGATCGGCGCCGAACTTGGCGGCGCGCTGAAGAATGTCATGGCCATTGGCTGCGGTGCCGCCATCGGCGCAGGTCTGGGAGACAGCGCCCGGGCGGCCTTGATGACCCGCGGGTTTGCCGAGATGCAGCGCTTTGCCGCGATGCGCGGCGCGCGCCCCGACACCCTGATGGGCTTGTCCGGGTTGGGGGATCTTGTGCTGACCTGCTCTTCCGAACTGTCCCGAAACTATCGTTTTGGCCTGAGTTTGGGTCTGAATCAGCCCTTTGACAGCCAAACAACGGTCGAAGGCGTCGCCACCGCTCGTGCCATGTCGGACATTGCCGCCAAGGAAGGGCTGGATATGCCCATCAGCGCCACGGTGGCGGACCTGAGCCATGGCGCCTACAGTGTCACCGAGGCCATTCAAAACCTATTAAATCGACCCCTCAAGGAGGAATAACATGCTGATCGCCCTCATCGCTCGTGACAAACCCGACGCGTTGCAAACCCGATTAGACAACCGCTCGGCCCACCTAGCCTATATCGAAGAAACCGGCGTCGTGTCACAGGCCGGACCGTTGCTGAACGGTGACGCCATGATCGGTTCATTGATAATCCTCGATGTGGAAGACCCGGCCGCCGCACAATCGTGGGCCGACGGCGACCCTTACGCGAAGGCAGGATTGTTCCAATCGGTTGAGCTGATCCCGTGGAAAAAGGTGATCGGTTGATGGCCTATTGGTTGTTCAAGTCGGAACCGTCGACCTGGAGTTGGGATCAGCAAGTCGCAAAGGGCGACGCGGGCGAGGAATGGGACGGTGTCCGCAATTATCAGGCGCGCAATTTCATGCGTCAGATGAAGGTTGGGGACCGGGGGTTCTTCTACCATTCGCAAAAGGACAAGTCCGTTGTTGGCATTGTCGAGGTCTGTGCCGAGGCCCATCCCGACAGCACCACCGATGATGAACGGTGGGAGTGTGTCGACATCAAAGCCGTGCGGCCCTTTTCCAAACCCGTAACGCTGGACCAGATCAAGGCGGACGAGCGTCTGGCCAACATGGTGCTGGTGAAGAACTCTCGTTTGTCGGTGCAACCCGTGACCGAGGATGAATGGCGGGTGATTTGCATGCTGGGTGAAACCCAGCCTGACTGAACGGGACAGTGGCACCGGGCGCAGAACTTCTCAAACCCCTGGCAAGATGCTATCTTTCCATGGGCTTTGCCGGGTGAGAACATGTCGGTCGCGTTTTTCCGCGATTGAAATTGCTTGGTGGTGTTCGAGTAAAGATCGGTCTTTCTTGAAAGCAAAAACCCATGTCTGACGACGAAGGCGGCAATGGGATATTCGAAGACGCCGTTGCTGCAAAGAATTCAAAAAACTGGGAAGCGCGCCTGAAAGAGGCGCGTGAAAAGCGTGCCAGAGTGCTCAGCGGGGCGCAGGGTGAAGCGCAGGAAAAACCCGCCCTGAAACCTTCCGAGACAGAACACCTACCCCGGCCGGACGAATCCAAAATCGAAGAGATCGTATCAGACCGGGTCCGTTCCCTGCATTTGGAAGAACCAAAAACCCGGAAAAAACCCTTGGTTAGAGCAGGAATTATTCTGGCCGCCTTGGTTTGCGGCGCGTCCCTGCAATGGGCGGTCACACATATTGCCGGAACTTTGCGCTCCACCGGTGGAACGCCCCCAGCCAGCCTGGATGCGGCGACTGAAACTCTTCCTGAAATCGAGGAGCTGCTTTCAGACAGAGCCCCCACCGTCGGAATCGCTGAGTCACCGGCCCCACGAGACACACAAGCAGCCGAGGGCCCCGCCGATTCAGCGTCTTCCGAAGTCGCACCCGTTTCCAACCCGGCAATCATCGAAGAGGTCGAGGATGCGATCACAGGCGCACCTCTCGACCAGAGCGTCTCGGTTGAAGCGCTCGTGACGCCACCCGTTCCAGCCGAAGACATTTCGGCTGCGGATGACCAAGACAGGGTGGAGCCAAGACCCCCAACCCCAGAAGCGGAACCGGCCGTGTCTTTGTCCCCGCCAGCCATATTCATTCCGCCACAGCTCGAACCCATCTTGGCCACCGCTTCTTCTGCGGATATTCAAACCCTGTTTCCAGCTTCTGCCGAACCTCCGTGGCGCCACACCAACCGGTCGAACAAAGACAGCTTTTCGCAGACATCCTTGATGGTTTTGGACCCTGTTCTGCAAGAGATCACTTTATCTGCGGTCCCGTCTTATGCAGAGGTAAAACCGCTTTCGCCCGCACAATCCCCCATTGATCTGGAAGTCTCGCTTTTTGTTCCGTTGAGAGTGTCGCAAGACGCCAGCAGCCGGGCTTTGGAACTGCTTACGCAGGGCCGCGCGACTGTTGTATCAACAGACCGCGTGGGTTTTCGAGTCAGAGAAACACAGGTTCGTTTCTACCATCCAAGCGACGCTGAAAACGCGGCGCTGGCAGCTGATGCTCTTGACGGAATATTGAGGGATTTCACGAATTCGGGCAGCAAGACCCGTCCGGGGCGGATAGAAGTCTACCTGGCAGGCAGCGGTGGCGCGTCATCCAGGAATTCGGACCCGAGGCCCACGGAATTCGACAATTTCATTGCGCGTATTCTTGGCGAACTCAGATAAGAAACGAGGGAAGGCTCTGACGATACAGAACCTTCCCTACCCCCGCGTGCTCCCTACTCACCACACGCGTATGGAAATATCTAGTTCTGACCGTCCTGGTCACAGGTTGAACTTAGCCCAGCCGCACCCTTGGTTTCAAATGCCAAGTCTTTAAATTGAAACTCAAATTAAGTACGCCCGCCAGAATCTCGGCGGGCGTTTGGTAGATTTCGACCGGGTCAGCTGTAAACGGATTCTTTTCCGAAATGCTTGGTCAAAACATAATAGACAACGGCACGGTACTTGTTGCGCTCGGACATGCCGTAGGTTTCCATGGCTTTGTTGATCCCTTCCATCAGCTCGGGGCCATCTGCCAGACCCAGCTTTTTGATCAGGAAGTTGTTCTTGACGGTTTCCAGTTCCGAGTCCTGGCTGGCCGCGACAGTTGCCGCATCTGCGTCATAGATCGCCGGACCACAACCGATGGTGACCTTGGTCAGCAGGTCCATATCGGGGTCCATCCCGCATTTGGTTTTCAGGTCTTCTGCGTATTTGGCGATCAGCTCGTCGCGCTTGCCCATATCCTAGTCTCCTTGATCCGTTTACCCGGCACCTTTTACCGATGATCGAAAGACTAGCCGCGTCGCAGGCTTTTCCAAAAGGAAAAAAATTTGCGATTTCTCCCCCTTGGTCGCAGCCTGCACGTTTCTTGCTGAAAAGCCTAGCGGCAATAGCCCCACCCCGGGCCTTGCAAGTGGAAATGATCCGCGTGCAAACGATTGAAATCGGGCCCAAGAACCACGCGAAACCAACCGCAGGCCCCGCGCCAGATCCGTCGAAAAAAGGCGCCTTCCGGTCCCGAGCCCTGCCAGTTTGACAACAAGGTCAGCGTCCGACCGTCAAAGGTATCCACACCGACGATATCTATCGAATCCGCGCGGGCATGGCTGCTCCACCCACTGTTTTCACCCTGCGCAGTGCGCATGGGGCGGCAATTGTAACTGCCGATGTGGCGCAATCGGGAAACGGTGGTCCCAAGCAGATCGCGTGCGGCGGGCTGCACGACGTGATGTTCCCACATGGTCAGGCGCAAAGCCGTGGCGCAACTGGTTTCAACATCCTCAATCCCTGATGTCACCAATTTGGTCAGACGACCCCGACCGGCGATGCCGCAATTCTGATCGACAACCAAGTCCGCCATCGCCTCAAACCGAACACCTGCGTCTTCCAGAGCGGCCCGACACTGTGCTTCGCTGGCCAGTGCGCGGTTCAGTTGGAGCTTGGTGACGGGTGTAATCGGGGCGGTTACCTTCAGATCACGCAACGGGTTCCAATGTGACGGTATCGGCGTTTCGGGATGCGCCAACACCCACCAGACACCACCGCCCAAAAGGATCACAACAACCGCCAGCCTGAAAAAGAAAGACGCCGCCAGGTACAAATACCGGCGGCGCCCAGATTTCTGCGTCATACCCAGACGGCGATCAGTAGCGGTAGTGTTCCGGCTTGTACGGACCTTCCGGTTTGACACCGATGTAAGCGGCCTGATCCGCATCCATCTGGGTCAGCTTCACGCCGATGCGATCCAGATGCAGGCGGGCCACTTTCTCATCCAGATGCTTGGGCAGGATGTAGACCTTGTTCTCGTACTGGTCACCCTTGGTGAACAGCTCGATCTGGGCCAGAACCTGGTTGGTGAACGAGGCCGACATCACGAAGGACGGGTGCCCGGTGGCGTTGCCCAGGTTCAGCAGACGGCCTTCGGACAACAGGATGATGCGGTTGCCCGAGGGCATCTCGATCATGTCCACCTGTTCCTTGATGTTGGTCCATTTGTGGTTCTTCAGGCTGGCCACCTGAATTTCGTTGTCGAAGTGGCCGATGTTGCCGACGATGGCCATGTCCTTCATCTCGCGCATATGCTCGATGCGGATCACGTCCTTGTTGCCGGTGGTCGTGATGAAGATATCCGCGCTGGCGACTTCGTCTTCCAGCAGGGTCACTTCGAAACCGTCCATCGCGGCTTGCAGGGCGCAGATCGGGTCGACTTCGGTGACTTTCACACGGGCACCAGCACCGCGCAACGACGCGGCCGAGCCTTTGCCCACATCACCGTAACCGCAGACCACTGCAACCTTGCCGGCCATCATCGTGTCGGTGGCGCGGCGGATACCGTCGACCAGCGATTCCTTGCAGCCGTATTTGTTGTCGAATTTCGACTTGGTGACGCTGTCATTCACGTTGATCGCCGGGAACGGCAGGTGGCCGTCTTTCACCAGCTGATACAGGCGGTTCACTCCGGTGGTGGTTTCCTCGGAAACACCCTTGATCTGGTCCCGCATCTTTGTGAACCAGCCCGGGCTTGCCGCCATACGCTTGGCGATCTGCTTCTTGATCACCTCTTCCTCTTCCGAACCCGGAACAGGGATGATGTCCTCGCCCGCTTCGGCACGGGCACCCAGCAGGATGTACAGCGTTGCATCGCCGCCATCATCCAGGATCATGTTCGGGCCTTCCTCGAACAGGAAAGATTTGTCCAGATAATCCCAGTGCTCTTCCAGTGTCTGGCCCTTGACGGCGAAGACGGGAATACCCGCCTCGGCAATCGCGGCGGCGGCGTGGTCCTGGGTCGAGAAGATGTTGCACGACGCCCAGCGCACATCCGCGCCCAGCGCCACCAGCGTTTCGATCAGAACGCCCGTCTGGATGGTCATGTGCAACGACCCGACGATGCGCGCCCCTTTCAACGGCTTGCTGTCGCCGTATTCCGCGCGCAGGGACATCAGGCCCGGCATCTCGGTTTCGGCTATGTCCAGCTCTTTGCGGCCAAAGCCAGCCAATGAAATGTCTTTAACGATATAGTCCCCGGCCATCAGGTGCTCCATTTTCCGGTAATTCACAGTCCTCGCTGCCCCTAGCATTCCTTGGGGCAGGTGGCAACTTTGAAGACTGTGGTCGGAAACGATAAGGCCAATATCAGCTTGGTGTGCCTTCAATTTCGATCTTTGGTATCGCTTCAAAAAAATCGGTGCCAACGGCAACAATACAACTGATACCGTTCGCATTGGTTACCAAAACGGTATAACTTCCAGTTTCTTTCGAGGTCCAAACCTCCATCACCGCTTGCGCGCCGCGTGTTTTTTGCAAGCCGCCAAAGGCCAATTCCTCGGCATAATTCTCCTGCAATTTGGATATGATGTGATCCCGTGCCGCACAATTCTGGGCAAAGGCAGGCGGCGCGGTGGCGGCCATTCCGAAGGTCAGTGCGATTGCGAATAAACGTTTGAACATAGGGTGCTCCTTTCGATACGTGTTTCAGTTCGAGAGGGGCACACTGGGAGGAGAATGCACCCCCCTCAGTCTTCAATGTCGGGATCATACCGCGCCGTTTCAAAGCACGAACGCTCAAGAAAATGTTGGCAGCGTGTGATCCAGACAGGTACATCATACCATAAAAACGCGAATTGAACGTGTCCAACTTCACAAGGCATGGCAGAATGGCAACACAACCCAGAGCGTGGCAAAGGATGCTGTCGGGCCGCAGGCTGGACCTTCTGGACCCGACACCGGTGGATATCGAGATTGAAGACATCGCACACGGCCTTGCCTTTGTCGCTCGTTGGAACGGTCAGACAAACGGCGATTTCGCTTATTCCGTGGCCGAACATTCCCTGCTGGTTGAAGAGATTTTTGGCCGTATTGCCCCCAAAGCACCCATGAAATGGCGTTTGGCGGCCCTGTTACATGACGCGCCCGAATATGTGATCGGCGATATGATCTCACCCGTGAAATCCGCCGTCGGCCCAGACTACGGCGCGTTGGACGACCGGCTGGCGGCAGCAATCCATATACGGTTTGGACTACCGGCTGAGGTCCCAAAAACGGTGAAGCGCCAGATCAAGAAGGCCGACAAGATCAGCGCCTGGATGGAGGCGACACAGATTGCCGGGTTTTCCGAGGCCGAAGCCACGAAATTCTTTGGCCGCCCGGACAGGGGGATCGTGGCGGGTTTACAGATCAGGCTGCGACCCCCGGTCGAGGTGCGGCACGCCTTTACGGCGCGGCACGCAGAATTGATCGCTCAGATCTGAGAGGCGCTTTCCGAATGCGGTGAGTGGTACGGGGGAACTGGTGGAAGAAAGATGAAAACAAAAACCGGAACCCGAGTTTTGCTTGTCGTCAATGTCGTGCTGACTGTTGGTCTTGCGGCAGCGTTGGTCGAAACCGGGTATGTCTCGAAGGCGCTCAGAAAAATCTCGGGCACACATGTCCCGGTCACGGAAACCGATCACTACAAGCTCATGGTCTGGCTGCACGAGCGGCCGATTTCTCAGGCGCTCGCCTCACCGGATATTCAGATCGCTTTCATCGGCGATTCGATAATCGAAGGGTGGTTGACCAGCAACATCCTGCCCAACTCGCTGAATCTTGGGATCAGCCGCGACACCGCCCCGGGCCTGATCGCACGGGCAAAACCGGAACTGATTGCCCATGTTCCGACATGGTATCTGGGAATCGGGGTCAATGACGCTCTGACCGCCACACCGCCAGAGAAGATTGCAGGCTATGTCGCACAGTTGAAGGCCCTGTTCATACCTGCTGACAGGTTGATCTGGCGTGCTGTGTTGCCCGTCACCGGTGCAAACTGGACCGCGGAACAAGAGGCGTTTCGAACGGCCTTCAATTCGGCTGCACAACAGGCCTGTCAGGATATGGCGAACTGCACGTTTCTGACCCCGCCGGACGGTTTCGCCGAGAACACCGCCGACTGGACATCAGACGGGTTGCATCCCAACGCAATCGGATATCGTCAGCTGGCGCGGCAGCTCTGCGCAGAAATTTCCTGCTCACCCTGAAGGTACTGAATGGGTACGGTAAGCACCGCTGCCCGCAGACTTGTCTGAAACTTGGGCAGGGTTTGTGTTCACGCCGTTTCAGCCAAAGACGTAGAAGCACAGTTTGTTGCCATCCGGGTCACGCAGATAGGCACCATAGAACCTGTCGGGGACGCGTTGACCAGGTTCGCCTTCGTCCACCGCACCCAGGCTGATTGCCTTGTCATATAGTTCCTTGACCTCATCCTTGGAGTCGGCTGCAAAGGCGACCATGTTGCCATTTCCGGCGGCGCAGGCATCACCGTCGTAGGGCTCGCAGACCGCCAGCATCGGCGCTTCGGGTTTGTTGCCGATGAACGCGATCCGGCCTGCGTCTATAACCACTTTCGCGCCCTTGTCCGCGAAAAGTTTGGTATAGAAGTCCTTGGCGCGCTCCATGTCCGAAACGCCAACGGTCACATATCCGATCATAAAGTGGTCCTGTTTTGACAAAAGATTCCAGATGTGCCGAACAGTCCTCGACAGGGTCCAAGGTTACAAGTCACTAAACCGTCATCGAGCGGCCGGCCGACCTAACGAGGGCTGCGTTTCGCCAGTATCCGCTGCAACGTCCGCCGATGCATATTCAACCGTCGCGCGGTTTCGGAAACATTCCGGTCACACAGCTCATAGACGCGCTGGATATGTTCCCAGCGCACACGGTCCGCGCTCATGGGGTTTTCCGGCGGCGGGGGCATCTCGTCACCCTTTGCCAGCAACGCGTTCGTGATGTCGGTGGCATCGGCTGGCTTTGACAAATAGTCGGTCGCGCCGATCTTGACAGCCGCGACAGCGGTCGCGATCGCACCATATCCGGTCAGAACAACGACACGGCTGTCAGGGCGTTTTTCCCGCAATACCTCGACAACGTCCAATCCGTTGCCATCCTCAAGCCGCAGATCGACAACGGCATAAGCCGGGGGCCGGGCGGTGGATATCGCGCGCCCTGCCGCGACGGATCCTGCGGTCTCAACCTCGAAGCCACGCTTTTCCATGGCCTTGGCCAAACGTCTCAGAAACGGCTCGTCATCATCAACCAAAAGCAGGGATTTGTCAGGGCCGATGTCAAGCTGAGAAGTGTCTGCCATATGTTAGGTCTTTCGCTATTTCATGCCTTTGGCTCGAACATGAGTAATAGCAGCGCGGGAACAAAGGTCAAACAACCTTGTTACGACGCGGCCTGCTTCAGGAAGCATTCAACCTTGTCCGCCATCTGTTCGGCCGTGTCTTCGCGCTTGAAGAACTCCAGAAATCCATCTTCGGGTGTAACCAGATAGGTAAATGTGGAATGGTCAACCAGATAGAATTCATCGCCCTTGTCATGCGCCTTGTAATAGGTCTTGTAGGCCTTGCTGGCCGCCTTGACCTGTTCTGGCGAGCCGGTCAGGGCGATCGTCTTGCCCCCGAGATTGAAAGCATAGTCAGCCATGACTTCGGGCGTATCGCGATCCGGGTCAATCGAGATGAACAAAGGTGTCACCGAAAGCCCGCGTTCAGCCAGAATATCGACAGCGTCGGCGTTGCGGGACATGTCGAAGGGGCAAACGTCCGGGCAGAACGTGTATCCGAAGTAAACCAGCGTCGGTTCGGTAATCACATCTTTGTCCGTAACCGTCTCGCCTTTGCCGTTCACCAGTTCAAATGGTCCACCAATTGCGGCGGCACCCCCGGCGATCTGGCTGGACCGGCATTGCGCGAATTTGTCATCGGACCCGCCACCCCGCGTCAGAATCCACATGGCCCCAAGTCCGATAGCCAGAACAACAGTTGCGAGAATTGCGAGAAGGCGGGTCATTTCGATTATCCGGTCTCAAGGGGTTGTTGATCGTTCCGGCCGGGACACCTATCAAGATGACCAGCCGATGCAACAGGACATAAGCGACCGATGGCAGAATCCAATCAGACTTTTTGGCGCGGCCAGGAACGCAGCAGCTGGATTCGTCTACGGACCCTGATCCTTTTGCGATGGGTGGCCATCATCGGCCAGCTCACCGCAATCACGGTGGCCCAGCGATACTATGACGTGCAGCTGGAACTGGGCCTGTGTTACCTGGCCATCGGAATCTCGGTCATGGGCAACCTGACTGCCATATTGCTGTTTCCGCAGAACAAGCGCCTGACCGAGTTTGAAAACTTCCTGATGGTTCTGTTCGACCTGCTGCAATTGTCAATTCTGCTGTACTTGACAGGCGGGCTGAACAATCCGTTTGCGCTGCTTCTGCTGGGCCCGGTCACGATTTCAGCCAATGTCATGAGCACACGATCGACCCTGATTGTCGGCGCCGTCGCAATCGTTCTGACAACTGTGCTGGCGGAATTTCACCTTCCGTTGCGGACAAGTCTGGGGCTTGTTCTGGATATCCCCGATATCCTTCTGTTTGGAAACTGGGCCGCGATCGTAATCGCCATCGTCTTCATCGGCGCCTATTCCCACCGCGTCAGTTCCGAAGTCCAATCCATGTCCGAAGCGCTGGCCGCCACGCATATGGCGCTGGCGCGCGAACAGAAACTGACCGATCTGGGGGGCGTCGTTGCCGCTGCCGCGCATGAACTGGGCACGCCTCTGGCGACGATAAAACTGACCAGCGCGGAACTGATCGAAGAACTTGACGACCGCCCGGACCTGAAAGAAGACGCCGCTTTGATCCGCGAGCAGGCAGACCGTTGCCGTGACATTCTGCGCGACATGGGGCGGGCGGGCAAAGATGATCTGCATCTGCGGCAGGCGCCGCTTTCGACAGTGGTGAACGAAGCGGCCGAACCACATGTCGGTCGCGGCAAAGAGGTTCATTTTTCAGAAGGCCCCGCGCAGGACGGGGATGTTCAGCAGCCCTCGATCCTGCGCAAACCCGAGATCATTCACGGGTTGCGCAACCTGATTCAGAATGCGGTGGATTTCGCCCGTGCAAATGTCTGGGTCGAGGCCGAATGGACCGACGGCAGGATCACCGTCAGCATCATGGATGACGGGCGTGGATACCCGCCCCACATGATCGGACGCATCGGCGACCCCTTTATGCGTCGCAGACGGGCGGAATCCGATCAGAGAGCACGCCCGGAATACGAAGGCATGGGCCTGGGATTGTTCATCGCCAAAACCCTGCTGGAACGCAGCGGCGCCGAACTGGAATTCGCCAATGGCTCGGACCCCTACCAGCATCTGACCGACAATCCTGAACGGCGCGGGGCAATCGTCAAGGTGACCTGGCCACGCAAACTGATTGATGCACAGAAGGGTGACACCCCGGTCCCGTCGGGATCCAACACGCGCATCCAGGTGTGAATTAAGAGACCGTTAACCAATCCCACGCATAGTCTGTGCTTGTATCGTTCAGGCTTGGGGAATTTGATGGCCGATTGGATTATTCTGGCCGCGATCAGTCTTGTTTCGTGCTGTTTCGCCGTTCTGTGGCTGTTGCCACGCCGGGCTCAGCGCGACAAGGCTTTTGGTCTGTTTTCGAACACCTCGCTGTTTGATGCCGTATTCCTGTTCGATGGCGACCAACTGATCAGCCATTCTGATTTCGCACTGGCCGGGTTTGAGCATGTTGAAAACTGGCTGGATCTGCGGCGCTTGTTGCAAAGGGATTTCCCCACCTTTCCCGAAACTTCCGACAAAGTGCGCGATCAGGGCAAAATCCTGGTATCGGCCATTGACTGCACGGTTGAACGAGAAGTCGTGTGTGAGTGGATCGACGGTATCGTCCGCGTTCGACTTTGCGAATGCGCCAGGACCTCCTCGGCCGGATCGGTTACCCCAGGCGAACCGACCCGTCTGGCAATGGATCTGGCCCCTTACCCGGTATGGTTGGCGGATAACGACAATCGGGTGCAATGGTGCAATGCCGCCTATGTCGCACTTGTTCAAAAGGCACGTGATCAGGACGCCGATCTGACTGCGCCGCTTTTTGAAAGCCTGGAGGATGCCACAAGACCTACCGGAAAAACCCGCGTGTCGGTGGATGTGGCAGATACTGATCGCAAGCTTTGGTTCGATTTGACTCGGATCGAACACGAAAACGGTCATCTATGCTACGCCGTTGACGTCAACGCGATTGTCGAGGCGGAAACCGCCCAGCGCAAATTCGTGCAGACCATGACCAAGACCTTTGCCCAATTGTCCATTGGTCTCGCCATTTTTGACCGCAATCGGCAATTGGCCCTGTTCAACCCGGCCCTGATCGATCTGACCACGTTGCCGCCCGATTTCCTCAGTTGCCGCCCCAGCCTGAGCAGTTTCTTCGACCGCTTGCGGGATCAACACATGATGCCGGAGCCGAAGAATTACCGCAGCTGGCGGCGTCAGATGAACGACCTTCTCGAAGCGGCTGAAGATGGAAACTATCACGAGACGTGGTCGCTGCCATCCGGATCGGTCTATTCCGTCAGCGGCCGCCCTCACCCGGACGGCGCAGTGGCGTTTCTATTCGAGGATATCACCGCCGAAATCACCCTGACGCGGCGCTTTCGATCAGAAATGGATCTGATGCAGTCCATCCTGGACAAACTGGCGGACGCGATTGCCGTCTTTGCGGATGACGGTACGCTGGCCTTCACCAACTATGCGTATCAAAAGCTGTGGGGAGACGCGCACGAGGTCGGGTTCCAAAGCGAAACGGTCACCGACGTCACGCGACGCTGGCAAGACCTCTGTATTGCGACACCGGTTTTGGGTGAGGTGCGGGATTTTGTCGAAATGCGGGAAAACCGCGCCGAATGGACAGCTGAAATCCAGATGAGAACCGGCATAACCGTGGATTGCACCGTCACACCGGTTCATAACGGCGCGACAATCGTGCGGTTTACGCAATCCGAGTTTCCCTCGAAATCCACCGCGATGGAACAGATCAGCGCCTGAACCGGGTTGCAGCCGGTCAGGCGCAAGGCCATTGTGGCGGCATGACACAGACCGCCCGATCTCTGACTTTCAAATCGCCCGAAGAAACCGCAGTTTTCGCACGGCAATTGGGAACATCACTGCGCCCGGGCGATGTCGTTCTGCTGGAGGGCCCGATCGGCAGCGGCAAGACACATTTCGCGCGCAACCTCATTCAGTCATTGATGGCAGAAACCGAAGATGTGCCCTCGCCAACTTTCACTTTGGTCCAGGCTTACGACACGCCATCAGGGGAAATATGGCATTGCGACCTGTATCGTCTGAGCGCGGCCGAAGAAGTTGACGAACTGGGTCTGACGGACGCTTTCGATACGGCAATCTGCCTTGTGGAATGGCCGGACAAGCTGGGCCCGTTGGCGCCCCAAGGTGCGTTGACATTGACCTTTGAAACAGACCCAAACAATATCGATTTCCGCTGTGTGACCCTGTCTTGGACTGCTCCGAAATGGGCGGAAAAACTGGAGAGAACCGCATGACCAACAGGACGGTCCTGGCCGAGGCCCTGATTGCGCAAACACCCTGGGCCGGGGCAACACGTAGGCCACTGGCAGGCGATGCCTCGAACCGGCGATACGAACGGCTAGTTGATCCAACCAACGGGCGCACTGCGGTTTTGATGGACGCGCCACCTGAAAAAAGTGACGATGTTGAACCCTTCGTGCGGGTTGCCGAATACCTCCGATCGGTTGGTCTGAGCGCGCCGGAAATCTATGCCGAAGATACCCAGTACGGTTTTCTGTTGCTGGAAGATCTGGGTGATGATCTTTTTGCGCGCGTCCTGAAAAAAGACCCGGGCAAAGAGCGTGAATTGTACCGGGCCGCCACCGACGTGCTGCTCCACCTGCATCAGGCGCCTTCTCTTGCCTTGCCGTCTTATGATCCGTCCCTGATGACGGAACTGGCGGCATTGGCTTTCACCAAGTATGCGGCCGGTATCCTGGGAACATGTGATGAAGACGCCATGTCCCGGTTCGAGCACCGGTTCGCGGACATCCTGCATCGTGAAACATCCGGTTCGAAAGTCGTCGTTCTCAGGGATTATCACGCGGAAAACCTGTTGTGGCTGCCGCAGCGCGAAGGCGTGAAGCGCGTCGGGTTGCTGGACTTTCAGTTGGCCATGCTGGGGCACCCGGCCTACGATCTGGTGTCTCTGCTACAGGATGTACGCCGAGATGTCTCGGCCGGGATCGAAATGCAGATGATCAACCACTACATCTCTGCGTCAGGTATGGACGACCATGATTTCCGCACGGCCTACAGTGTTTTGGGGGCCCAGAGAAACCTGCGTATCCTTGGCGTCTTTGCACGTCTGGCGACGGAATATGGCAAGCCTCACTATGTGGACATGATCCCGGCCGTCTGGGCACATCTGATGCGCGATCTGGATCACCCTGCCCTGGTTTCGGTGGCGTCCCTGCTGCACGAAGCTTTGCCCAGACCCACACCGCAAAACCTGGCCAAGTTGAGAACGCAATGACCGGATCGCCATTTGCCGCAATGCTGTTCGCAGCCGGGTTCGGCACCCGCATGGGCGCGCTGACCAAAGACCGGCCGAAGCCATTGATCGAAGTGGCGGGGCGACCACTGATTGATCATGCGCTGGATCTTGTCGAAGATCTTGATCCCGTCCGTACCGTTGCCAACCTGCATTATCACGCTGATCAGCTCGCGGCGCATCTCGGCCCCAAAGGCGTTCTGCTGTCTCGGGAAGACCCTGAAATACTGGAAACAGGTGGCGGATTGCGGGCGGCTTTGCCGATGCTGGGCACCGACCCCGTATTCACGTTGAACACGGACGCGATCTGGTCAGGGCCAAACCCTTTGACCCTGTTGCAGCACGCCTGGGACCCGGGTCGTATGGATGCGCTGCTGATGTGTGTTCCAGTTGCGAGAACCGTTGGTCATATTGGATCGGGTGATTTCACCGCTGGAAAAGATGGACGGATCACGCGCGGTCCTGGTCTGGTTTACGGCGGGGCCCAGATCCTCAAGGCCCAGGGTTTGCATTCGTTCTCGCAAACAGCGTTTTCACTCAACCTGCTTTGGAACCAGATGCTTGATCAGGGTCGGCTTTTTGCGGTCGAATACCCTGGACGCTGGTGCGATGTAGGTCGTCCGGAAGGCATCGCGCTGGCCGAGGGTTTGCTGGCAGATGTTTGAATCCGGCACCGTGCCCCGTGTATTTGCCGTGCCTCCCGGTACGGATTTCCCCAAGGCATTGGTCGATGGCCTGCGGCAGCGCTGTTCGGGCCCACCCGAAGCTTTGGCGCGGGTAGAGTTGATCCTGAACACACGACGCATGGAACGGCGCGTCCGCGATCTGTTCAATCAGGGGCCACCTTGCCTTCTGCCCCGTCTCTCGTTGGTGACGGACTTGGGTGAAAGGGTTGATCTGGCGCGGATCCCGCCTGCTATCCCGCCTCTGCGGCGGCGTCTTGAGTTGACTCAGCTTGTATCCAAACTGCTGGAACAACAGCCGGACCTTGCCGCCCGGTCATCGATCTTTGACCTGTCCGACAGTCTGGCCGCGCTGATTGACGAAATGCAGGGCGAAGGCGTATCGCCCGAAGCGATCCGGCAGCTGGACGTCAGCGATATGTCCGGACACTGGTCGCGGGCACAAGCCTTTATCGGCATCGCGGATCAATTCATCGACACCGGCGGGCAGACGATGGATGCACAGGCCCGCCAGCGCCGCGTGGTCGAAAACCTGATCGCGCGATGGCAGATTGCCCCCCCGCAACACCCGGTCATTCTGGCGGGCTCTACCGGGTCCCGTGGCACCACCCTGATGTTGATGGAAGCCATCGCGCGCCTGCCGCAAGGCGCATTGGTGCTGCCCGGATTTGATTTCGACCAGCCGGATCACGTTTGGCAGGGGTTGGATGATGCGTTGACGTCTGAAGATCACCCACAATACCGTTTCCGCAAGTTGATGCGCGCGCTGGAACTTACACCGGGTCAGATCACCCAATGGACGGATTTATCGGCTCCCTCACCCTCGCGTAACCGCTTGATATCCCTAGCTTTACGTCCGGCACCCGTCACTGACGCCTGGATGACCGAAGGCCCCAGACTGTCCGAAATAAAAGGCGCAACCGACGGCCTGACACTGGTCGAGGCTCAATCGCCTCGCGCCGAGGCATTGGCCATCGCCCTGCGCCTGCGGCAGGCGGCGGAAACAGGACAGACCGCCGCTCTGATCACGCCGGATCGCATGTTGACCCGCCAGGTCAGCGCCGCGCTGGATCGGTGGAACATCGTGCCGGACGACAGTGCGGGCCTGCCGCTGCAACTTTCCCCACCGGGACGTTTTCTGCGCCATGTGGCCAACCTGTTCACACGCCGTCTGGAAGGCGAGGCGCTGCTGACCCTTTTGAAGCACCCGCTATGTCATGATGGCGGTGACCGCGGAATTCATTTGCTGCACACGCGTGACCTGGAACTTGACCTGCGCCGTCACGGCCCGCCCTTTCCTGACAGTGCAAGCCTTGCGGCTTTTGCAGTGCGCAAAGAGGCCCAGGAAAGCTGGGTGAAATGGGTCGTGCAGCATTTCTGCGACCAGCAGATCACCAGTGAACTGCACCTCGCGGACTGGGTGGCGCGTTTGATGACACTGGCCGAGGCGATCTCGGCCGGCAGCACGGGTGAAACGGGCACTCTGTGGGACAAAAACGCAGGCCAAAAGGCACTGGGGGTGCTGAATTCTCTCAGCGCAGAGGCGCAGCATGGCGGCCTGATGACGGCCCATGACTTTGCCGATCTGCTGGGTGCTCTGCTTGCGGGTGAAGAGGTTCGTGACCGGGATGCGCCGCATCCGCACATCATGATCTGGGGCACGCTCGAGGCACGGGTGCAGGGCGCCGACCTGCTGATCCTTGGCGGGTTGAATGAAGGAAGTTGGCCAGAGGCGCCAACGCCCGATCCCTGGTTGAACCGGCAGATGCGTGACAAAGCCGGCTTGTTGCTGCCCGAACGCCGGATCGGCCTGTCTGCGCATGACTTCCAGCAGGCCATCGGCGCACCCGAAGTGTGGTTGACCCGCGCGACCCGCTCGGATGATGCCGAGACGGTACCGTCGCGCTGGCTGAACCGACTGACCAACCTGTTGCAGGGTTTGCCGGGTCAGGGTGGCCCCGAAGCTCTGGTCAAAATGCGCGCTCAGGGCGAAAAATGGTTGAACTGGTCCGAGGCACTGGAAGATGCGCCGCGGATCGACCCCGCACCGCGTCCTTCTCCGCGCCCACCGGCCGCCGCGCGTCCGCGCCGTCTGTCTGTGACCGAGATAAAGAGGCTGATCCGCGATCCATACGCGATTTACGCCAAACATGTGCTTCGGCTGAAACCGCTAGATCCGCTTGTACAGGCCCCCGATGCCTTGCTGAGAGGAATTGTGATTCACGAAATCCTCGAGCATTTCATCAAGGACAGCGTCCTCGACAGGGCTTTGCTGGCGCGGGGCAATTTCCTGAAACGGGCGCATGCTCTATTGGATCAACACGTCGCCTGGCCGACGGCCCGCAAACTGTGGCTGGCCCGGTTGGAACGGATCGCGGAGGATTTCCTTGGCGCAGAACTCGCGCGCCGGGCTGATGGCGGGCCGGTGGCGTTTGAGGCGGCAATGAAGCTGGTGCTGAACCCTCTGGATTTCACCATTGTCGGGCGCGCGGACAGGATCGATTGCAACAGCCGGGGTGCGTTGCGGATCATCGACTATAAAACCGGCGCGCCACCCACGGAAAGTCAGCAATCCAAATTCGACAAGCAGTTGCTGATCGAAGCGGCCATGGCCGAGCAGGGCGGGATTGAGGGCCTTGACCCGACAGGCGTGGCCGAAGCCATCTTCATCGGTATGGGTGGCAGCTACAAGGAGGTTGCCGCGCCCTTGGAAAAAGAACCGACCGACAAGGTTCTTGCCGAGCTGAAAGAGTTGATTTCCGCTTATTTAGAGCCTGATCAGGGATTTTCGTCCCGTCGTATGCTGCACAAGGATTCAGATATCGGTGATTATGATCACCTGGCTCGGTTCGGCGAATGGGACCGGACAGCCGAAACATGCCCTGAGGACCTGACATGAGCCCGCGCAACGATGCAACAGAACGGCAGGTGCAGGCCGCGCGCCCCGATGCCTCGACCTGGCTGGCGGCCAATGCGGGATCAGGCAAGACGCGGGTTTTGACGGACCGGGTGGCGCGTTTGCTGCTGGACGGAGTCCAGCCTCAGCACATCCTGTGCCTGACCTACACCAAAGCCGCCGCCAGCGAGATGCAGAACAGGTTGTTCAAGCGCCTTGGTGAATGGGCAATGCTGGATAACAGCTCTCTGCTGGAACAGCTGACCGATCTCGGTGTACCCGGCGAAATCAGCTCGGACAAGCTGGCGCAAGCACGCACCCTGTTTGCCCGCGCCATCGAAACGCCGGGAGGTCTGAAAATCCAGACCATCCACTCGTTCTGCGCCTCGTTGCTGCGACGATTCCCGCTCGAGGCTGGCGTCAGCCCGCAGTTCACCGAAATGGAAGACCGCGCAGCAGCCTTGTTGCGAGAGGAGATTGTCGAAGATTTCGCCGCAGGCCCTCAGGCCGGGTTGATTGAAGATGTGGCCCGGTTTGTCACGGACACGGGTTTTGACAAACTGACTGCTGCACTCACGCAAAAACGCAATCTGTTTGTGCAGCCGCTTGGGTGGTCCGATCTGCTGCATCGCTTCGATCTGCCCGCCGGCTTTGACGAAACCGCGCTGCTTGGGCGGGTTTTTCTTGGTGGCGAAATCGACCTGATCCGGTCCATGCTGCCCGCTTTGACCGAAAGCGGTGGCAACAACGCCAAGGCCGCCGCGAAACTGGCCGGGTTCAACGAAGCCAGATTGGCACATCTACCTATGTTGGAAAGCGTGTTTCTGACAGGGAAGGGCGCAAAGGAACCCTTCACGGCCAAACTCAACGCTTTTCCGACCAAACCCCTGCGCGAAGGTGTGCTGGCCGACCGGATGCCGCAGCTCGAGGCCTTCATGCTGCGGATCGAAACCGCACGAGAACAGCGTCTGGCGCTGGTCGCGGCGCAGAAAACCGCGGTTCTGCACCGCTTTGCCGCAGCCTTCCTGCCGGAATACGAACGGCGCAAGCAATTGCGCGGCTGGCTGGATTTCGACGACCTGATCCTGCGCGCGCGGCAGGTGTTGAACGATCCGGCAGTGGCCGAATGGGTGCTGTACCGACTGGACGGGGGCATCGATCATATTCTTGTGGACGAAGCACAGGACACCAGCCCCGATCAATGGGACGTGATCGAGAAACTGGCGCAGGAATTCACCAGCGGGGAAGGGGCCCGATCCGGGGTTGAACGCACGATCTTCGTCGTCGGTGACAAGAAGCAATCGATCTATTCCTTTCAGGGCGCCGATCCACAAGCCTTTGACAGAATGCAGGAAGAGTTTGGCCGGAGACTGGCTGAATCAGGCTCTAAACTGTGGGATTCGACGTTGGAATACTCGTTTAGATCCTCCAGCGCGATCCTGACTCTGGTCGATATCCTGTTCGAAAACCGCTCTGATGCGGGGTTTCACAAGGACAGTCAGCACCGTGCTTTCAAGGCCGATCTGCCAGGTCGTGTTGATCTTTGGCCCGTGGTTGAAAAGGTTGCAGATACCGAAGACGGGGATTGGACCGATCCGGTTGATCGTCCCGGCGCACGACATCACACCGTCATTCTGGCCGAAAAGGTTGCACAGTCGATCAAAGACATGATCGAACGGGGTGAGACGATCCCGGAAGATGGCAAATCCGGCCAATTCGTTCGTCGAAAGGTGCAGCCGGGGGATTTTCTGATCCTTGTGCAACGCCGCTCGGACCTGTTTGCCGAGATCATCCGTGCCTGCAAGGCGCTGCATCTACCTATCGCCGGAGCAGATCGGTTGAAAGTGGGCGCTGAACTGGCGGTCAAGGATCTAGCGGCCTTGCTCAGCTTTCTGGCCACGCCCGAAGACAGCCTGTCCCTGGCGACGGTTCTCAAATCCCCCTTGTTCGGCTGGTCCGAACAGCAGCTTTTCGATCTGGCGCACCGTCGCAAGGAACAGTTCCTTTGGGCCGCACTGCGCAACCGCGCGGAAGAGTTTCCCGAAACTCTGTCGGTGCTGAACGATCTGCGCAGCCAGATCGACTTTCTGCGCCCCTATGATCTGATCGAACGTATCCTGACCCGCCATGACGGACGGCGCAAGCTGTTGGGGCGGTTGGGGGCAGAAGCCGAAGACGGCATCAACGCGCTGTTGTCCCAGGCTCTGGCCTATGAGCGAACGGATATCCCCAGCCTGACGGGATTTCTGGTCTGGATGCAGACGGACGATCTGGAAATCAAACGACAGATGAGCGGCGTCGGCAACAGGATCCGGGTGATGACCGTTCATGGCTCAAAAGGGTTGGAGGCGCCGATCGTCATCCTGCCGGATACCGGCAAACGCCAGCCCCCGCGTGACGCCGAGATCATGTTGGCCGGCGGAACACCCTTGTGGAAAGTGTCGGCGGACGCGTCACCAAACCTGATCTCGCAGGCGCGGGAAGAGGCGCGCAACCGCGAGGAAAACGAACGGCTTCGGTTGCTGTATGTGGCTCTGACACGGGCGGAAAAGTGGTTGATCGTGGCGGCGGCAGGTGATTTGGGGAAAGACAGCAACAGCTGGTATCAGATGGTCGAGGCGGCGATGGATCGGGCCGGGGCCTCGCAGGTGCCGGGTACCGATATCCGCCGCCTGTCCCACGGGGATTGGGACGCGCTGCCCTTGATCGATCAACCGAACACTGCCGTTCAGCAAGTCGAATTGCCGGACATGTTCCAACACCCTGCACCGGATCCGGTTGCGCCTGCCGGCACGCTCAGCCCTTCGGATCTGGGTGGTCCTAAGGCGTTGCCCGGAGATGCCGGCCTGGATGAAGATGCGGCCAAACTGCGCGGAACCCGCCTGCACCTGTTGCTGGAACACCTTCCCGTGGCCGAGAAAGACCTTTGGCCAGAGCTTTGCGCGCGGTTGCTGCCCGATATGCACGAAACGGACCGGCACGAGATTTTGAACGAAGCCGTAACTGTGCTGACAGCGGAAGGTTTGCAGCCCGTCTTTGCACCTGACACGTTGGCCGAGGTGCCCATTACTGCCGCTCTGAACGGGCAGCGGATACTTGGGGTTGTGGATCGTCTGATCCTGTCGGCAACGGAAGTGCATGTGATTGATTTCAAATCAAATGCCACTGTTCCAAACCGCGCGGAAGACTGCCCCGAAGGCCTGCTGCGACAGATGGGGGCATACGCGCAGGCGCTGGCGCAGATCTATCCGGATCGCAGCATTCGTACCGCCATTCTGTGGACCCGCACGGCGCGGCTGATGTGGTTGCCACACGATCTTGTGACAGATGCTTTGGCCCGCACCCAGATATCTTGACCTTACCCGAAGCGGCACATACGTTCTGTTCCCAAGTTTACCCCATTCAGGAGACAGAATATGTCGACCGTAGCCGTTACCGACGACACCTTTGACGCCGAAGTCAAGAATTCGACCGTTCCCGTGGTCGTGGATTTCTGGGCCGAATGGTGCGGCCCCTGCAAGCAAATCGGCCCTGCGCTGGAAGAGCTGGCGGCCGAGTATGGCGACAAAGTCAAAATCGCCAAGGTCGATGTGGACAGCAACCCGAACTCAGCCGCCGCCATGGGTGTACGTGGCATCCCCGCGCTGTTCATCTTCAAGGACGGTCAGGTCGTTTCCAACCGCGCGGGCGCGGCGCCCAAAGCCGCCCTGCAAAGCTGGATCGACGAATCCATCTGATCTGGTTCTAACAGATTATCTCGAAGGCGCCTCAGATCGGGGCGCCTTTTCTATTGAAGACATCGGAGACACCAATGGCAAAAACGCGGGTCCTTGTGGAATTCGGGATGGGCACATCCCTGCGCCGGATGGACTATACTCAGGCGTCACTGCGGGCGATCAAGGATGCGCTTTGGCACAACTCGGTCAACATCGCGGAACTGTTCGGGTTTCCGAAAGAGGCGATGATCATTGATGCCGAAATAGGGGTTCAGCAGCCGGATCAGGTGGACACCGAAGCGTTGAAGGCTGTCTTTCCCTATGGTCATCCCAACATTACTGTCACCAAAGGCGGGCTGGACATCGCAAAACCCCACAGTGACGGGCACACGGTCATCGCCAACGCCGCCCTGATCGTTTCCTTCGACATGGAGCCCGCGCAATGAGCGAAAAACGCATCATTCTGGAGATGGGAACAGGTAACGATCTGTACGGCCAGGACTATACCAAGGCAGCCCGCCGCGCGGTGCAGGATGCTTTGCACCATTCATCCATCACGTTGTTTTCAAAGCTGGGGATCGACCATTCCGAAATGCGCGTCAGCGTCACGATCGGCGTGCAGGATCCTGAACAGGTGGATTGCGATCTGGTTGCCTCGGATCTGCCGCGGGGCAGGGCCGAGGTTCGCGCAGTCAAAGGTGGGCTTGACGTTGTCGACGAAGAAGCGGGAACGCGGCACGTGGTTGCAACTGCGGCGATCGAGGCGTTTCTGCCTGATCTTGCTGGAAAATACGTTCAGGGCTGAACAAAGAAAAAGCCGCTCGGAAATCCGTGCGGCTGTCTCGAGTTGCTGATCTGCGGGAACATCAGAGATCGGCGATGTCTGCGCGGCTCAGGCCGATATCGTCAAGCTGGGCGTCGCTGAGTTCCGACAGGAGTTTGCGGGTTTTGCGGGATTCTTTCCATTCGACAACGGTGTTGACGACATTGGTGAACGCGTCCACTACGTGCAGGATGGTAGCTGCTCCGAGCGGCGCATGAATGTTAGCTGTGGTTGCCATGTGCGCGGTCCTTTGTGAAGAAACAGCCGACCCGTTGTCGGTTGTAAGCCCCATGTAGTCCTGCATGCCCGGACTCACAATTGCTGGTCTGGTAACCCCGGAATGCGTTTTTTGCATATCTTTTAGGCAATTGAAGAACGGGTTGCGCCAACCTGCGACCCAGCCCATATATACCGCCAGCGAAAACGGAGACGATCATGGCAGACAACGACTTTCCCGGTTGGCACGGCACGACGATCATTGGCGTCAAGAAGGATGGTCAGATCGTCATAGCCGGTGATGGGCAGGTCAGCCTTGGTCAAACCGTGATCAAGGGCACGGCCCGCAAGGTGCGTCGCCTGTCCCCCGGAGGGTCCGAAGTTGTCGCCGGCTTTGCCGGGTCGACGGCAGACGCCTTCACCTTGCTGGAACGGCTGGAGGCCAAGCTCGAGGCGACACCGGGCCAACTTGCCCGTGCTTCTGTGGAATTGGCCAAAGACTGGCGTACCGACAAATACCTGCAAAAGCTCGAAGCGATGCTGATCGTCACGGACGGCAAGGACATGTTCGTGATCACCGGGGCGGGTGACGTGCTGGAACCTGAACACAACGTGGCTGCCATCGGATCCGGGGGCAATTTTGCCCTGGCCGCTGCCCGCGCGATGATGGACAGTGACAAGTCGGCGGAAGAGGTCGCGCGTCAGGCAATGGCCATCGCGGCCGATATCTGTGTCTATACCAATGGTAATCTGACGGTTGAGACGATCTCAGGCTAACAGCGCCGAAATCTCCTTGCCTTTCCAGCGGCGATGCATGCCGATCAGGCCAATGATCGCTGCGATGATCACGATGTAGTAGGGCACGCGGATATCGATGCTCATCAATCCGCCCCCGATCAGCGACATGATCCCGCCCGCAAGGCAGAACACGGCAGTGGTCACACCCATGACCCAGCCCTGATCCGCTTCGCTGACGCTGGAAGAGAACAGCCCAAGCATGGTGGGGTAGGCGATTCCGAACAGGAAATAGAAGAAAAAGACCGGCACATAACTGACCACGCCGCTTGGGCTGAAGGCGAACGCGAAACCGCAGATCACCATGACGATGAGTGACGTGTGGATTATCGCATGTTTGCTGAATTTCTCTTGCGCGGGTTTCACCAGGAACGTGCTGGAGAAGGCCAGCGCCACACCGATGACGACCATCGCCATACTGCCGCCGATGACTCCGTATCCGAAGGCGCTGGTCAGGAAATTGTCGACAAAGACGTAGAAGGTGACATTGGCGATCATGAAGAACGAATAGACCGGCAGGATCTTCAACACCATCGGATGACTACGCACTGCCATCAGGCTGTCTGTTATGTCACGGGGGCGGAAAACAAAGGGCGCACGATCCGTTCGGGTATCCTGAAAGAAAAACAGGACCAGAAAGATTGCAATCAGCACAAGGACAAATGCGCCGTAAAAGGGCGTTCTCAGCGTGGCGAAGCCGCCCAGCAGGGCGGCGTCAGACAAGACCGCGCCGATGATCGGCCCGCCCACAAGGCCAAAGCTGACGCCCGTCACGATATAGCCCATGTTCCGGTCCCGGTCTGTCGCGTCGGTGCTGCCGTCGATCATCGCCGCTTGCGCAATGGGTTGGTTGCCCGCTGTGAACCCGGTGATCGAACGCCCGACGATCAGCAGAAGAAGGCTGTTGAGATAAAGCGCGGCAATGGTCAGGGCATACCCGGCCAGAGCACCGCCCAGACACACCAGCAAAGCGTTCTTGCGCCCGATCGAATCCGATACTTTCGAAACATAGACAACGCCCAGAAACCACGACAGGAAAAAGCACCCGATCACAAGGCCGTAATAGAAATGCCTGCGCCCCTCGGGCGTGTTTTCGGGCAGAAACCCGGATTTCGTTTCCATGATCAGCGAGTTGATGATGGGAAAGACCAACCCCTGTCCGATCAGATCCACAAACACCACAAACAGAAGGGTAATCTTGGCAATATTTGTCATGTCTTACGCTCCTGACCCTCAAACCCTTGAAATCACTGTAGCAGAGGGTTCGCGCATTCCCCAAGCAAAGCATTTGCAAACCTGAGCCGGCATTGCTAACCAACGCGGCCATGAATACAGGCTTGGTTGTTTTCGCCCGCGCGGTGATTACCTAAGCCGCATGACACAAATGCCGACCGAAAGGACTGCCCTTTGACCGACCTGACCCCGCGCGAGATTGTCTCGGAACTGGATCGCTTCATCATCGGGCAGAAGGACGCCAAGCGCGCCGTGGCCGTCGCCCTGCGCAATCGCTGGCGCCGCAAGCAATTGCCGGACGACATCCGGGAAGAAGTCTATCCCAAGAACATCCTGATGATCGGCCCCACCGGCGTTGGCAAGACCGAAATCAGCCGCCGCCTGGCAAAACTGGCCCGCGCGCCGTTTATAAAGGTCGAGGCCACCAAGTTCACCGAAGTCGGATATGTCGGTCGTGACGTGGAACAGATCGTGCGCGATCTGGCAGATGCGGCCATCCTGCAAACCCGCGAGTTCATGCGCGAAGACGTCAAGGCCAAGGCCCATCAGGCCGCCGAAGATCGGGTGATCGAAGCCATTGCAGGCGCAGATGCGCGCGAAGGCACGCGCGAGATGTTCCGCAAAAAGCTGAAAGCCGGCGAACTGGACGACACGGTGATCGAGCTGGAACTGTCCGACACCTCGAACCCGATGCCGATGTTCGACATTCCGGGGCAGCCGGGCGGTCAGATGGGCATGATGAATCTGGGCGACATTTTCGGCAAGGCCTTTGGCGGGCGGACCGTCAAGAAACGCATGACCGTCGCCGAAAGCTATGATGCGCTTATCGGGGAAGAGGCCGACAAGCTGCTGGATGACGAAACCGTCACCCGCACCGCGCTGGAATCCGTCGAACAGAACGGCATCGTATTTCTGGATGAGATCGACAAGGTCTGCGCCCGCTCTGACGCACGCGGCGGCGATGTCAGCCGCGAAGGCGTGCAGCGCGACCTTCTGCCCTTGATCGAGGGAACCACCGTCAGCACCAAGCACGGCCCAGTCAAAACGGATCATATCCTGTTCATCGCCTCGGGTGCGTTTCACATCGCCAAACCGTCGGATCTGTTGCCGGAATTGCAGGGGCGCCTGCCGATCCGCGTTGAACTGCGCGCCCTGACCGAAGAAGACTTCGTGCGCATCCTGACCGAAACCGACAATGCCCTGACCTTGCAATACACGGCGTTGATGGGCACCGAAGACGTGACCGTCAGCTTTACCGAAGACGGCATCGCGGCATTGGCGAAGATTGCGGCTGACGTGAACCAGAGTATCGAAAACATCGGCGCGCGGCGGCTTTACACGGTCATGGAGCGGGTTTTCGAAGAACTGTCCTTCGCTGCACCGGACAAAGCCGGTTCGGAGATCACCGTTGATGCACAGTTTGTCAGCGACAATCTTGGTGAATTGACCAAGTCCTCTGATCTGAGCCGTTACGTTTTGTAACACGGCCAGCCGTTTTTTGCCGTTGTTTTGGTCTTGCCATGCTGGACGTCGCGCAGGAATAGGCTAGCGTGTGCACAAGTCACCCCGAGGTCTGGCCCGTGCTGCGATACTTCGTCATTCTGTTCATATCCCTTTCGCTCAGCGCCTGTGTCGACCGGACGGTGTCCGAGGTCGTGCCCGGTGCCGTGAACATCGGAAAACCTGAAACCATCTTCGCAAGCACGACCCGCGCGCGTGAGGCCGATGGCTCCTATGGATTCCGACGCGGTGAAACGCTCAGGTTCCTGGAAACGACGGTTTCTATTCCACCCACGCATACTCCGGGTACGCTCCGCTTCTCCTACGCGAACCCGAATCCGCGGAAAGAATTCGTTCTGGCAGACGTGACCGAGTTGGATGGACCGCAGGGGCTGCGCAAACACCTGCGAGGACAGGATGACGTCACTATCTTTGTGCACGGCTACAATTCGACCCAGACCGAAACGATCTTCCGCGCGGCGCAGCTGACACATGACATCGGCCTCCCCGGATCAACGCTGGTGTATTCCTGGCCCAGCCGCGCGACGGGCTATGGATATGCCTATGATCTGGACAGTATGCTGTTCGCCCGCGACGGGTTGGAACAGACCATCCGCGAACTGAAAGCCATGGGTGTCAAACGCGTTATTCTGGTCGCGCATTCCATGGGCGGCGCGTTGACGATGGAGATGATGCGGCAAACCGAATTGCAGGAACCCGGCTGGGCCAAGCGAAACATCGAAGGGGTCGTTCTGATCTCGCCTGACCTTGATCTTGATCTGTTTCGCTCGCAGATGAAACGTATCGACAACCCCCCCGATCCGTTCATCGTAATGGTGTCGCAAAAGGACAAGATCCTGAACATCTCGGGCCGTTTGCGTGGCACGGATGAGGGCCAGCGGTTGGGGAACATCAGTTCGGTTGACTCGCTCGAGGAATTCCCGATCAGCGTGATCGACACGACTGCTTTCAACAGTGACGCGGCATCCTCGCATTTCGTTGCCGCGACCTCTCCGGCTTTATTGTCGATCCTCAACTCGTTGCGGCGTGTCAACAATACCTTCGGGCGGGAAGATCGACCGACCATTGATATTCTGGTGCCACCCAGCGAGCGCAATCCAGACGGGGCCACTGAAATTGTTCTGACGGAAACTGGGCAGGCACAGGTTACCACTCCGTGACGCGGTTCAAGCTGCGTCGGTATCTTCTGGACAATGCCACCTGGCTTGGCGCCGGCGTTCTTCTGACGTTTTTATCCAGCTTCGGGCAGACATTCTTCATCTCGATCTTTGCCGGTGAAATCCGCGCGGAATTCGGCCTCGGCCACGGTGCGTGGGGTGGGCTATACACATTGGGCACAACCCTGTCGGCCATCGTGATGATTTGGGCCGGAGGGCTGACGGATATCTTTCGCGTCCGGGTGCTGGGTCCGGCGGTTCTGGCTGGGTTGGCCCTGGCCGCCCTTGCCATGGCGCTGAATACCTGGCTTCTGCTGTTGCCGGTGGTGATTTTTCTGTTGCGCCTGCTGGGTCAGGGGATGAGCACACATCTGGCCGCGGTCGCCATGGCGCGGTGGTTTACGGTCACGCGGGGCAAGGCGCTTTCCATTGCATCCATCGGCTATGCCATCGGTGAGGCCCTGCTGCCCCTGATCTTTGTTGCAGCCATGGTTTACCTGGACTGGCGTTGGCTGTGGGTGGTCGCGGCAGGGATGACTGCCTTGGGAATACCCGTTCTGATGCGGCTGTTGCGCGAGGAACGAACACCGCAAAGCCTTGCCAGCGAATCCTCTGCCATTGGGATGCAGGGTCGCCACTGGAGCCGTCGCGACGCGCTGTTTGACCCCTTGTTCTGGTTCATGGTGCCCGCCGTGCTTGCGCCATCGGCATTCATCACCGCGTTTTTCTTCCATCAGGTCTATTTCGCCGAGGTCAAAGGCTGGCAGCATATCCAACTGGTCGCTCTGTTCCCGATCTTTACCGGAGTATCACTGCTGTCGATGTTTGCTGCGGGCTGGGCATTGGACAAATGGGGCACTGCGCGCATCATGCCATTCTATCAGCTTCCGATGGCGGTTGGGTTTGTGGTTTTGGGCATGACTGAATCAATCAGCGGCGCGACGATCGGGTTGGTGTTTCTTGGCCTGACGGTCGGAGCGAACAGCACGTTGCCCAGCGCGTTCTGGGCAGAATTCTATGGGACCCGGCATATCGGGGCCATCAAGGCGCTGGCTGCGGCTGTCATGGTACTGGGGTCAGCCATCGGCCCAGGTCTGACCGGCGTTCTGATTGACCTTGGTATCCCGCTGAGCATTCAGTTTTTCTGGATTGGTCTGTTCTTCGTGCTGGTATGCAGCCTTGTTTGGGTCGGTATTTCCCGCGCGTGTCGCGACCTTTAACGCACCCGCCTGAGATACACGTAATACGCCCCGTCTCCGCCGTGGCTTATATGAGCCGGCGTGACCTGCAACACCGCCTGGGCCAGCGGTGGGATCGACAACCAGTGAGGAACCTGATTTCGCAGAACACCTCGCGGCGTCGGAATCGGACCGGGCTCGTCCCGATCCTTGCCTTTGCCGGTCACGACCAAAACCAGACGCTTACCCTGTGCTTGCGCGCTCAGGATGAATCGGATCAACGTCGGATGGGCCGAAGCCACCCGCATACCGTGCAGATCCAGCTTGCCTTCGGGTTTCAGCTTGCCGCGCTTCATCCGGCCAAAGGCCTTGTTGTCCATCTGAACCGGTGCATTGCGCAACGCATCCGTCACCGTGGGCTTCAGGTCGTTCGGTTTCGGTTTCGACTGATGGGTCTGTCCAAGTTCGAATGCCTGAAAACGGGGTTTCGGGGTTTTCTTGGGCTTGGGTTTCGGCAAAGAGGTCGGATGGATCGTCTGCGGGATCTCGGGGTGCAGCCTCTCGGCCTGTTTGGCGACCTTGCGCCACAGCTCGATCTCTTCGCTTGTCAGTTTGCGCCGGGTCATCAGAATTCATCCGGCAGCAGGGCATAGGCACGCTGGATGGGCAGCAACAGCACCATCCGACCAGGATCCTTCAGCTTGCCCGCGGCCTGACCGGCTTCGTCCCCCGTTCCGAAAAAGATATCGGCCCGCTGCGCGCCTTTGATGGCCGCACCCGTATCCTGCGCAATCATCAGGCGGCGGATCGGTTCCTTGCCGTCTTTTTCCACCCACACCGGCGCACCCAGCGGGGTATAGGCCGGATCAGCCGCGATGCTGCGCATGGTCGTGACAGATCGGTTCATGGCGCCCAGCGGCCCAAGCTCGGGCGCGACACGTGAAACTTCGCGGAAAAACACGTATGATGGGTTGTGGAGCAGCAATTCCGCGCCGGCCTCGGGGTTCTTGCGCACCCAGGCGCGGATCATCTGCGCGCTGACCTCATGCGCGCCAAGAATGCCGCGCCGCACCAGTTCCACGCCAATTGACCTGTAGGGATGCCCGTTCGCACCGCCATACCCGACGCGCAAAGCGCCGCCATCCGGCAATCGAATGCGGCCCGAACCCTGGATTTGCAGAAAAAACAACTCTACAGGGTCATCGACCCAGGCAATCTCAAGCCCGCGGCCCTGCATGACATCACTGGTCAGGATTTCTCGCCGGCTCAGCCAGGGCCCCTCAGCGCGGGCCTCGGGCGGCATTTTGTAGATGGGGTATTTGAAACGATCCGTCCGGGTACGTGCACCATCAAGTTCGGGTTCGAAATACCCCGTGAACAGGGCATCCTCACCATCCTCGACCAGAACAGGGCGAAAAAAGAGCTCAAAGAACGACCGTGCCGCTTCGGCATCATAGGTTCTTGCCACACCGCACAGGGCCCGCCAATCGGGATCCTTCAGATCCCCGCAGGTGTTCAGAAAAACTGACAGGGCTGCACCGTGGTCATCCTCGGCCCAGCCACGCAGATCATCGAACGACAGAATGGATCGCGTTGCCTCGGCCCCGGCAGCGCTGGCAGTGGTCATTGCACCCACCAGTAAAAGCGACCGGAGCGTGGCAATCATGCGTCCGTGGCAACAAGCAGCCAGTTCGGATCGTCCTTGCCCATCACACGGGCAAAGGTCCAGCTGTCCTTTTGGCGTTTCACGGTGTTGGGGCTGCCTTCGACGATATCGCCACCGCGATCCCGCACGACCGATGTCAGTTCACCCACGAATTTCATAGTGATCTCGGCCTGATTGGTATCCTTGTCGAATTTCACATCCGTCAGGGTCGTCTCTCGGACACCGATAAACTCGGCCTCGATCGTCAGGCCCTGATCTTCTCGTGCGGCGACGCCCGCAACGAAGGATTCAAAAACTTCTTCCGACAGGAATGGCTGGATCTCGTCCAGGTTGCCCTTCTCAAACCCCATCACGATCATTTCATAGGCACCGCGGGCACCCTGAACAAACTCGGTGACGGAAAAACCGGGTTCAACGCGTTTCATCGCCGCCAGCGTCTGTGCCAGCTCGCTGTCTTCCGGGACATGGTCTGTGATGTCATGATCCGGGCCGCCTTCGATCACTTCGAAATCGCGGCGCGACTTATGCGCTTCGGGCTGCTGCTGCACAGGCGGTTTCTCAAAACCTTCACGCGTGCCCAACACGCTCTTGAGGCGCAGGATCAGGAAAACGGCAATTCCGGCCAGGACCAGCAACTGGATCATGGGTTCGTTCATTTCATCCTCTTTTCAGAACCGCGGCTTTGTATACGCGGCCTCATGCCACTATGTAGGTGACCGTAGGTGGCAAGTCCACAGCCCGGCCTAAGGGAAAGGATAACGCAAATGTATCTGTTCTTGGCATTTTTGTTGGTGCCTATCATCGAGATCGCGCTGTTTATTCAGGTTGGCGGGTTGATCGGCTTGTGGCCAACCCTTGCCATCGTAGTGCTGACGGCGGTTTTGGGCACTGTTTTGGTGCGGACACAAGGTCGCATGGCGTTGGGAAACCTGCAACGGTCGTTTGCCGAACTGGACGACCCGACCGAACCGCTGGCGCATGGTGCGATGATCCTGTTGTCGGGCGCTTTGTTGCTTACACCGGGATTTTTCACTGATGCCATTGGATTTGCGTTGCTTGTTCCCGGCGTGCGGGTTGCGGTTTTCAGGTATCTCAGATCAAAAGTCACCGTTACCCAGTTTCAGATGGGCCAAGGCCCCGGTTTTCAGTCTCGGGGAAATCCGTTCGATCAGGGTGACATCATAGATGGCGACTTTACCGAGGTCCGCCCGAAAAATGATCCGTCAAAGCCGTCTAAATGGGTGGAAGGCCCCCACCGGCATTGAGGTGCCGCGCCCAACTTGATAAGCAGTGGCGAATTTCATTTTTGGAGTAGATCCATGGCCGAAGAAAAAGCTGCAGAAAACACTGCGGCCAAAGCCGCCCCGCAAGTTCAGATGCGTGTTCTGGGGCAGTTCATCCGCGACATGTCCTTTGAGAACGTGATGGCCCAGAAGGGTGTTTCCGGTGACGTACAGCCCGAAATCGCGGTTCAGGTGAATCTTGACGCCAAGAAGCGCCCGGCAGACCACCAGTTCGAAGTGTCGATCAAGCTGAACCTGACATCCAAAGCCAAAGGCCTGGAAGACGTTCTGTTCCTTTGTGAACTGGACTATTGCGGCCTGTTCCACGTGGAAGGTGTGCCGGAAGACCAGCTGCACCCGTTCCTGATGATCGAATGCCCGCGGATGCTGTTCCCGTTCCTGCGCCGCATCGTCAGCGACATCACCCGTGACGGCGGTTTCCCACCGGTGAATCTGGACAATATCGATTTCGTCGCCCTGTACCGCAACGAATTGATGCGTCGTCAGGCCGAACAGTCCCAGAAGACAGACGCCTGAGGGTTTGGCCCGTGCCTGACAGGGTCAGGTGCGGGTCCATAGGGCATTGTCGCCCAGTTTTTCTATGAATGCATCATGTGCCGCGCGTTCATCCTCGGTAATACGAGACGGCAGTGGCGTTGCTCGTGGTGCCGGTCGCCAATCATCGCCGCCGCCTGCCACGGATGATGCAGATGTTGACAGTCCAAAATCGGGCTGTCGTCCTCCGATCAGCTCAAGATAAACCTCGGCCAGGATTTCCGAGTCGAGCAATGCGCCGTGCAGCACACGGTTCGAGTTGTCGATATTGAAGCGACGGCAAAGCGCATCCAGTGAGGCCGGCGAACCGGGAAACCGTTTGCGCGCAATCGCCAGCGTATCCAGCGCCTGTTCCATCGGGATGAGCGGGGCACCCATCCATTTCAGTTCGGCATTCAGGAACTTCATGTCGAAAGATGCATTGTGGATCACTAGCCGCGCATCGCCGACGAATTCGCGAAAAGCGTGACCGATCTTGGCAAAAACCGGTTTGTCTTTCAGCGTCACTTCACCCTTTTCCGGCGGACGTGGGTTTTCCAACAGGTCCGGGCCGATGCCATGCACGCCAAATGCCTCTTCCGGCATCGAACGTTCGGGGTTGATGTAGACGTGATACGTCTCACCCGTTGCGACGTGGTTCCACAGTTCAACGGCGCCGATTTCCACGATCCGATCACCGCTTTCGGGATCGAAACCCGTGGTTTCGGTGTCGAGTACAATTTCACGCATCTGCCATCCCCGCCCGTATTTGCCTGACCACATCCTGCACCTGCGCGCGGGCGTGGTCCAGAGTGTCGGTCACGATGACGTAATCCGACCGCGCGCATTTTTCTTCATTCGGCATCTGCTTGGCGCGGATTTGCTCGAACTGCGCCTCGGTCATTGTACCACGTTCCATGACACGCCGCTTTTGCTCGTTGGCCGGGATCGAAACACAAGCCACCGCGTCCATCGCCACGTCACCGCCCGTTTCAAACAAAAGCGGAATGTCGAAGACCAGGATGTCGTTTGTCGCGGCTTCACGAAATGCTGCGCGGTCAGCAGCGACCAGAGGGTGGACGATGGCTTCGATGGCCTTCAGCGCAGCAGGATCGGCCGCAATTATCTGTTTCAGCGCCTCCCGGTTGACCGCACCGTCCTGAATGGCCGACGGAAACAATCGTTCCATGGGGCCAACGGCCGCGCCCCCCCTGGAATACAGGCGATGCACCGCCGCGTCCGCATCCCACAAGGCACAACCTTCTTCGACGAACATCTGCGCCGTTGTGCTTTTCCCCATGCCGATGGAACCGGTTAGGCCAAGCGCAAAACTCATGCCAAGGCCGCCGCACGCGCATCAGCATCAACTTCGGGGCGCATGCCGAACCAGCGTTCGAAACCGGGCACTGCCTGATGCAACAACATGCCCAGCCCATCGACTGCGGTGCATCCAGCCTGTTCAGCGGTTTGCAACAGGCGGGTTTTCAATGGCGCATAAACCAGATCCGTCACCACGGCACCGGGCTGCAACCCGTCAAGCGGAACCCGCAATTCCGGTTGGCCTTGCATGCCCAACGAAGTGGTGTTCACCACGAGTTCTGCGTTTTCGATGACATTTCCGGCCTGAACCCAATCCACCACGCGGATACGTTGACCGAATTCCTCTTTCAGATGATCCGCTCGGGCGCGGGTTCGGTTGGTCAGCAGGATTTCTGGAACACCCGCGTCAGACAATGCCTGCAACACGGCGCGCGCGGCCCCTCCGGCCCCGAAGACAACAGCCGGTCCGTCCTTTGCATTCCAGTCTGGCGCACCGGTGCGAAGATTCTCCATGAACCCGTACCCGTCAGTGTTATCCGCGTGGATCGAGCCATCTTCACGAAACACCAGAGTGTTCGCCGCACCTATCACCGTTGCGCGGTCAGACGCATGATCCGCGATCTTCAAGGCGGCTTCCTTGTGGGGAACGGTCACATTGGCGCCGACAAAACCCGCCTTGGGCAGGGTGCGCAGCACAGTTTCCAGGTCGGCGGGTGCCACATCCATCGGGATGTAATGACCGGCAAGACCGTATGTCTTCAGCCAATGACCATGCAGTTTGGGGGATCGTGAGTGACCAATGGGATGTCCAATCACACCGGCCAAAGGAACCCGATAGTCCGTCATTGATCGATTACCCCTTTGACAGCCAGAAAGTTGAGCAGCTCCAACAGGGGCATACCCAAAACGTTAAAATAGTCGCCGTCAATGGTGGCGAACAGGCGGACACCTTCTTCCTCCAGCTTGTAAGCTCCTACGGCGTGGCGGATACTGTCCCAGTTTCGCGCGACGTAATCTTTCAGATAGGCATCGGAACTGGCCCGCATCCGCAATCGTACCTGCCCCACATGCCGCCAGACCGGCTGAGCATTCTGATAGATCACCGCTGCGGACAAAAGCATGTGACGCTTGCCACGCATGGCTTTCAGCTGGGCCAACGCCTGTTCGGGGGTTTCCGGCTTTGACATCAGCTGACCGTCAAAATCCAGAACCTGATCACATCCCAGAACCATGGCACCGGGATTTTTGTCGCTTACCTTCCGCGCCTTCATTTCTGCGAGTGTATCGGCAATGTCCCGTGGAGATGCGTTTTCAGCCAGCAGGGCGCGTTTGGCCGTCTCTTCATCCACGCGCGCGGTTTGAACCACAAACGGTACGCCTGCATTTTCAAGCAGCTGCGCGCGAATGGCAGACCCGGAAGCAAGAAGAATGGGGACAGACATGTGGAAAACCCCGTGCGCAAATCATTGAGAGTTCAGGGGTGCTTTGTATGGTTTTCCGGTTGACACGCAACCCCGGGGATTTCGCGCCAGAGATCCCCGAGTCGCTCAAATCCCATCCCGTCCGGACAAGGATAAGTCAGTTTCTCTGGAAAAGCCCGATATCCCAAATTCTCCTACCAGTTATCCCCAAGTGGAACAAGGAATACTGATAATAAATAATTGATTTTAAATGTTAAAAATATCCACCAACAGAATCACGTGAAAAATTCCGTGTTCTGTCCACCTGGGGAAAACACTTGTGTAAAAAAGTAATCCACGGATTTTACTCACCCTACAAAACCATCATCCTTTTTCTTTTCTTATTTTTTTATTAGGGAGGGTCCCGAACAACGCCCGGAGCCGAAATGACCGATCTTCTGTTCACTTTGTACCCATGGGTGAAATCGCTCCATATCATGGCGGTGATTTCGTGGATGGCGGGCCTGTTCTATCTGCCCAGGTTGTTTGTCTATCACGTCGAAAAGGCACAGGCCGTAGAAGGCGCACAGGACATTTTCTTTGAAATGGAAGAAAAGCTGCTGCGTGTGATCATGAGACCGGCGATGATCGTTGCGTGGGTTTGTGGTTTGATCATGGTGTTCACGCCGGGCATCGTGGGGTGGGATTGGAGCTGGCCTTGGGTCAAGGGCGCTGCCGTAATCGGCATGACCTGGTTCCATCACTGGCTGATGGCGCGACGCAAGGATTTTCTGGAAGGGCGAAACATGCTCAGTGGGCGGCAGTTTCGCATGATGAACGAGGTCCCGACCGTTTTGATGGTTGCCATCGTTCTGGCGGTTGTTCTGAAGTTCTGAGGGCCTGTTTGACTCCGCCCGTCACTGCGCTTATGTAGGGATCAACACGCCCGTCCGGGCGGCGTATCTTCCATACTGAAATTCCACTTCGTGCCGCACTGTCAGCGGTGAAGGTATATATCATGACAACCGAATCCCTGAATCTTGCTGATCTGAAAGCCAAAAGCCCTAAAGACCTTCTGGCGATGGCCGAAGAGCTGGAGATCGAAAACGCCTCGACCATGCGCAAGGGCGAGATGATGTTCCAGATCCTGCGTGAACGCGCCGATGAAGGCTGGACCGTTGGTGGCGATGGCGTACTTGAAGTGCTTCAGGACGGTTTCGGCTTCCTGCGCTCGCCCGAGGCGAACTATCTGCCCGGCCCGGATGACATCTATGTCTCACCCGAGATGATCCGCCAGCACTCATTGCGGACAGGGGATACCGTGGAAGGCGAGATCAAAGCTCCGGATGAGAATGAGCGCTATTTCGCGCTGACGAAGGTGACCAAGATCAACTTCGAAGACCCGGAAAAGGCCAAGCATAAGATCCTGTTCGACAACCTGACGCCGCTTTATCCGGATGAGCGGCTGAAGATGGAGATCGAGGATCCGACCATCAAGGACAAGTCCGCACGTGTGATCGACCTGGTCGCGCCGATCGGCAAGGGCCAGCGGTCGTTGATCGTGGCGCCGCCGCGCACCGGTAAGACGGTGATCCTGCAAAACATCGCGCATTCGATCGAACGGAACCACCCGGAATGCTACCTGATCGTCCTGCTGATCGACGAACGCCCGGAAGAAGTCACCGACATGCAGCGTTCGGTAAAGGGGGAGGTGGTATCCTCGACCTTTGATGAACCCGCGACGCGCCACGTGGCCGTGTCGGAAATGGTCATCGAAAAAGCCAAGCGTTTGGTCGAACATAAACGAGATGTTGTTATTCTTCTCGATTCGATCACAAGACTTGGTAGGGCCTTTAACACAGTGGTCCCATCCTCGGGTAAAGTTCTGACCGGTGGTGTGGACGCAAACGCCCTGCAACGGCCCAAGCGTTTCTTTGGCGCGGCGCGGAACATTGAAGAGGGTGGTTCGCTGACCATCATCGCGACCGCACTGATTGATACCGGCAGCCGGATGGACGAGGTCATCTTTGAAGAATTCAAAGGTACAGGCAACTCGGAAATCGTTCTGGATCGCAAGATCGCGGACAAGCGAGTGTTCCCGGCCATCGACATCCTCAAATCCGGCACGCGGAAAGAGGATCTTTTGGTCGACAAGGGCGATCTGGCCAAGACCTTCGTTCTGCGGCGTATCCTCAACCCGATGGGCACGACCGATGCAATCGAGTTCTTGTTGTCCAAGTTGAAGCAGACAAAGACAAACAGCGAATTCTTCGATTCCATGAACACCTGACACTGGTCTTTAACTCTAGCGAGGCCTTCGAATGGATACGATATTCGCCTTGGCCAGCGCGCAGGGCAAAGCCGGGGTAGCGGTCATCCGCCTCTCGGGTCCGGACTCCCATTCAGCAGCGGCGCGTCTGACGGGTGGTGCGCTGCCAAAGCGTGGCATGGTCCTGCGCACTCTGACCGATCATGGTGGATCACGTTTGGACGACGGATTAGTCTTGACCTTCCAGGCTCCGGCCAGTTTTACCGGTGAGGACGTGGCCGAGCTTCAGATTCATGGAAGCACCGCCTCTGTCAACGCCGTTCTGCGCTGCCTGTCGGATACGGAAGGGTTGCGTATCGCTGAACCGGGTGAGTTCACACGCCGGGCGCTGGAAAACGGCAAGATGGACCTGACTCAGGTTGAAGGCCTAGCCGATCTAATCGATGCAGAAACGGAAGCACAACGCAAGCAGGCGCAGACCATTCTGGCGGGCGAGCTGGGCACATTGGCCGAACGGTGGCGTCGGGATTTGATACGCGCTGCGTCCCTGTTGGAGGCTGTCATCGATTTTGCTGATGAAGAAGTTCCAACCGATGTGACGCCGGAAGTGCGCGAGTTGGTCCAAGGCGTCATGTCAGACCTTCATCGTGAAGCAGATGGCGTCAAGATTGCCGAGCGAATTCGTACAGGGTTCGAGGTTGCGATCGTCGGCCTTCCAAATGCGGGAAAATCCACCCTTTTGAATGCCTTGGCAGGCCGTGAGGCGGCCATTACTTCGGAATATGCCGGGACCACGCGCGATGTGATCGAAGTTCGAATGGATCTGGCTGGTTTACCGGTGACCTTGCTGGATACGGCAGGGCTGCGAGAGACCGAAGATCATGTCGAAAACCTGGGTATCGAGCTTGCGCGCAGCAGAGCGGAGGCCGCCGATCTTCGCGTTTTCCTGTCTGAAACACCGAAGGACCTGGGGGTGGAGATGCGGGAAGATGATATACATGTTTTCCCCAAAGCAGACCTTCGGGGGATCGGGGGAAAGGGTGTGTCAGGGAAAACAGGCCAGGGAATAGATGCGTTAGTAGACCAGATATCGTGTATTTTGCGCCAGCGAACCACTACCCATGGTATTGCAACTCGGGAACGACACCGCATTGCAATCACCAGAGCATTGGATTCACTTACATCTGCAATCTCGGTTCTGGAATCAGGCCCAGACCTGTATGATATCGCAGCAGAGGAGCTGAGAACCGCCATTCGCGCCCTTGAATCCCTGGTGGGCAGAATAGACGTGGAAACTCTGTTGGATGAAATCTTCTCCAGCTTCTGTTTGGGAAAATAAGGAGTGTTTCACGTGAAACATTCGAAGTTTGATGTCATCGTCATCGGCGCAGGTCATGCCGGAACCGAGGCCGCTCATGCATCAGCCAGAATGGGCGCTACAACGGCGTTGGTGACGCTGTCTGCAACGGACATTGGCGTCATGTCCTGCAATCCAGCGATTGGCGGTTTGGGGAAAGGCCATCTTGTGCGTGAGATCGACGCCTTGGATGGCGTCATGGGTCGCGTGGCGGATCAGGCCGGCATTCAGTTTCGATTATTGAACCGTCGAAAGGGGCCCGCCGTTCAGGGGCCGAGAGCGCAGGCGGATCGCGCCCTTTATCGTCTTGCTATGCAACAGGTAACGGAGAAGCAGGATAACCTGTCCGTCGTTGTCGGCGAGGTTGTCGATTTCCTGATGAACGGCGAAAAGGTTGCAGGTGTTGTTCTTTCCGATGGATCAGAACTTTCCGCCCGCGCCGTTATTCTGACGTCCGGTACCTTTTTAAGGGGCATCATCCATATTGGTGACGTGTCTCGCCCAGGCGGGAGAATGGGGGATCGGCCCTCCATCAAACTGGCAGAGCGGTTGGATGGATACGGTCTTCCTATGGGGCGATTGAAAACCGGCACACCGCCGCGTCTGGACGGGCGGAGCATTGATTGGTCCGATCTTGAAAGGCAGGACGGCGACGATGAACCAACCCTGTTTTCTTTCATGTCGAAATCCGTTGTCGCGCCCCAGATTTCTTGCGGAATTACGCATACAAATGCGCAAACACATGAAATAATTGCGGCAAATCTTTCGAAATCTGCCATGTATGGCGGTCACATTGATGGGGTAGGCCCGCGTTATTGTCCTTCGATCGAAGACAAGATCGTACGCTTCGCCGACAAGGAATCGCATCAAATCTTCCTTGAACCCGAAGGGGTCAACGACCACACAATCTATCCGAACGGCATATCGACATCTCTGCCCCAGGATGTTCAGCTGGACTATGTGCGTTCAATCAAAGGCTTGGAAAATGCAGAGATTCTGCAACCGGGATATGCAATCGAATACGATTATGTTGATCCGCGTGTCCTGAGCGCTTCTTTATCCTTGCCGACTGTTCCCGGACTATATCTAGCGGGCCAGATAAATGGGACCACAGGATATGAGGAAGCCGCGGCTCAGGGCATGGTGGCCGGCCTCAACGCAGCGTTGGAGACCCAAGGGCGGGAGCCCATCCATTTTACACGATCCGACAGTTATATTGGTGTAATGATCGACGATTTGACAACTCGAGGGGTTGCCGAACCTTACCGCATGTTCACGTCGCGCGCGGAGTTCCGGCTATCTCTGCGTGCCGACAATGCTGATCAACGGTTGACACCGCTTGGTTTGGAGCTGGGGTGCGTCGGAGAAGGGCGCAAGATTCAGTTCGAAGATAAAATGAACCAACTTGAGAGTGTGAAGTTAAAGCTGACGGAACGCACTTACACACCCAAGGAAGTTCTCGCTGCCGGTATAAACGTTAATCAGGACGGAAACCGTAGAGATGGGATGGCAATTCTGGCATTCCCCGACACCTCGTTCGAAGATTTGTTGCCTCTCGTTCCTGATTTGCAGGACGTCGACCCAAAAATCAGGCTCCAGATCGAGCGGGACGCCTTGTATGCCAACTACATTGCCAGACAGAAGCGAGATGTCGAAGCAATGAAGCGGGATGAATCCTATGTCATCCCGCATGAGTTCGACTATTTTGCCTTGGACGGCCTGTCGTCGGAGATGAAACAGAAGCTGTCGCAAGCGAAACCCGCCAATATCGCTCAGGCAAGTCGTGTCGAGGGCGTTACTCCGGCAGCGCTGACGCTTGTTCTGGCAAAACTACGCCGGGATCAAAGAGCTCGTCAGGCATGATGGTTGATTATTCGAAGTTTGGAGACCTAAATGTTTCACGTGAAACATTCGATCGCCTCGTGACCTATGTTGATCTGGTGAAGCGTTGGAATCCTAAGATCAACCTCGTGTCGAAGAACAGTTTGGAGCATATCTGGGACCGGCATATTCTGGATTCGGTGCAAGTCTATCGGTGCGCTGACAGGTTTGACACCTGGGCGGACCTGGGAAGCGGAGGCGGATTCCCGGGTATGGTCTGCGCCATCATCGCCGCGGAAGAAAACCCAGGCGCCGCATTCAATATGATCGAGAGCGACCAGCGGAAATCGGCTTTCTTGCGCAGCGTTGCGCGGGAATGCGGTATAAAATGCACGGTTACTTCAAAAAGGATAGAATCGGTTGATCCTTTGGCTGCAAACATAGTTTCCGCCCGAGCGCTGGCTGACTTGCGCACCCTGTTGTCCTTTTGTGACAGGCATTTACACACCAACGGGACAGCGTTGTTGCCCAAAGGTGCAAATTGGAAAAAAGAGCTGGAAGACGCACGTGAGGAATGGAATTTCGAAGCTGAGGCGATTACAAGTTTAACTGAACCTCAAGCCGTTATCCTTAAGATAAATGGAGTATCACGTGGTTGATTTGTCTCGACCTTCAGGGCCTCGGATAATTGCTGTTGCCAATCAGAAGGGTGGGGTCGGAAAAACAACCACAGCAATCAACCTTGCAGCAGGATTGGCCGAATCCGGGTGTCGGGTTCTGGTGGTTGACCTTGACCCGCAGGGGAATGCTTCGACAGGTTTGGGTGTCGAAGATCGAGACTGGACAACTTATGATCTGATCCTTGACGACGCGCCATTGGAGGCCGTCGTTCAGGAGACTGAAATCGAAGGTCTTTTCGTTGTTCCGGCGACCGTTGATCTGAGTTCCGCCGATATTGAACTGATCTCCAACGAAAAACGTAGCTATCTTTTGCATGATGCTTTGAGGCAGCCAGCCATAGATGCGTTTGAACTGGATTTTGTGCTTATCGACTGCCCGCCGTCCTTAAACTTGCTGACCGTGAATGCAATGGTTGCTTCGCATTCGGTGCTTGTTCCGCTGCAGAGCGAGTTCTTTGCCCTTGAAGGGCTTTCACAACTGATGCTCACGATTCGAGAGGTCCGCCAAACGGCTAACCCGGATCTGAGAATCGAAGGTATTGTGTTGACCATGTATGACAACCGCAACAACTTGTCCCGTCAGGTTGAAAAGGACGCGCGTGACAATCTGGGTGAGATGGTCTTTAAAACGAAAATACCCAGAAATGTGCGGGTCAGCGAAGCGCCGTCATATGCGCTGCCTGTTTTGCAATATGACTCGGGATCGCTTGGGGCCATGGCCTACCGGCATCTTGCTCGTGAGATCTTGCACAAGAACAATAAGACCGCTGCCTGAGCGGGAACGAGGAGGGCGACATGAGCGCCAAGAAAGCAAAGTCCAGAGGTTTGGGGCGGGGGTTGTCTGCCCTTATGGCGGATGTGAATCCTGAATCAGAAGGCCGGATTTCAACGGATGCACGCAGACCGGATCTGAAAGTCCCGATTGAAAAGTTGAAAGCCAACCCCAACCAGCCGCGCCGGACATTTATGCCCGAGCAGTTGGACGAGCTGGCAGCGTCGGTCAAGGAAAAAGGTATCATTCAGCCCTTGATTGTTCGCGCGACGGGGTCCGATGAATACGAAATCGTCGCGGGGGAACGCCGTTGGCGTGCGGCGCAGATGGCGCAGCTGCATGATATCCCGGTGATTGTGCGTGAATTCGATGATACGGAAGTGTTGGAAGTTGCGATTATCGAAAACATCCAACGCGCGGATCTGAACGCGGTGGAAGAGGCCGCCGGCTACAAGCAGTTGATGGACCGATTTGGTCATACACAGGAAAAGCTTGCCGAGGCCCTAGGCAAAAGCCGCAGCCACATCGCAAATCTTTTACGGCTTCTGTCCTTGCCGTTAGATGTGCAAACCCTTGTTATTGAAGGTAAATTGTCTGCGGGGCACGCCAGGGCACTGATTACGGCGGAAAATCCGTCGGAACTTGCGAAACATATCGTCAAGGATGGCTTGTCGGTGCGCGCAACCGAGGCTTTGGTCAAAAAACAGCAGCAAGGCAGTGCCGAGCGTTCTGCACCCCGCTCCAGAAATCTGGATGCCGGAAAGGATGCAGACACACGTGCCTTGGAAAAAGACCTGTCCGCGATCCTGGCGATGAAAGTGTCAATCAATCACAAGGCCGGAACGGAAACGGGACAAGTTGTTCTGACCTACGAAAATCTGGATCAGTTGGACGACTTGTGCGCCAAGCTCAGCCGTTAGGACGTGACCAGATAAAGATCATGACACCGCCCAGCACAACCGCCTGAATGATCAACACGAAAAGCGGTGCTGACAACAAAACAGAGAGTCCGAAAACGGCGGCGATCGAGACGGTTGCCGCCTTTTTTGCGGCTGGTCGAATGGCGCCGGAGCTTTGCCAATCAAGAATCAGTGGCCCAAAAAGGTTATGGGTCACAAGCCAATTGTGCAGCCGCGAGGATGAGCGGGCGAAGAAAAACGCGGCAAGCAGAAGAAAAGGCACCGTAGGAAGAAGGGGCAGGACAACCCCAACAGCCGCCATGGCAACACAAAGCAATCCCAGTCCGGCCCAAAGATACTGCATGCTCAGTCCAACAGCTCCCGGATGACTGCGTTCAATACGGCGCGCCCATCTGATGTGGCGATGAGGCGCCCGTTGCTGCGCCGAACCATGTTGATGTCGGTCAGATGATCTATGGTTTCAGAGGGAAGAGAGCGGCCAGACAAACTTTGCCACCTGTCCATATCTAGTCCCTCAGTAATTCTCATACCCATCATAAGGTATTCATTTGCCTGATCTTCAAGGGGCAACGCGCTGCGATTCTTTTCACCACTGCCTTGATTGGCGGCATCAAGCCAACGCTGGGGGTTCAGATAGGTTTCGGTCGCGTATTTCTGACCATTCAGGGTAATCCTCCCATGGGCGCCGGGGCCGATACCGACATAATCGCCGTATCGCCAGTAAATCAGGTTGTGCTGCGATTCTGCGCCAGGTCGGGCATGGTTCGAAACTTCATAGGCCGGCAAGCCATGCGCTTCGCAGATTTCCTGCGTGGCCAGATACATGTCGGCCGCACTGTCATCTTCGGGCAAGCCGCGTAACTTACCGACGGCGTATCGATCCCCAAAGGCCGTCCCGTCTTCGATCGTCAATTGATAGAGCGACAGGTGGTCGATGGCCATCGATAGCGCTTGGGTCAGTTCCTCTTGCCAGGCGTCCAGTGTCTGGTGTTGGCGCGCATAGATCAGGTCAAAGCTGACCCGGTTGAAACAGTTGCGGGCGATGTCAAAGGCGGCGCGGGCCTCTGCCGCGGTGTGGATGCGGCCCAGCCGCCTCAGGTCTTCGTCATTCATTGCCTGAATGCCCATCGAAACCCGGTTCACGCCCGCATCGCGATAGGCGGCGAACCGCCCGGCCTCGACCGAACCGGGATTGGCCTCGAGGGTGATTTCCATGTCATTGGCGGGCCGCCACAGGGCGCGGGCGGTGTCGATCACGGCGGCCACGGTTTCGGGCGCCATCAGCGACGGGGTGCCGCCGCCAAAGAAGATCGTGTTCAGAACCCGATCGGGCGTTTCGGCAGCGGATCGATGAAGCTCGGACAGATAGGAGTCAAGCCATTGTTTTTGATCAATATTTTTGGAAACATGGCTGTTGAAGTCGCAATAGGGGCATTTGGCCTCGCAAAAGGGCCAATGCACGTACAGGCCAAAGCCCCCGTTGCGCCAATCATCCGCCAAAGCAGCCTTTCACGAACATTTCCACCGCGCGACCACGATGGCTGATCTTGTTTTTTTCCCAGCGATCCATCTCGGCAAAGGTAATGTCGTAGCCGTCGGGGACAAACATCGGGTCATAGCCGAACCCATCCTTGCCGCGGATCGGCCAGACCAGATGACCGGGCGCGACGCCTTCGAACACCTCGTCGTGCCCGTCGGGCCAGGCCAGAACCAACGTGCAGCGGAATTGGGCCGTGCGGGGGTGCGGTGCGTTTTTTGCTTCGAGCTCATCATGGGCGCGGGTCATGGCCATCAGAAAATCGCGGCCATTTCCGGTTTCGGCCCAATCAGCCGTGTACACGCCCGGCGCTCCGTTCAGCGCGTCGATGGTGATCCCGGAATCGTCGGACAGGGCGGGCAGTCCGGTGGCCTGTGCGGCGGCGTGAGCCTTTATCCGGGCGTTGCCGACAAATGTGTCCTCGGTCTCTTCCGGCTCGGGCAGGTCCATCTCGGCCGCGCCCACGACCGTCACGCCAAAGGGCTCGAGCAGATGCGCCATCTCCTCAAGCTTGCCTTTGTTGTGGGTGGCGACCAGCAATCTGTCGCCGTCGAACTTGCGGGTCATGCGGTGGCGGCCTTTTGCGCGGTCGCCAGTTCGGACACGCCTTTTTCCGCCAGATCCATCAGTTGATCCATTTGGGCGCGGCTGAAGACCGAGCCTTCGGCGCTCATCTGTACTTCGATCAGTTTGCCGGATCCGGTCATGATGAAGTTGCCATCTACGCCTGCTTCGCTGTCTTCGGGGTAATCAAGGTCCAGCACCGGCTGACCTGCATAAATACCACAGGACACGGCCGCGACCGGATCAACCAGCGGGTCCGAGATCACATCGCCGGCCTTCATCAACTTGTTCACCGCCAGCCGCAGCGCGACCCAGCCGCCGGTGATCGAGGCGCAGCGGGTGCCGCCATCGGCCTGGATCACATCACAGTCCACGGTGATCTGACGCTCACCCAGAGCAACCCGATCAACGCCGGCGCGCAGGGCGCGGCCGATCAGGCGCTGGATTTCGACCGTACGGCCCCCCTGTTTGCCCGCGGCCGCCTCGCGCCGCATCCGCGTATTGGTGGCGCGGGGCAACATGCCGTATTCGGCTGTGACCCATCCCAGGCCCGAGCCCTTGATAAACGGCGGCACGCGATCTTCGATCGTGGCGGTGCACAAAACATGCGTGTCGCCCATTTTGATCAGGCAGGAACCTTCGGCATGTTTCGTGACTCCCGTCTCGATTGAAACGGCGCGCATTTCACTTAAATCTCTTCCAGAGGGTCGCATCGGAATTCCTTTGTTTGCTGGGTTGGGGATAACGCCCCGCAGCGTTACGATGCAACCCCGATTGACCTTTCATTTGCCTGCTATTTAATGACAAGCGAGCAGGGGAACACGGATGAGCGAAGCGAGCAAGATACTGGACGAGATGAACGACCGGTCACGAGAAGTGTTCCGGCTGATTGTCGAGAGCTATCTGGAAAGCGGAGAGCCCGTCGGCAGCCGTACTTTGACACGTACGTTGTCCGAAAAAGTCAGCGCCGCAACTGTCCGCAATGTGATGCAGGATCTGGAGTTTCTGGGCCTTCTGGACAGCCCCCATGTCAGCGCCGGTCGAATCCCGACGCAGCAAGGTCTGAGAATGTTTGTGGACGGATTGCTTGAGGTCGGCGACCTGGGTGCAGATGACCGGCAGAAACTGGAACAGACATTAGGCTCTAACACGGGTGATGTTGGTGGAATGCTGGACCGTGTCGGGTCTGCCTTGTCAAACGTGACACAAGGGGCCTCGCTGGTTTTGACGCCCAAGCATGAATCGGAAATCAAACATATCGAATTTGTTTCTCTGGGCCATGACCGGGCTTTGGTGGTTTTGGTTTTCTCGGACGGACATGTGGAAAACCGGCTGTTCACGCCGCCGCCCGGGCAAACTCCCAGTTCAATGCGCGAGGCCGCGAATTTCCTGAACGCACTTATCGAGGGGCGGACACTCAGCGAAGTGCGGCGGCAGATGCAGACTCAGATCGATGCGCGTAAGCAGGAAATCGACACCCTGGCGCGTGAGATGGTCGAAAGCGGAATGGCCGTTTGGGACGGAGACGGAAGCGACTCGGCCCGATTGATCGTGCGCGGGCGCGCGAATCTTTTGAACGAACCCGGTCAGGCCGAGGAACTTGACCGCATCCGCACCCTGTTCGATGACCTTGAACGCAAGCGAGACATCGCCGAATTCCTTGAATTGACCGAAGAAGGCGAGGGTGTGCGCATTTTTATCGGCTCTGAGAACAAACTTTTCTCACTTTCGGGTTCCTCTTTGGTGGTGTCTCCTTATATGAACGCTGATCGAAAGATAATCGGTGCGGTTGGGGTTATCGGACCCACCCGTCTGAACTATGGGCGGATCGTACCGATCGTGGACTATACGGCGCAACTGGTCGGCAAGCTGATATCCGACCGGAGCTAGAGGGTAAAAGATGGCAGAGCCGAAGAACGAAGATTTTCTGGACGATATCGCAACCGCCGAGGCCGAGGAACTGGCCGACGAGCTGATGGATATCAGCGAAGAAGAACTGGAACTGGACGCGCTGCGGGCCGAACGGGATGACTATAAAGACAAGTTCATGCGCGCGCTGGCGGATGCTGAAAACATGCGCAAGCGCAGCGACAAGGCGCGCCGCGATGCGGAACAGTATGGCGGGTCCAAGCTGGCCCGCGATATGCTGCCCGTCTATGACAACATGAAAAGGGCCCTTGATGCTGCGACGGATGAGCAGAAAGAAGTGGCTGCTGGTCTGCTGGAAGGCGTCGAACTGACCATGCGTGCATTGAAGGACGTGTTCCACAAGCATGGTATCGAAGTGATCACGCCCGAAGTGGGCGACCGGTTTGATCCGAACGTGCACGAGGCCATGTTCGAGGCGCCTGTTCCCGGAACCACGGCAGGAGACATCATTCAGGTGTCCGCCGAAGGTTTTATGTTGCACGATCGCCTGCTGCGTCCGGCACAGGTGGGCGTGTCGTCAACCCCGGCAAGCTGATACGCGCCCCTTGGGCGCGTGCCTTCGGCGAGAGTATTTGGGAAAAGATGAAGGGGCGGTCAGGATCTGGCCGCCTCTTTCAGTTTGTAGATCAGATCCAAGGCTTCGCGCGGGGTCAGCTCGTCCGGTAGGATCTGGTCCAGCATATCGGTGACGGGCGACGTCTTCGGGACCGGCGGCGGGGGTGGTGCGGCGGAAAACAGCGGCAGATCGTCGATCAGCGCCTTCTGCTTGCCGCCCTCGCGTTCCGTTTTCTCCAACTGGTCCAGAACCACGCGGGCGCGTTCGACCACGGATGCGGGCAGCCCGGCCAATTGCGCGACCTGCACGCCATAGGAGCGGTCGGCGGCGCCCTTGTGGACCTCGTGCAGGAATATCACCTCGCCGTCCCATTCCTTGACCGCGACGGTGGCGTTTTCGACGCCCTCCAGCTTGCCGGCCAGCGCGGTCAGCTCGTGGTAATGGGTGGCGAACAGGGCGCGGCAGCGGTTGGCGGCGTGAAGATGCTCCAGCGTGGCCCAGGCGATGGACAGGCCGTCATAGGTGGCGGTGCCACGCCCGATTTCGTCGAGGATCACCAGCGCCCGGTCATCGGCCTGGTTGAGGATGGCCGCGGTTTCCACCATCTCGACCATGAATGTCGACCGGCCCCTTGCCAGATCGTCAGAGGCGCCCACGCGGCTGAAAAGCTGGCTGACCACGCCGATATGAGCTTGCTCGGCCGGGACGTAGCTGCCCATCTGGGCCAACAGGGCGATCAGCGCATTCTGGCGCAGGAAGGTCGACTTACCGGCCATGTTGGGGCCGGTCAGCAACCAGATGGCAGCGCCGTCCTCTGCGCTTAGGTCGCAGTCATTGGCGATGAAGGCATTACCGTTTTGCTGGCGCAGCGCGTGCTCTACCACCGGATGCCGACCGCCCTGAACACTGAACGCCCGGGAGGTGTCTACCTGTGGTCTGCACCAGTTTTCTCCGCGGGCCAGATCTGCCAGCGCGGTGGTCTGATCCAGTTCGGCCAGCCCTCGGGCGGCTTGATTAAGTCGCGCAGCGAAGCTCAAAATCTCATCAGAAAGCCTTTGATAGAGCCTTTTTTCGATCTCAAGAGCCAGGTTGCCGGCGTTCAGGATGCGGGTTTCGATCTCGCTGAGCTCAACCGTGGTGAACCGCACCTGGTTGGCGGTGGTCTGGCGGTGGATATAGGTCTCGCTGAAGGGCGGGTTCAGCATCTTTTCAGCATGGGTGGCCGTGGTTTCGATGAAATAGCCCAGCACGTTGTTGTGCTTAATTTTCAGCGAGGCGATGCCGGTGTGTTCGGCGTATTTCTGCTGAAACCCGGCAATGACCGAGCGGCCTTCGTCCCGCAGGGTGCGGGCCTCGTCCAGTTCGGCGTCAAAGCCCGGCGCGATGAAGCCGCCATCGCGCGCCAGCAGCGGCGGGTCGGCGACCAGCGCCTGATCCAGCAGGTCGAGCAGATCGTCGAATCCCACAAGGTTCTGCACCGCAGTCGCCAGCAGCACCGGCAGGTCTTGATCCGCGCAGATTTCGGCAATTGCCTGCGCCTGCGACAGCCCGTTGCGGATGGCGGCCAAGTCGCGCGGGCCGCCTCTGTCCAGCGACAGGCGCGACAGGGCGCGGTCCAGATCGGGCGTCTTGCGCAAGGCTTCGCGCAGATCGGCGGTGATCAGGCTGTCCTGGGCGGCAAAATCGACCGCGTCCAGCCGCGCGTGGATGACATCCAGATTGCGCGAGGGGCTGGACAGGCGTTGTTCCAGCAGGCGCGCGCCGCCCGGGGTCACGGTGCGGTCCACCACCGCCAGCAGCGATCCGGCCCGTCCACCCGACAGGGATCGTGTCAGTTCCAGGTTCCGGCGGGTGGCCGCATCGATCTGCACGACGCGATCTTCGGATTCTTTCAGCGGCGTTTGCAAAAGGGGCAATTTGCCCTTCTGTGTGATCTCCAGGTAATCGATCAGCGCGCCCATCGCGGACACTTCGGCGCGTCCAAAGCTTCCGAACGCGTCCAGCGTGCCCACGTGAAACAACCCGCAGATGCGTTTTTCAGCCGCCGTGCTGTCAAAACTGGCCCGTCCGACAGGGGTGAGAGAAATACCCAAATCGCTGACCGGCTCATTCAGTTTTTCCTGCACGCTGTCTGCCACGATCAGTTCCGACGGGGCCAGCCGGGCCAGCTCGGGGCTCAGGCGGACCGAGGTCAGCGGCATCACGTGAAACGCCCCGGTCGAGATGTCCGCCCAGGCCAGCGCGGCCTCGTCGCGCACCTCGGCATAGGCGGCCAGAAAGTTGTGGCGGCGCGCCTCCAGCAGGGCGTCCTCGGTCAGGGTGCCGGGGGTGACAAGGCGCACCACATCGCGCTTTACCACCGATTTAGAGCCTCTTTTCTTGGCCTCGGCCGGGCTTTCCATCTGTTCGCAGACGGCGACGCGAAAGCCCTTGCGGATCAACGTCAGCAGATAGCCTTCGGCCGAATGCACCGGCACGCCGCACATCGGAATATCTTCGCCATTGTGTTTGCCGCGTTTGGTCAGGGCGATGTCCAGCGCCTCGGCGGCGTTCACGGCGTCTTCAAAGAACATCTCGTAGAAATCGCCCATGCGGTAGAACAGCAGAGCATCCGCGTGGGCTTCTTTGATTTCCAGATATTGCGCCATCATTGGCGTGACGTTGGACAAGGTTGCTCCCCTCTGGCGTATTCCGGCGCGACCTTACAAACCCGGCCCCTGCGACGAAAGGTGAAAACGTATTGTCGTTGAGACGCGCCTTTGCCTGCGCTATGAGGCAAAAGCCCAACAGATGTAAAGAAACGACATATCCGATGCCCAAAGCGAAGATCACCAAAGAAGAGGCGCTGGCCTTTCACCTCGACCCGACCCCCGGCAAGTGGGAGGTGCAGGCCACCGTCCCGATGACCACGCAGCGGGATCTGTCATTGGCCTACAGCCCGGGTGTGGCCGTCCCATGTGAAGCCATCGCCGAGGCGCCGGAAACCGCGTATGACTATACCAACAAGGGCAATCTGGTCGCTGTGATCTCGAACGGGACGGCGGTTCTGGGTCTTGGCAACCTTGGCGCGCTGGGCTCGAAACCGGTGATGGAGGGGAAATCCGTTCTGTTCAAGCGGTTCGCCGACGTGAACTCGATCGATATCGAGCTGGACACCGAAGACCCGGATGAATTCTGCCGGGCGGTGCGACTGATGGGGCCGACCTTCGGCGGCATCAACCTGGAAGACATCAAGGCGCCTGAATGTTTCATCATCGAACAGCGCCTGAAAGAAGAGATGGACATCCCCGTCTTTCACGACGACCAGCACGGCACGGCCGTGATCTGTGCGGCCGGTTTGATCAATGCGCTGCATATCTCGGGCAAGAAGATCGAGGATGTGAAGATCGTTCTGAACGGGGCCGGGGCGGCGGGGATCGCCTGTATCGAATTGCTCAAGGCGATGGGCGCGCGGCACGAAAACTGCATCGTCTGCGACACAAAGGGTGTGATCTATCAGGGCCGTACCGAGGGCATGAACCAGTGGAAATCGGCACATGCGATCACCACGGATCTGCGGACTCTGGAAGAGGCCATGAAGGGCGCGGACGTGTTTCTGGGCGTGTCGGTCAAGGGCGCGGTCACGCAGGAGATGGTCGCAAGCATGGCCGACAATCCGGTGATCTTCGCCATGGCCAACCCCGATCCGGAAATCACCCCGGAAGAGGCGCACGAGGTCCGTGTGGACGCCATCGTGGCGACCGGACGCAGCGATTATCCGAACCAGGTCAACAACGTTCTGGGCTTTCCCTATTTGTTCCGCGGCGCGCTGGACATTCACGCCCGCGCCATCAATGACGAGATGAAGATCGCCTGTGCCCATGCACTCGCCAATCTGGCGCGCGAAGATGTACCAGATGAGGTCGCGATGGCTTATGGCAAATCGCTGACCTTCGGGCGCGACTACATCATTCCCACGCCGTTTGATCCGCGCCTGATCCACCGTATCCCGCCCGCTGTTGCCAAGGCAGGAATGGATACCGGCGCGGCCCGCCGTCCGATTATCGACATGGACGCATATGAGCTGAGCCTGAAGTCCCGGATGGACCCGACCGCAAGCATCCTGCGCGGGCTGAATGCCCGGGCGCGACAGGCGCAAAGCCGCATGATTTTTGCCGAGGGCGATGATCCCCGCGTGCTGCGTGCCGCCGTCATGTACCAACGTTCAGGCTTTGGTAAGGCGCTCGTGGTCGGTCGGGCAGATGATGTTAAAGACAAACTGGAAGCCACCGGTCTTGGTGATGCTGTGCGGGAAATCGAGGTTGTGAACGCTGCCAACACCGCGCATCTCGAGACCTATTCGAATTTCCTCTATGAGCGTTTGCAGCGTAAAGGCTTTGACCGCAAGGATATTCACCGACTGGCCGCTCGGGACCGCCATGTGTTCTCATCCCTGATGCTGGCCCATGGCCACGGAGACGGGTTGGTCACAGGTGCAACACGAAAATCGGCACACGTAATTGATCGTATCAATCATGTATTCGACGCCGATGCCGCCCATGGTGCTGCCGGTGTGACGGCACTTCTGCATAAAGGCCGGATCGTTCTGATCGGCGATACACTGGTGCATGAATGGCCGGATGAAAACGATTTGGCCAACATTGCCGAACGTTCCGCTGCAGTGGCCCGACATATGGGTCTGGAGCCCCGGGTTGCTTTTGTCAGCTTCTCGACATTTGGATACCCGGTTTCGGAACGTGCCGAGAAGATGCACCGAGCGCCGGCGGTTCTGGACCAGCGCGGTGTCGATTTTGAGTATGAGGGCGAAATGACAGTGGATGTTGCCCTGAACGTGGATCAGCAAGCGGCTTATCCGTTTTCACGCCTGACTGGGCCTGCGAACATCCTGATCGTCCCCGCACGACACTCAGCGTCGATTTCGACCAAGCTGATGCAGGAAATGGGCGGTGCCACCGTGATCGGGCCGATCCTGTCGGGCGTCGACAAGCCGATTCAGATTTGCTCGACCGTCTCAACCGCGAGCGATATTCTGAACATGGCCATTCTGGCCTCGTGCGACATCGGATAAACCATGACAATCTGGAACCTTGGCTCGATCAACGCGGATATGGTTTATGACCTGCCGCATCTGCCTGCGCCAGGGGAAACTCTGGCCGCCCACGGGCTGGACCGGTTCCTTGGCGGGAAAGGTGCCAATATGTCGGTGGCGGCTGCGCGGGCCGGATCACGCGTCAGCCATATTGGCGCCGTTGGGCATGATGGGCGCTGGGCGAAGGATCGACTGACGGAATATGGCGTGGACACACGCTATATCTCTGAGGTGGATCTTCCGACGGGGCACGCGATCATTGCGGTGGACGCCGAGGGTGAGAACCTGATCATCCTCTATCCGGGGGCCAACCATGCCTTGGATGTCAGCCATCTGGGGCGGGCTCTGTCATCGGCAAGCACCGGTGATCTGCTGATCTTGCAGAATGAAACCAACGCACAGGTCGAAGCCGCGCAATTCGGGCGCAAACTTGGATTGACCGTGTGTTATGCCGCCGCGCCGTTTCAGGCACAGGCGGTTCAGGCGGTTCTGCCCTATCTGGATTTCCTGATTCTGAACGAGATCGAGGCCGAACAATTGCGGCAGGAAACCGGGATGGGTGCGGCTGATCTGCCCGTGCGGCATGTCATTGTCACGCTGGGCTCAAAAGGGGCACGGTATTTGCAGCAGGGCAATGACCCGGTAGAATTTTCGGCTCACAAGGTGCAGGCCGTGGATACCACCGGGGCAGGTGATACTTTTACCGGTTACGTGCTGGCTGGAATGGATCGGGGAATGCCGATGGAACAGGCCATTCTGCAAGCGAACCGCGCCGCTGCCTTGATGGTCACGCGGCACGGGACTGCGGATGTCATTCCCGATCTGAGAGAAGTGCGCGACGCGACCTTCGATTAAGAACCGGCAAAAGGCGCATCTGAACCCCAAAGCTGTTTGACACGCGCGTCACGGCCACAGGCTTTGCGATATGCTTTATAGGCGTTTTGCTGACGTTTGGGCCCAAAGCGGGTAAAGATCAGCTTGTTCCCTTTGTAGTAATCCTGATGATAGGCCTCGGCAGGGTAAAACGTGCCCGCGTTCAGGATCGGGGTGACCACCTTTTGGCCCAATGCCCGTTCTGCGTCTTTCTTTGCCTGTTCCGCCAACGCCTTTTCGCCCGCGTTAGAGACGAAAATTGCGGTTCGATAGCTGTCGCCCCGGTCGCAGAACTGACCACCGGCATCCGTGGGGTCAACCGAGCGGAAGAACATGTTCAGAAGCGTTTCACGTGACACCCAGGCCGGATCGAAAGTGATCTGAACCGCTTCATAATGGCCGGTTCCACCTTTGGAGACCTGATCATAGGTGGGGTTGGCCGATTTGCCGCCGGTATAGCCCGACACGGCCCCAATAACGCCCGGCACCGATTCAAAATCGGACTCGACACACCAAAAACAGCCACCCGCAACTGTCAGTGTTTCGGTCCCTGCCGCGGGGGCGGGCAGAGCGCGTAACATCGCAGCCAACGTGATCAGGGTGAAAAGGATGGCCGTTTTAAAGGCTTCCAGATAAGCGGTTCGTGACATGTCGGGTCTCCTTTCGGCACCAAGGTGACCCGAACCCGAATGACATTCAATTGCCTGACATCTGATGTCACGGGCTGGTGAGGCAAGTTTATCGGCGGCGGATTTCGGAGAAACAGCTTGCGCAGGCCGTCTTGGCGGTTGGATAGGGCGCCCCGGCGAGGCGGAATTCCGCGGTGAACCTGCCTTCGGCTTAACCCAGAAGCTGCCCCAGTTTCATCGCAACGCCCATATTGCCCGAGATTTTGAGCTTGCCCAAAGCGACACCTGTCATGGGGTTCAGTTTTCCGGTCAGAAGCTTGGTCAGGTTGTCCTGCGAGATGCGGATCGTGCAATCCGTTTCCTGGTCCTGTGTCGATGCCTGACTGTCGGCCAGAACAATAACGCCGTCCTCGCCACAATCGAATTTCAACGAGCCGTCAAAGGTTTTGCCGTTCAGGCCTTTTTGAATTTCGTCGGCGATATGCTGAAGCATCCGGGTTCCTTTCGCAGTTTCCGAATGCGTAAAACGTCAGGTATCGAACAGGCAAGGCTGACCCGACTGGAACTTCCGATCACGATGCGCCAAGGCTCTGAACGGTTCGCGCGCAAGGCTCGCCATCGTAGAAAGCGTCAAGAATTGCCTGAAACTCGGCCGGAGCATCTGCCACCGAGGAAAACAATGTCATTGAAGAGCGAAGCTTTTTCGCGTCAACCCCACCCAGAATGTCGCTGACGTCGCGCCCCTGATGCAGCAACATCAACGAGGCCGCTTGCGTCAGACGGTGGCGCAGTACCGGGTGGTTCAGATAGCGCGTGGCTTCATCCAGATCTTCGATGCCGTAAAGCTGCGCCATATGGGACTGGCCCAGCTCGGCCAGTTGCGGAAACACGAACCACATCCAGTGGCTGGTCTTCTGCCCCTGTTCCAGTTCGCGCAGGACATCGGCCCAGACCGTGTCCTGCGCTTCGATGAACATTTCCAGTTCGTCGTTCAGACCGTCATCTTCGGTCACTTGGACAACCGCTTGTCGCGCGCGGCCAGCAGTTTCAGCCGCAACGCGTTCAGTTGGATGAAGCCCGCGGCGTCTTTCTGATCATAGGCACCCGCGTCTTCTTCGAAGGTCACATGCGCCTCGGAATACAGCGAGTGATCCGACCAGCGGCCCACGGTCGAGGCCAGACCCTTGTACAGCTTCACGCGGACGGTGCCGGTGACGTGTTCCTGGCTCTTGTCGATGGCAGCTTGCAGCATTTCACGTTCAGGCGAGTACCAGAAGCCGTTGTAGATCAGTTCCGCATATTGCGGCATCAACTGGTCCTTCAGATGCATCGCGCCGCGGTCCATGGTGATGGATTCGATGCCGCGATGCGCCTCAAGCAGGATGGTGCCGCCGGGAGTTTCGTAGATACCGCGCGACTTCATACCGACAAAGCGACCTTCAACAAGGTCCAGACGGCCGATGCCGTGCTTGCCGCCATATTCGTTCAGCTTGGTCAGGATGGTCGCGGGGCTCATCGCCTCGCCATTGATGCTGACCGCGTCGCCTTTTTCAAAGCCGATCTCGATGAATTCGGGCTGATCGGGCGCGTCCTCGGGGTGGACGGTGCGCTGATAGACATAGTCGGGCGCCATATCGGCGGGGTCTTCCAGAACCTTGCCCTCGGACGAGGTGTGCAGCAGGTTGGCATCGACCGAGAAGGGGGCTTCGCCGCGTTTGTCCTTGGCGATCGGAATCTGGTTCTGTTCGGCGAATTCCAGCAGCTTGGTGCGGCTTGTCAGATCCCACTCGCGCCAGGGTGCAATCACTTTGATGTCGGGGTTCAGCGCATAGGCCGCCAGCTCGAACCGCACCTGATCGTTGCCCTTGCCGGTCGCACCATGCGCCACGGCGTCAGCGCCGGTTGCCTCGGCGATTTCGACCAGACGTTTCGAAATCAGGGGGCGAGCGATGGACGTGCCCAGCAGGTACAGACCTTCGTACTGCGCGTTGGCGCGGAACATCGGGAAGACGAAATCGCGCACGAATTCCTCGCGGATATCCTCGATATAGATGTTCTCGGGCTTGATCCCCAGCAGCTCGGCCTTTTTGCGGGCGGGCTCCAGCTCTTCACCCTGACCCAAATCGGCGGTGAAGGTTACAACTTCACAACCATATTCGGTCTGCAGCCATTTTAGGATGATCGAGGTATCAAGGCCACCGGAATAGGCCAGAACAACTTTCTTGGGCGCGGACATCTGACTTCCCTTTATGCGTAGAACGATTGGCCCCTAGCGGGTTTTACGCGCGGGGGCAAGTTGTGAGGATTGACGCAGTACCTGAATTGGGGTGAAACGGGTGCAGAGAATAACAAGCATTGGTTGAAGGGGCGGTTTCAAATGTTGGGATGGCAGATTTTCTTGCATTCTGTGCGGATGGTATTTGGAAACATCAAGCAGGTGCTGCAGATTACGGTTGGCCCTGCTCTTATTGCGACGATCATCATCGTGGGCGTGTTCTTGGCGCTTGGTATTCCGCTTGAGGCGCTTGAAGACAATGCAGGCGCGTTGCCGTCAGGTGCAACTGCAGGTTCAGCCTTTGTTTTTGTGGTCGTTTTGCTGGCGGTAATGTCCGTCACGATGTTCTGGATTGCGGTGTCATGGCACCGCTTCATCCTGATGGAAGAGTATCCCACGGGAATACTCCCGACATTCCGCTTCGACAGGATTCTTGCCTATTTCGGTCGTTTTCTGATGTTGGGGATTTTGATGGTGATCGCGTATATCCCCATGGGTCTGGTCGCTGCAGCACTAGGCGAAAGCCTTGCGGTGCTTTCGACCATTCTGGTGATTGTTTACACCGTTTTTCTGGTCGTGTGCTTCTATCGCCTGTCAATTATTCTGCCCGCGGCGGCGATAGGAAATCCCATATCGATCGGTGAGGCATGGAACAACACATCCGGGGTCAGCGGTGCAATCTTGTTGCTGCTACTCGTCGCCCTCCTGTTCCAGATTCTGGTGCAGCTGGCTTTCACCCTTCTGGCAATAATACCGGTGCTGGGCGTATTGCTGACCGTGTTCTTCGGTACGCTCATTCTGCCGATGATCAATGTCAGTATCCTGACCACGATGTACGGAATCTTCATCGAAAAACGCGAACTGTCCTGAGCGGCGTACACATATGTATTCCTTGCCCTTATCGCGATGATGAGGCAGGGAAATCGACATGACTGATTTCATGACCTGCGCCCGCGCTGCCGAACAGGCGATGCGCACCGTGTTTCCGGCAACACCGTTGCAACGGAATGCCCATTTGTCTGACCGTTATGGGGCCGATATCTGGCTTAAGCGCGAAGACCTCAGCCCAGTGCGGTCTTACAAGATCCGTGGTGCGTTCAATGCCATGCGAAAGCAGCAGGGGCAGGACCTATTTGTCTGTGCCAGTGCTGGCAACCACGCGCAGGGCGTGGCGTTCATGTGCAAGCATTTGGACGTGCGCGGCGTGATCTTCATGCCGGTGACGACGCCGCAGCAGAAAATCCAAAAGACCCGCATTTTCGGTGGTGACAATATCGAGATCCACCTGACTGGCGACTATTTCGATGATACTCTGGCCGCCGCGCAAGCATGGTGCGCGCAGCAGGGCGGGTATTTCCTGTCACCCTTCGATGACGCTGATGTCATTGAAGGCCAGGCCTCATTGGCGGTCGAGATCGAAGAGCAAATGGGCGGTGTGCCGGATCACGTCGTTTTGCCGGTTGGCGGCGGCGGCATGTCCTCGGGCGTGGCAACATGGTTTGGGGATCGCAGCCATTGTCTGTTTGTCGAACCGGCTGGTGGTGCCTGTTTGCGCGCTGCACTGGCTGCGGGGCATCCAGTGTCGCTGGATCATGTGGATACCTTCGTCGATGGCGCTGCGGTCGGCCGCATCGGCGAGAAACCGTTCGAGTTGTTGAAATCACGCCACCTGTCGGATGTGCTGGTTCTGTCCGAGGACCGAATCTGCACCACCATGATCGAGATGCTGAATGTCGAAGGCATCGTTCTGGAGCCCGCCGGCGCGCTGGCGATCGAAGCGGTGGGCGATATTCAAAGCTTTGTGCGGGGCAAGACCGTGGTCTGCGTAACATCCGGTGGCAATTTCGATTTCGAACGCCTGCCCGAGGTCAAAGAACGCGCCCAACGCTATTCCGGGGTGAAGAAGTATTTCATCCTGCGCCTGCCGCAGCGCCCTGGCGCGCTGAAAGAGTTTCTGGGTATTCTCGGCCCCGAGGACGATATCGCCCGCTTTGAATACATGAAGAAATCGGCGCGCAATTTCGGTTCGGTCCTGATCGGGATTGAAACTCGCAAGCCTGAAAACTTCATGCGTCTGTTTGCGCATCTGGATGAGGCAGGGTTCACCTACACCGATATAACAGAAGACGAAACTCTGGCGCAGTTCGTGATTTAATCCAGATTCTGGCGCATCTCAGCCTCGAACTTCTGTTTCGAACTGTCAAATATGGCCAGAATAGCGGGCAGATCGACATCCTCGCCCTGACCCGCGGCCGCCTGCCGTTCGCCGTCCTGACAGAGTTTCGAGAACTGGTCGAATCCAAGACTGAGCGCGCTGCCCTTCAGGAAATGCAGATTCTGTTCCAGCTCGGACCGGCTTGTATCCTGATGCAGGCGGGCGATGACCTCCTGCACTTCTTCCAGAAAGATGTCGACCACCTCATCAAACTCATCCGGGCCAACCTCGTCCCGCAATTGTCGGACTCTGCCCCAGTGGATCATACTGCGTCACCTGCCGTTGAACATGCGTTTTCAGGAATAGGCAACACCAGTAAAAACCGGGTTAACAGCCCAGCGGGATTGCGGCCTTCGGTCTTCACCGGATGTTAAAACCGTCGCTACTAGGATCGCCCTGTGTGAATGAACGCATCAGGTCAGAGGGTAAATGGTACCAAGGGCGAGTCTTAAGGAAACCAGATCAGATCTGGATTTCGGCGCGATCCGTAAGGTGCTGGTGGTTGATGACAGCCGTCTGCAGCGGCGCATCCTGGTCGCATCGCTCAGAAAATGGGGCTTTGAGGTGGTCGAGGCCGATACGGGCGATGCCGCCCTGGCGCATTGTCTGGACGATCCGCCCGATCTTGTTCTCAGCGATTGGGTCATGCCGGGGATGAGCGGGCTTGAGTTCTGCAATGCGTTTCGCGCCCTGGATACCGATCAATATTGTTATTTCATCCTTCTGACTTCCAAAAGTGAAAAGCAGGAGGTTGCGCGCGGACTTGATGCCGGGGCAGACGATTTTCTGATCAAACCCCTTGAGGCGGATGAATTGCGGGCGCGCATATCCGCAGGCGCGCGCATTCTGGACATGCAGCGCGAGCTTTCACAGAAAAACCGCCTGATCGAATCCGCGCTGGAAGAACTCAGGCTGGCGCATGACGCGATCGACAAGGACCTCATTCAGGCCCGAAAAATCCAGGAATCGCTGGTCCCGGAATTTACGCGGAGCTTTGGAAAATCCCGGGTCAGCCTGTTGTTGAAACCCTGCGGCCATATCGGTGGGGACCTTGTTGGCATGTTCTCACCCGGGGTCAATCGGCTGGGGTTCTACAGCATAGATGTATCCGGGCATGGCATCACCTCGGCCATGATGACGGCGCGTCTGGGCGGTTATCTTTCCAGCAAGCATTTCGATCAAAACGTCGCAATGGAGAAGAGGTTCAACAAATTCTATGCACTGCTGCCTCCGGAAGACGTCGCAAGCATGCTCAATTCCCGATTGATGGCGGATGAAGGGATCGAGGAATATTTCACGATGGTCTACGCCATTGTGGATCTTCGAAACGGGCATCTCAAGATGGTGCAGGCCGGGCATCCGTATCCGCTTCTGCTGCGGCAGGATGGCAGCACTGAATTTCTGGGCGATGGCGGGTTGCCGATCGGGCTGATCGAAGATGCGAGTTTTCAGCAAATCGAGATTCACATGAAACCCGGCGACAAACTGTTGGTGTATTCGGACGGATTTACCGAATGTCAGCTTGCCGAAGGCGGTTTGCTGGAGGAAGACGGTTTGCGACAGATGGCCCAGCAGTGCATTTCTGAAAAGGGCGGGTCGGAGTTTCTGGACGACATGTTCTGGCGATTGACCCAGGAGATTTCGCCCAAAGATGGCATTGGGGATGACGTATCCGCCGTTTTCTTTGAATATAACGGGCCTTAAAGCGAACTGAGATGCATTTCCGCAAAGTGCCGGTCACCGTCATTGCCCAGCAATTCAACGGCATCGGCGGCTTCCATCCACAGTGCTTCGTGGAATGCCTCGCTCGGCGGGCCTTTGCGGCGTACGGGACGGGCGCGGTAGATCAGGCAGACCTTTTCGGCCCACAGATCGTATTCGGGCATATAGGTGAACCGGCGAAAAGCGCCGATGCGACGCGGGTTGGCAACATGCCACCCGGTTTCTTCATAGACTTCGCGATGCAAGGCCGAAATCGGTGATTCGCCCGGATCGATGCCTCCACCCGGCAATTGCAGATCCGGGCCCGGTTCGGTCTGACAGGTCAACAGCAATTGGCCGCCGCGTGGCAAAAGGGCATATACGCCCACCCTTCGGGTGTATTTCCGCCCCGTCTCGGGGGTTTCACCGAACCGCCTGATCATGTATGGCCCCTTTCAACCCGATCTGTACGACCTATATGGTGCCGGTATGCCAACCCGTGGCGTGTAAGGAAACCCCATGTCTCTTGGAACAAAAATCGCGTGGGACGATACCGTCCTGCCCTTTCAACTTGATGCATCCGACATGCGCGGCCGCGTGGCCCGTCTGGATGGCGTGCTGGATGGTATCCTGAAACAGCATGACTATCCCGAGCAGGTCGAGGCGCTTGTGGCCGAGATGGCCTTGCTGACCGCGTTGATCGGCCAAACGGTTGCGTTGCGCTGGAAACTGTCGTTGCAGGTACAGTCCAAAGGGGCGGTGCGCATGATCGCAACCGACTATTATGCGCCGCAGGAAGAGGGCCAGCCCGCCCAGATACGGGCTTATGCCAGCTTTGACCGGGACAGGCTTTCCAATTCCGCGCCTTTCGATCAGGTGGGCGAAGGGTATTTTGCCATCATGATCGATCAGGGAGAGGGCACGCAGCCGTATCAGGGCATCACTCCGCTGGCCGGTGGATCGCTGAGCGCCTGCGCCGAGTCGTATTTTGCGCAATCCGAACAGCTGCCGACGCGGTTTTCGCTGAGCTTCGGCAAATCGACCGAGCCGGGCGTGGGCGAGCATTGGCGTGCAGGCGGCATCATGCTGCAACACATGCCCAAAGCGTCGCCCTTTGCCGCGTCGGGTGAAGGAACCGGTGACATCCTGACCGCTGCCGATCTGGTCGATGGCGAAGAAGGTGAAAACTGGGGTCGCGTCAATATCCTGCTGGATACCGTCGAGGATTTGGAGATGATCGGCCCCTCTGTTGCGCCGACCGACCTTCTGGTTCGCCTGTTTCACGAGGAACAGCCGCGTGTCTATGATGCGCAGTCCGTGCAATTTGGCTGCACCTGTTCCGAGGATCGTGTGCGACAGAGCCTGTCGATCTATTCGGCCAAGGATATCGAAAAAATGACCACGCCCGAGGGCGAAGTCACCGCGGATTGTCAGTTCTGCGGGGCTCATTATGTGTTGGACCCGGCGACTGTCGGATTCGATGCCGAAGACCCCAAAGGTGCATGACCCGGTTGAAAAGATCCGGGCGGCCCTGCGCCGCCCCGGTCACGGGTCCAGCGACTTTGACCTGAACCCGGATACCGTTCTGCCGCCCGGACGACGGTTGCGACCCGCCGGTGTTCTGGTGGCCATTTCCCTGGCTGATGACACACCGCAGGTCATCCTGACCAAACGCTCATCCGCGCTGAAGCATCACCCGGGCCAGATCGCCTTTCCCGGTGGCAAACAGGACGAAACCGATGCTGATGTTACGGCTGCGGCTCTGCGGGAAGCTGAGGAAGAGATCGGCCTGCCCCCTGAAATGCCCGAGATCCTGGGATTTCTGCCGACGCATGAGACCGTGACCTCGTTCACAGTAACACCGGTTGTCGCAGTTTTGCGGGACAGGTTCCAACCCGTGCCTGAACCCGGCGAAGTGGACGAAGTTTTCTCGACCCCCCTTGCCCATCTTTTGAATCCTGAGAATTATCTGGTCGAGTCACGCCGATGGCGCGGCCAGAGACGCAGATACTACGCAGTTCCGTACGGCCCCTATTACATTTGGGGCGCGACCGCGCGCATATTGCGCGGGCTTGCTGCACGGGTGAATGAATGATGCGGATTGACGAAGCCTGGATCAGTGAACCAGCGACGCAAAAGGTCTGTTCGGCCCTGACCTCATCCGGGGCTCAGGCGCTTTTCGTGGGTGGATGCGTGCGCAACGCGCTGCTTGGCGCACCGGTTTCAGATATCGACATTGCCACCGATGCAAGGCCCGGGCAGATCGTCGAGCTGGCGCAGGCTGCCGGGCTCAGGGCCATTCCGACCGGCATCGAGCATGGTACGATCACGGTGGTCAGCGCGGGCATCCCGCACGAGGTCACCACCTTCCGCCGTGACGTGGAAACCGATGGCCGTCGCGCGGTGGTGGCATTTTCCGATCATGTCGAAGAAGACGCGGCGCGAAGGGATTTCACCATGAACGCGCTCTATGCCCAACCCGATGGCACCGTTCTGGACCCTCTCGGTGGTCTTCCCGACCTCGAGGCCCGGTTGGTGCGGTTCATCGGAACCGCCGAGAACCGCATTCGCGAAGACTATCTCCGCTCGCTTCGCTACTTCCGTTTTCACGCCTGGTACGGGGATCCGGATGGCGGTTTCGACCCCGATGCCCTGGCCGCCATCGGCGCCAATCTTGACGGGCTGGAGTCGTTGTCGCGCGAGCGGATCGGGGCAGAGCTGCTGAAATTGCTGGCGTCACCTGATCCGGCCCCCGCCGTTGCGACCATGCGCAGTACCGGTGTCTTGGCCCGGGTGCTGCCGCGGGCGGACGATCGGTCATTGGCCCCTTTGATCGCGCTGGAACAGGCGGCTGGCGCCGATCCCGATCCGGTGCGTCGTCTGGCAGCCATTGCCTCGCCCGATGATGCCGCGACATTGCGGTTGAGCCGTTCGCAGTTGCAACGCCTGATCAGGATGCGTGAAGAAGCACAGTCCACAACCAGTATTGCTGAACTGGGATACCGCTATGGCGATGAAGGGGGATTGCACGAGACGCTTTTGCGCTGCGCCTTTCTGGAACAACCCTGGTCCGAAGATTTGCGGCGCGATCTGCATGCAGGCGCAGCAGCGCGTTTCCCTGTCCAGGCCAGAGATCTGATCCCCAACTTCACCGGCCCGGCGCTGGGCAAGAAGCTGGCCGAGCTGGAAAAACGCTGGATCGCATCCGGTTTTTCGCTGTCACGCGAAGAGTTGTTGGCACATTAGCGCGAAGTCTCAAAAGGGGATGACATCTCGGATCCTTTGTGCTTAGGTGCGCCTGTCACATGGATGGAGGAATGCGAATGTATTACGGGATCTGGTTCGGCTAAAGCCGGGACACTTGCCCCGTAAAGGGTGGTGTTCAGGCGCCATCTTTCTTCGCACGTCTATTTTCCTGCTCAATCGGAGCACTTTCCATGTTTCGCTATTTCGAAAACCTTGTTGACCCTTTTGTTGCCTACCGTGAGGCTGACGCACCGCCGACGCGGTTGTGGCCCTTCATGCTGGATTATTCGCGGCCCTTTTTTCGGGTATTTTTCTGGGCGGCGCTGGTTTCCATAATCGTCGCGGGTGTTGAAATCGGGCTGATCTACTACATGGGTCGCGTAGTGGATCTGTTGGGCGGCACGCCGGCAGAGGTCTGGCAAAATCACGGAACGGAATTGCTGCTGATGGCAGCCTTTGTGTTGCTGTTGCGTCCGCTTCTGCATTTGGTCGACGTACTTCTGCTGAACAATACGATTTTGCCGAACTTTGGTACGCTGATCCGTTGGCGTGCGCACAAACACGTGTTGCGTCAGTCGGTTGGCTGGTTCGAAAACGACTTTGCCGGGCGGATTGCAAACCGGATCATGCAGACACCTCCAGCGGCGGGTGAAGTGGTCTTTCAGGTTTTTGACGCGATTTCCTTTTCGTTGGCCTATTTGATCGGTGCGGCGATCCTGCTGTATGCGGCGGATCCGCGTTTGTTGATCCCGTTGCTGATCTGGTTCGGATTCTACGCCATACTGGTGCGCTGGACCGTTCAGCGTGTTGGTCCGGCGTCAAAAGCGGCCTCGGATGCGCGTTCGACGGTCACGGGGCGAGTGGTGGACAGCTATACCAACATCCATTCGGTCAAAATGTTTGCCCATGGCCCGCAAGAGCTGGACTATGCCCGCGAGGCGATTGAGGAAACCCGTCGGACATTTCAGATCGAAATGCGGATTTTCACTATTATGGATGCCGTTCTGGTCACTTTGAACGGTATGCTGATCGTGGGTGTTGTGGGCTGGGCGATTGCCTTGTGGATGCAAGGCAGCGCTTCGGTCGGTGTCGTTGCGGCGGCTACCGCCTTGACCCTGCGCCTGAATGCCATGACCGGATGGATCATGTGGGCCCTGACCAGCTTTTTCCGCCAACTTGGTATCGTGTCCGAGGGGATGGAGACCATTGCCCAGCCCATCGACTTGCTTGATGCGCCTGACGCGAAACCCTTGCGGCTTACCAAAGGTGAGATCCAGATCCGCGACCTCTCGCATCACTATGGTCGCGAGGCCGGCGGTTTGGACCATATCGACCTGACCGTCCAGCCCGGCGAAAAGATCGGTTTGATCGGTCGTTCCGGTGCTGGCAAATCGACCCTAGTAAAGCTGCTTTTACGGTTCTACGACGTCGAACGCGGTGCGATTTACATTGACGGTCAGAACATTGCACATGTCACCCAGGACAGTCTGCGCAGCCATATCGGTATGGTTCAACAAGACAGCGCCTTGCTGCATCGCTCGGTCCGCGACAACATCCTTTATGGCCGGCCAGATGCGTCCGAGGCGCAGATGATCGCCGCCGCCAAACAGGCCGAAGCACATGAGTTCATCCTCGATTTGCAAGATCCGCAGGGTCGGACCGGGTACGACGCGCATGTCGGTGAACGGGGGGTGAAGCTGTCAGGTGGCCAGCGGCAGCGTGTGACGCTGGCGCGGGTGATCCTGAAGGATGCGCCGATCTTGTTGTTGGATGAGGCGACATCCGCCCTAGATTCCGAGGTCGAAGCGTCAATTCAGGAAACCCTATACGGCATGATGCAAGGAAAAACCGTGATCGCCATTGCCCACAGGCTCAGTACCATCGCGCAGATGGATCGCATTCTGGTGATGGATGCAGGCCGTATCGTCGAGGAAGGCACGCATTCCGATCTTCTGGCGCAAGGTGGCCTTTACGCCCAATTCTGGGCGCGGCAATCTGGTGGTTTCATGAACCCGGAGGCTGCTGAATGAGGATTGCCGACCTCATCTATCCGTTCAGGAACATCGAAACGCCCCCACCGCAGACGTTGGGGGCGTTCATCCGCTGGAGCCTGTCCGGGGCGTGGCCAATGCTGTTTGTTGCGGCGTTCTTCTCGGCCATTGCAGGCGCGATGGAGGCGGTCACGGCTTGGATACTGGGCCGCGTGATTGATGTGGCGACCGCCAGCGGGCCCGAGAATTTTCTGACCGCTGCCAATATGTGGATGATCCTCGGTGCGGTCGCTTTCTTCATGTTGCTTCGCCCGATCCTGTTTGGCCTGTCATCCTTGTCGAACAACTACATTGTCATGCCAAACATCACACCTTTGGTTCTGGCCAAGCTGAACCGTTGGACCCTGGGTCAGTCGGTGACCTATTTCGACGATGATTTTGCCGGTCGGATCGCGCAAAAGCAGATGCAGACATCGAACGCCATGGCTTCGGTCGTGTCGGAAACGATCAGCGCGATTGTGTTTGCCCTGGCGTCTCTAGTGGGGTCTTTGCTTTTGTTGGGGTCTATTCATCCTTTGGTGATGCTGCCCTTCGCAGCATGGCTGGCTGTGTATTTCATGCTGGTGCGCTGGTATCTGCCGCGCATCCGCAAACGTTCCGCCGCGCGGGCCGGGGCGCGGGCGATGGTGTCTGGGCAGGTGGTCGATACGATCACCAACATCAAAACCGTGAAGCTGTTCGCCCACTCGGAATTCGAAGATCAGGCGGCGCGTGAATCGATGGTGGATCTGCGTGAAAAATCGCTTGATTTTGGCAAGTTGTCGGCAAGTTTCCGGTTTATCCTCATGACACTGGCCGGTGTCCTGCCTGTCTTGCTGCTGGGCGCGACCTTGTGGCTGTGGCAGGGCGGCATGGCGACCGCCGGGGATATCGTGGCTGCCGGGGCGGTTTCGATCCGTATTGCTCAGATGACCGGTTGGGTCAGTTTCACCTTGATGGGGCTGTATGCCAATGTCGGTGAAATCGAAAACGGGATGAAAACGCTGGCCAAGCGCGACCGGGTCGAAGATATGCGCGGGGCGAAGGACCTTGACGTGACCGAAGGGTCGATTTCTTTCGAAGGCGTCAGCTTTGCTTACGGTCGCGATATCGGTGGCGTCACGGATTTGAGCCTAACCGTCAACCCGAGCGAAAAACTGGGCATTGTCGGAGCATCCGGGGCGGGGAAATCCACGCTGGTCTCACTGTTGCTTAGGCTCTATGACAGGGAAAGTGGCGCCATTTGTATCGATGGCCAGGACGTGTCACAGGTAACGCAGGACAGCCTGCGCCGACAGATAGGAATGGTCACGCAGGAAACGGCGATGTTCAACCGGTCTGCTCGTGAGAACATTCTGTATGGCCGGCCGGACGCCTCAGAGGCCGAGATGATCGAGGCCGCAAAAAAGGCCGAAGCGCATGATTTCATCCTGAGTCTTGAAGATGCTCATGGTCGAAAAGGCTATGATGCTCATCTGGGTGAACGGGGCGTGAAACTCAGCGGCGGGCAGCGACAACGGATCGCTCTGGCGCGCGCCATTTTGAAAGATGCGCCGATTCTGGTTCTCGACGAAGCGACATCGGCGCTGGATTCCGAGGTTGAAGCTTCGATTCAGACCGCGCTACATCGGGTGATGCAGGGCAAAACGGTTCTGGCCATTGCGCACCGACTGTCGACACTCAGCGAAATGGACCGGATTGTAGTTTTGGACGAGGGCCGGATCGTCGAAACCGGAACGCATGAGGCGCTGCTGGACCTGGGCGGCCTATATGCGCGGTTCTGGCACCGACAGTCGGGCGGGTTCATTCAGGCGGAAGCTGCGGAATAAGGGTTTTTTTGCTGCGAAAGCCCGGCTATCAGGCCTCTCATGACGCAGCAATTCACAATCACAAGGCTTGGACATCAGGGCGACGGTATTGCCGATGGCCCTGTTTACGCCCCTCGTACCCTTCCCGGTGAGATCGTCAGCGGCACCCTTGTCGGTCAGCAAGTGACCGATATCCGGGTCGAGACACCGTCCGAACACCGTGTCAAAGCCCCTTGCCGCCACTACAAAGCGTGCGGTGGCTGCCAGTTGCAGCACGCATCCGATGCATTTGTGACCGACTGGAAATTGCAAGTCGTCCGCAAGGCGCTGATGGCGCAGGATCTCAAAGCTCCACTGCGCCCGATACACACATCGCCCGAACAGTCACGTCGGCGGGCTACGATTGCCGTAAGGCGCACGAAAAAGGGCACGTTGGCGGGGTTTCACGGTCGTGCATCCGGCACGATCACCGAGATACCCGCTTGCCGCTTGCTTGACCCGGCCTTGATCGCGGCCATTCCCGTGGCCGAGGCGTTGGCCACCCTGGGCGCAAGTCGCAAGGGTGTTTTGGCTGTCACGCTTACACTGTCCGAAGCTGGTCTGGATGTGGCCGTAACAGGTGGCAAACCGCTGGACGGCCCCTTGGAACTGGCGTTGGCGCAGGCGACCGAGAAACATGGGCTGGCCCGGCTCAGTTGGGATGATGAGGTTATTGCCATGCGGCATGCGCCGGTTCAGCGCTTTGGAGCAGCCGGAGTCACGCCACCCCCCGGAGCTTTCTTGCAAGCAACAAAGGACGGAGAAAAGGCTCTGTTAAAGGCAGTTTCCGAGGCTACACGGGGTGCGAAACGTATCGTTGACCTGTTTGCGGGCAGCGGAACGTTCTCTTTGCCGTTGGCGGAAAGCGCCGAAGTTCACGCGGTTGAAGGCGAGGCCGCCATGATCGAGGCGCTGGAACAGGGCTGGCGCAGGGCACAAGGGCTGAAACGCGTAACGACCGAGGCCCGTGACCTGTTCCGCCGCCCGCTGATGCCGGACGAGTTGAAATCTTTCGACGCCATTGTTCTGGATCCGCCTCGTGCCGGTGCCGAAGCTCAGGTAGATGAGATTGCACAGGCGCAACGCCCGGTGATCGCCTATGTCTCGTGCAATCCCGTCACCTTTGCGCGTGATGCGAAAACGCTGGTTAACGCGGGTTACACCCTTGAATGGGTACAGGTCGTTGACCAATTTCGATGGTCAACACATACGGAACTTGCTGCGCGGTTTGTTCTGAACGCAGCATCTTGATCTTACCGGGGAAACTGACACATGGGGTCCAAACAGCGTTTGCTGAATATTATCGAAGCGCCCGTTTTCGGGCGGTTCATAACGGCCGTGATCATTTTCAATGCCATTCTTTTGGGGATGGAGACATCGCCGACCCTGATGGAACTGGCCGGCCCCTTGATCGTGGCGCTGGACAGGCTTTGCCTGGCGATCTTTGTGGCTGAAATTTCCATGAAACTGATTGCCACCGGGCGCAGGTTCTTCACGAATGGCTGGAACATATTCGATTTCCTGATCGTTGGAATTGCCCTGGTTCCCAGCGCCGGAGGTCTGTCGGTGCTGCGCGCCCTGCGAATTCTGCGGGTGTTGCGCGTGATTTCCGTGGCGCCTCGTCTGCGTCGCGTGGTCGAAGGGTTCATCTCGGCCCTTCCCGGCATGGCCAGCGTGTTTCTGCTGATGGCAATTCTGTTCTATATCGGTGCGGTAATCTCGACCAAGCTGTTTTCGGCATCGTTCCCGGATTGGTTCGGCGATCTGGGCCTGTCTGCTTATACGCTGTTCCAGATCATGACGTTGGAAAGCTGGTCGATGGGCATCGTGCGCCCGGTGATGGAGGTCTATCCCTATGCCTGGGTCTTCTTTGTTCCCTTCATCATGGTCACGACCTTTGCGGTGGTGAACCTGTTGGTGGGTCTGATCGTCAATTCGATGCAGGATGCCCATCATGCCGAGGATGAGGTTAAAACCGATGCCTATCGCGATGAGGTTCTGGAACGGCTGGAAAGCATCGAACGTCGACTGGCCGAGCAGTCGAACATCAAAAAGTGATTTCAGTTTTTCCCTTTTTTGGCATAATGATCGAAAAAAAGCAGAGCAGGCAGTGAAACATGGATCGTCGAGTATTCGGTTTAGGCGCGCTGGCAACGCTGAGCCTTTCGGCTTGTGCCTCTAGCGGCCCAAGATTTCTGACTTATGACGGACCCGAGGTGACCTCTTTGGTGGTCAACAAGGGCACGCGCAAACTTTACTTGTTGCACAACGAAAAGATCCTCAGGGAATATGACGTCGATTTGGGGTTTGCGCCGAATGGAACAAAGAACCAGCGCGGTGACGGCAGAACGCCCGAGGGCACCTATCTGATTGACCGTCGCAACCCCAGAAGCCGGTATCACCTATCCCTGGGCATTTCTTATCCCAACTCGCAGGATGTCGCCAAAGCCAAGGCTGCGGGCGTTGATCCGGGTGGGGATATCTTCATCCACGGTGAACCCAATCTGCGCTCAGAGCGGAGACGCGCAAAAAAGAAGCGGGATTGGACAGCTGGATGCATCGCAGTCAAGAATGACGAAATCGAAGAGATTTATGCGATGGTCAACAAAGGTACGCTGATAACCCTGCGCCCTTAGGCCGATCCTGGCGCCCAGTCACTGAATCCGAATGCTTCATAGTCGCGCTGATAGGCTTCAACCGCCAGCGCTTCGAGGTTTTTGTCGTAGATCAGGTGCAAAGCGTATGGTTCATCCGGTGCACAGGAGCCAGGCTGAGGCGGGTTTGAATGCCCCATACTACGCGCCAGATCCGGCAAGGCCGTCACCAGATCCTCTTCTCTCAGAATCAGATCGGGCATAGTGAAGGATGCGATTCCCTCCAACGTCCTGGACTGGCTGCACCACGTGCCGTCCACACGGACCGGTGTCTGCCCGTTGAGGTTGAGGCGTAGAAAGTCCAGAAAGCCCGAAAAAGCTTCGCGGTGTTGTTCGACAGAATAATTGTTGTCCCGCACTTGCCCCGGGATCGGCAGCTTAAGCCGGTTGCGAAGGTAATTCCGCACCATCTTATAGCTGCCCGGCCCCGTATTCAGAATATGACTGCAAAATGCCGTATGTGCCCGGGCCAGAGGGTGACGCAGAACAGTGAATTGCCGATGTCCGGGATGGCCCTGTTTCCATGAGCGGACCTGTTTGCGGTTTCGATCCGTGATCAGCTTGTCGGTCTGACATCCGTCCAGATCAGCGAGCCATTGCACGATAACAGGCTCTATTCCGCCCCGAATGGGCAAATACATCAAAGGAGACCTTGCAGCGGCAACATAAAGCGGTACAGCCGCGCCGCGCTGCGGCTCAAAGCTTGTTGACCGATGCAATCCGAACCGATCCTGATCGCACAGGGCTTGTTTCATTTCATCAGGATTGGTGACCTTCGACAATGCCGGCGCCGGGTTTTGCGGTTTCAGGGTATCATCCAGTCGGGTCAGCCGACCCTCAACCCCCAGCCATACAGCCAGCCCGTTTATGACCTCCAGCTCGGTCAGGTCGTCATAGTGAATGAAGAACCCGGTTTGGCCTGTCTTTTGCAGGTGCCGTTGCACCATAAGCCGATGGTCTTGCAGCTGGTTCAGGTAATCCGAAAACTCGTCGGCGTCGAAGTCAACCTGCGCGTCGACACGGCGTTTCACATTCTTCAGCAGCCACTGCTGCGTTTTCTGTGCTATTTTCAGCGACAGGTAACTGTCCAATGGGTTGCGGGTCAGAATGATCTTGGCACAGCGCGGGTCGTTCAGCATAGGTTTCAGGATACGTGGGTCATGGTCTTCGAAATATCGGAAGCCATTGATGTCACCCGGTGCTGATTTGATGGCCTTGAGCATTCGCATGGGGTCCGCATCCCGGTCTTCCAGCGAAAGGCCAAGCAGATGATCGGATTTCAGGCTGCCCGCAAAATGCGGATTGAACGCCTCTCCGTGACAGGTGACCCCGTCCAGCGCGTTCAGGTTGGCCTCAAGCAGGTTCGAACCTGTGCGCATGGCGGCCAGAATCACGAAGTAGTCAAATTGGGCTGACATGGGCAATCACTGCACCAGATACGGTTTTCGATATGGCTTTTCCTGGCGACCGAACACATCGTCCGCCGGGAAATCACCCATCAGATATGGGTGCATTCCCTGATTCTTGAGGTTTTGCAGGAACTTCCCGAATCCGGACAGATCGACCATGGTTGGCACTTCGGTCAGATGGCTGGTCTGCTGCATGCCGATTTCTTCTAGAATACCCTGCAAGGCATCCATCGGAGATTCAATGAAGTCGGCCAGCGTCCAACTGCGCATCCGCGCCTTGGTCCAGACCGATGTCAGCACCTCCAGCTGCTTGGTTTCAATCTGTTGCAGGCGCGCCGCTTCACTCCGGATTTCCGAGAAGTTCATATTGGATCGGAACAATGGGATCGCCCAAGCGCCGGTGATGACCGAAATCTGAGCGTTCTTGTCCCGCGCCAAAAACCAGTTGATTTCCTGAGTGTCCCGCGGGCTGAACTGGAAACACTGGCGCTCGCCCCGCGTATTCCAGATCAGGTTCGACAAAAAGGCGGTCGGGTTATAGTCCCGCAGCGCCGCACTGTCGCTGAGGGCGCCATTTGTTATGGCTTCTCCTTGCGAAAACTCGGCGCGTTCCGGCCCGAATAGATGCCCGTGGACTCTGGCTCCGGTGGTTGCGGCCAACCAAGGTTCGAAATCCTCGAACAATTCCGAAAAGCCTTGGAATACGGAATATTGTGACGATGTCAGACCGTTTTCACTGCCATGGCGGGGAAACCGGCTTTGCATATACAGCCCGTCGCGCCCACGAGTTCGCCGTTCCACCGCTTTGGAAAATACGCGATCGATCTTGCCCGGATTGGGTTCCGCCGGTTTCATCGCCCCGGCCTGATCTGTCAGGAATGCCTGGTACAATCGCTCTGCGCGGGGCCAGATTTTTCGGGCGACAAAACAATCCGATCGACGCAGCAATTGCAGATGATCGTCATAAAAGATGTGCGGGCGGCCCTGGTAATCGAATTTGGATAGGGTCAGGGACCTGCTTTCAATATGCGTGGAATACAACCGCGCAAGCGTCTGGAAATAGCTTTCATCCGGAATCCAGACATGACGGAAATACTTGTCATACAGCTTGCGCCTGGGGTCTTGAAGGATTGCCGACAGCGTTTGGCGGGTCAGGCACCACCACTGGCTTCCCATATGCGGAACCAGGCCGTCGGGGATTTTCCTGCGAAACCCTATCAGACGCTGAAGTTTTACATATGTGTCGAATAGTTTGCGATGCTTGCGCCACGAAAACGGAAACCGCAAGGTGAACCGTTCATGATCCAGCCCGCCGATGGTCCAGCTGACATCGGATGTCGTCGCGCTTTCGATGAAATCGACACGCGGCCGGTCAGACAGGTAATCGATCAGTTCCTGAACCGGTCGCAATGGCAGGCAGGCCCCCGAGGCAAGAAATACATGCCGAACTTCGGGGAAACGCTCCAGCATCAACTCGGACGCGCTTTGCGAGGCGGCAACGATACCCCAGCCACCCCAATCGCACCGATGTCGGTCAGAAAACACGATCAATGGATTGTTCGAACAGGACGCAACAAACCGGGAATAAACAGTGTCTGGCACCTTGCGATCCACATGGATGACCACCGGGCATCCCGCTGCTGTCCAGTGTCGCGCGACCTGCTCGGCGCGGTCCAGTGAGGTATGAACCAACATGACAATACCTAGACCGCTCATGCCCAGTTTCCTTTCGACATGAGGCCCAGGATCTCAAGCTGTCGCCAGTTGATATAGGCCTCGGACCACTCGCACCAGAAAACAGGCTTGTCCTCAAGCTGAGTGGCATAGGCCTTGTATTCGCCCGAGCCCCGGTAATGCTGGCCACGCAGCAATTCCTCGCGGGCTTTTTCCCCAAGAGTATTGATCAACTTGGCATGAAGCAGTGACCCGCTGGCTTTTTCGCCGCCCCATTCGTCGTAAACCTGGTTGAGCCCGCGTGGCAAAAGCGAATGGGTCGAGCTGACATAAACATAGCGCCGGTTCCATTTTACCAGCGGAATCTTGTTCAGCGCCGGTGCTTTGGAGGGGTTGTCCTGAAAGAACACGCGCGCCCGTGGGCCCCCTTGAATCCAAAGGTTCTTGTACTCGGGGTTCTTGGTGATCATGTAATTCCCGGGATCGAACCAGCGCGCGATTTCGAACGGGTTCTGACCTTCGGCATAGGGGTCGGCGTCCACCGGACCTTCGGGGTACATGTCGATCAGCATCGTGCCAAAACTGCGCACGGCACTGCCATCCAGCCAATCCGTCAAGGCTCGGATTGGACGGGTGTCGCAGAACGGATAGATGAAGAATTCGTCCGGATCGACGCTCAGCACCCAGTGATCGTGCGCGTATTTGCGCAACAGATAGTTCGACCAGTCCAGGCCATAGCTTGCCCGTTTGTAGCTGGTCGTCGTCCGCCAGACCGAAACGTCAGCCTGTTCTTTCAAAAATTCAAAACTGCCATCATCGCTGTTGTTGTCGACAAACAGAAAATGGTTGATGCCCAGTTTGCGATAATATTCAAGAAAGAAGGGCAGGCGAATTTTCTCGTTCCGCACAACGCTCATCAGCAGGATATCATCACGCCGTATAGCCTGTGTGTTGTTGCTGACTGGCTTGAGCTCGCGGCGTCGTCTGAGGCAGCGCAGAATACGGCGCTTGCGCCGCAATCTCATTTTGTAGGATTCAAACAGGCTCACGTGACTGCCCAACCTTTTTAAAACGCGAGCTTTCCCCGAACCAGCCGTGACCGTTGGCACGACATGGCATTACCGGTTTATGCCATCTTTGCATCTTCTGAAGCAACGTCTTTAAAACCCGCAAACTGTAAACGTGCGGTTGATGCCCTTGTTTTCGTTTTCAATCCCAGCCTCCGCCGTTCATCAGACCCAACTGTTCAAGCTGGCTCCACCCGGTGTAGCGCACCGACTGTGGGGTCCACATGTCCGGCTGGTTGATTATCCCATCGTAGTATGGCCCGAATTGGTCCGGATCATGAAAATGTTGGCGTCGCTGCTTTTCGGTGTTGGATTTCTCGATAACGTCCGGCAGGAACTTCGTGTGCAGCAACACGCCCGACGGGGTATCGCCGCCCGGTCCATCATAGGTTTCGTTCAGACGGCGCGGCAGTGCGGAATGGCATGAGTTCACGTAGGCATAGCGCCGCGACCAGCGCATCAGCGGGATCTTGTTCAGTGTGGGCGATCTTTGCCGCGTTTGCGTAAAGAACATCCGTTCCCGCGCGCCACCCTGCACCCACAGATTGCCCATCGGGCTTTGCCGCTGCGCGCGATACGGTCCTGCATCGAACCAGCACAGCAGATTTGTGGGGTCGGTGTCCGGGTCATAAGCCGCATCACCCAAGGGGCCCTTGGGATAGAGGTCCAGCATCAGCGTCCCGAACCCGATCTTCCCGTGCCGGTCCAGCCAGGTTGTCAGGTCATGCAGGGACCGGGTGTCGCAGTGGGCATAGACCAGCAGTTCATCCGCATCCACCATCAGACACCAGTGGCGGTGGCCATAGCGCATCTGCAACCAGGTCAACCAGTCCAGTCCAAACCGCGATCCACGATAGCTGGAATGGGTTCTCCACACCGAGACATCCGGTTGATCTTGCAGATACTCGGATGATCCATCGTCGCTGCCGTTGTCGACGATCAGAAAATGATCGACGCCCAAGGCGCGATAGTGACGAAAGAACCAGGGCAGGCGGATGATTTCATTGCGCAAGGTGACAAAGGCCAATATGTCACCCCGCTGGATTTGGGGTGTCCGATCCTTCTGGCAGGTCAACTGATGTCGACTTCGCAGCGACCTCCAGAGCAGCCGCCGACGTTTCCAGCGCAACCTGTACTTCCGTGCCCATCCGATCCGGGGAAGTGTCAAAGCAGTGCTGGATGTCACCGGGTCCTCATTTTTCGTAGTGGCCGTTCTGGTGCCAGCGCCAGGCATCTGCGATCATCGTCTCTAACGTGGATCTTTTGGGCTTCCAGCCCAGTTCATTTTCAGCCCGCACAGAACCAGATACCAGCTTGGTGCAATCTCCTGCCCGACGAGGGCCCACTGTATACGGAACGGGACGGTTGGTGACGGACCTGGATTGCTCGATCACCTCAAGAACGGAAAACCCGGACCCGGTGCCTAGATTGAAGACACGGCTGCCTTTGCCCTGTTCCAGCCAGCCCAGCCCCAGAATATGCGCATCTACCAGATCGCAAACATGTACATAATCGCGGATACAGGTGCCGTCGGGCGTATCATAATCCGTGCCAAAGACGGTCAGACCGTCCCGCTTGCCGTCAATCGCGTCCAACATCAGCGGGATCAGATGGGTTTCGGGGCGGTGAAACTCGCCCACTTCGCCTTCGGGGTCTGCACCTGCAACGTTGAAATACCGGAAAATGACATGGCGCAGCCCATGAGCCGCCTCGAAATCCTTGAGGATATCTTCGATCGCGCGTTTTGATGCCCCGTAGGCGTTCAGGGGATACTGCGCCGTGGATTCATCAAGAACCACATTGTCGTGCTCGCCATATGTGGCACATGTGGACGAAAAGACGAAATCCAGACAGCCGGCCGCAACGGCTGCTTCAATCAGATTCAGTGAACCCGTGACATTGTTCGACCAATACACGCCGGGCTGACGCATAGCATCGCCAACCTGGCTGAGCGCCGCGAAATGCATCACTGCATCTGGTTTGTGTTTCGCGAACACCTCATCCAGGCGGTCCCGATCCAAAAGGTCGCCCTGTTCAAAAGGGCCAAATTGCACCGCATCCTGCCAACCCGTGATCAGGTTGTCGTAGGTCACAGGAAGGTAACCTGCCTGCGCAAGCGCCTTGCAGGCATGTGAGCCGATATACCCGGCACCACCGGTGACAAGAATTGTCTTCATGGCATATCCATCGGGGCTGGTTGAGGAACAGTTTCGCCAAAGGCGCCGTCAGAGTCATGGGGAAAAGACGTCACTCCAGCCCCATGGCTGCCATCATCTCTTCAATCTTGGGCACGTCCTGCGGGTTGTTCAGCTCCCAGAACTGACGGCCCCTTGCCTCGACCTCGACGCACAGAACCTTGCGCCCGTTTTCCATGAACCTGAGCTGTTCCAGGCCTTCCAGCTGTTCCAGAGGCCCGGCCGGCCAGCCCGGATACGCCGCAAGGGCGTCGGGCCGATAGGCGTAAACGCCGACATGGTGAAACACGGGTGTCGCTTCATCGCCGGCGTATGTCTGCGACGTGAAGGGGACGACCTCTTTCGAGAAGTACATCGCACTGTGATCGCGTCCGAACACTGCCGTCGTGCCACCGACACGGCCATGCTTGCGGTCGTTCAGCAGACTGTTCAGCGCACTGCCGTCACAGCGCAGGACAGGGGTCGCAACACCGGCATCCGGGGCGGCGCGCAGGCCGGAAACCAGATCTTCGACAAACCAATGCGGGGTCAGCGGAGCGTCGCCTTGCAGGTTGACGATGATGTCATACCCGCCACCCAGAACCTCATGCGCTTCGGCGCATCGTTCGGTGCCGTTCTGACAGGTTTCCGAGGTCATCACGACCTCGGCCCCAAAGCCCTCGGACACGTCGCGAATGCGCTCATCATCCGTCGCAACAACAACGCGATCGACACCCGAGACTGACCTGGCTGCACGCCAGGACCGTTCGATCAGTGTCATGGACGCGCCTTTTGCGCCGGTCAGGGGAACCAGCGGCTTGCCGGGATAGCGGGTCGAAGCGTAACGGGCGGGAATGGCAATCAGAACAGACATCAGGCTTCCTTCAACTCAACACCCGGAGCGTAAGCAATAAAGAACGGATTTGCATAGCCATCCTTGCCATAAAGCAACGGAGTATGGTCGTCAAAACGTACAACCCGGCCACCGGCCCCGGCCAGTACCGCATGGCCTGCCGCCGTATCCCATTCCATCGTGCGCCCGACGCGCGGATAGATATCCGCCTCGCCCGTGGCAACCAGACAGAACTTGAGCGACGAACCCGCGCTTTTGCTGTCCTTCACATGATATTTGTTGATGTAGTCCTCGGTGGCCTGATCCCTGTGGGACTTCGACGCCACGACCAAAAGCCCGGAATTATCCGGTTCAGAGACTGATATGGGTGCCAAAGGACCGGTCTCGTTTTTGTCGAAAGCGCCTGTTTCCTCGACCGCGCGGCCATCAGCCAGCGTGAAGAACATACGACCCCGCGCCGGGGCATAGACCACTCCCCGGGTTGGCACTCCGTTTTCGACAAGCGCGATGTTGACGGTAAAGTCGCCGCGACGGTTGATGAATTCCTTGGTGCCGTCCAGCGGATCAACAATAAGGAAAGTGTCGCCTTTTTCAGAATGCGAAGCGGCCTGTTCTTCGGTGACCAGAAGAGTATCCGGAAATGCCGCACGCAAGCCTGCCGAAATCAATGCGTCAGCGGCTTCGTCTGCCTCGGTCACAGGGCTGGCGTCGGATTTGACTTTGACATCGAAATCATCCGCCTCGTAGATTTCCATGATCTTGTCGCCTGCCTCCAGAGCCAGTCGCCGGATGACGGGAATAAGCGCGTCGTAGGTCACAAAAAAGCTCCGTTCCTGTGGTTTGTTGATCCAAAATCGCGATCGACTTATGATGCGGCGGTTACGGAACGGCAAGATATTCATGCCAGTTTAGAGGCGACGAAGCAGAAAAGACCCTTTGAATGTTCTATTTCAAGCGCAACCAAACGCTGCTGGGCGGCGCTTTCACGACGGCTGAGCTGGTATTCCATGCCACCGTGCGAAAGGTGCGCTCGCAACATCCCAATGCAATAGTCGCCATCCTGATAAATGTTTTGCAGCTTGTGGTGATGGGAACCACTTTCTACCTGCTCATGTCACTGATGGGCCGGGGTGGAATACCGAAGATCAGGGGCGAGTTTCTGCTGTATGTTCTGTCCGGCGTGTTCCCCTTCATGCTGCACATTCAGTCGATAGGCGCGATTTCAGGGGTTGGGTCCGCGAACAATCCGATGATGCTCCATTCGCCGATGAATGTGATGGTGACGATCCTGTCTGCGGCGCTCGGTATTCTTTACAAGCAACTGCTGGCCATGTTCGTGATCCTGTTCATCTACAGCGTCGCGGTCGCCCCGATCGAGGTGCAGGATCCCGGGGGTGCTTTCGCGATGCTGATAATGGCCTGGTTTACCGGATGCGCGGTGGGTTTAGTGTTCATGGCGATGAAACCATGGTTTCCGACGACTGTGGGAATGCTCACCAATATCTACCGTCGCCTGAACATGGTGTTTTCGGGAAAGATGTTCGTTGCAAACACACTGGGCGGCGGATTGCTGATGATGTTCGCCTGGAACCCGCTGTTTCATATTATCGACCAGTGCCGGGGCTTCATCTTCCGAAACTACTTTCCGCGAAACACAAGTTGGGAATACGCGCTATGGGTCGGGATAGCTTTGTTGATGATCGGTTTGATGGCTGAGTTTTTCACGCGCCAGCATGTTTCGCAAAGCTGGAACGCGCGCCGCTAACATGCGACCCGCAGCGTCAAGTTGATCCGTCCACCTTTTGGCAACAGCCGGGATGATCCGTATCTGATCCGGTCGATTCCGTGATAGGCCAATCGTGCCGGACCGCCCATGATCACCACGTCGCCCGAGCTAAGCCAGATCGACTCGGTCTTGCCGCCACGGGTCGTGTTGCCAATTCGGAACAAGGCGTCATCGCCCAGGGAAACCGACAGAACGGGCCAGGAAAAATCTGCCTCGTCCTTGTCCTGATGCAGGCCCATCTTGGCGCCTTCCCCGTAGTAGTTGATCAAACAGCAATCCGGCGCGCGCTCGGTGCTGACCAGATCGTGCCAGATATCAAGAATGACCGGGGGGATTTCAGGCCAGACCCCGCCTTTCGGGTGCTTATCCTGATAGCGATAGCCTGCCTTGTCGGTCACCCATCCCAGATCCCCGGCCGAGGTCATTCTTACCGACATCTCTTTGCCCGAAGGCGTGACGGGTCGAAACAAGGGTGCCGCTTTCAGAATCGGTCGAAGGGCCGCGATCAGCCGTGCCTGGGCAGCAGGGTCAATATAGCCTTTTCTGATTTCGAACCCTCGCAAGACCACCCGCGTCATTCCGGAAACCCCAAACCTTTCCAATTTCTTGCCAAAAAAGACCTCAAATTCCCGAAAACCTGCACTCTACGGTGCTTGCAGGCCTCTTGCCTCGCCCTTATATACGCCGGGACGCGCGATGGTAGTGCTGTCGCGCACATCAGATCGGGAGTGGGATGCCATAAAGGGTCCGACCCTCGGGACATCGCCTTGAAGAGAAAGGGATTGCAAAAATGGGAAAAGTAATCGGGATTGACCTCGGAACCACGAACTCCTGCGTAGCCATCATGGAAGGCTCGCAGCCGAAGGTCATCGAAAACGCTGAAGGGGCGCGGACCACGCCTTCGATCGTCGCCTTCACCGAAGATGAGCGACTGGTCGGTCAGCCTGCAAAACGTCAGGCGGTCACCAACCCCGACAACACGATTTTTGGCGTCAAACGTCTGATCGGTCGTCGCGTGGATGATGCCGAAGTAGAAAAAGACAAGAAAATGGTGCCGTATTCCATAGTGAATGGCGGCAATGGTGACGCGTGGGTTGAAGCTCGCGGTGAAAAATACTCCCCCAGCCAGATTTCCGCTTTCATTCTGGGCAAGATGAAGGAAACCGCCGAGAGCTATCTGGGCGAAGATGTCACCCAGGCGGTCATCACCGTTCCGGCATATTTCAACGACGCCCAGCGTCAGGCCACCAAAGATGCCGGTAAAATCGCCGGTCTGGAAGTTCTGCGGATCATCAACGAACCGACAGCTGCTGCGCTGGCCTATGGTCTGGACAAGGAAGAAACCCAAACCATCGCGGTCTATGACCTTGGTGGTGGTACTTTCGACGTGACAATCCTGGAAATCGACGATGGCCTGTTCGAGGTCAAATCGACCAATGGTGACACCTTCCTGGGTGGTGAAGACTTTGACATGCGCATCGTCAACTACCTGGCGGATGAGTTCAAAAAGGAACACGGTGTCGACCTGTCGCAAGACAAGATGGCCTTGCAGCGTCTGAAAGAAGCCGCGGAAAAAGCCAAGATCGAACTGTCCTCGACCTCGCAAACCGAGATCAACCAACCGTTCATCTCGATGGGCGCCAACGGTCAGCCGCTGCACATGGTCATGAAGCTGACCCGTGCCAAGCTGGAATCGCTGGTGTCGGACCTGATCAAGAAGTCGCTGAAGCCCTGCCAGGCCGCTCTGAAAGACGCGGGTCTGTCGGCTGCTGACGTGGACGAAGTTGTTCTGGTCGGTGGTATGACCCGGATGCCGAAAGTGATCGAAGAGGTCACCAAATTCTTCGGCAAAGAGCCGCACAAGGGCGTGAACCCGGACGAAGTGGTTGCCATGGGCGCCGCCATTCAGGCCGGTGTTCTTCAGGGCGACGTCAAAGACGTGGTTCTGCTGGACGTGACTCCGCTGTCGCTGGGCATCGAAACGCTGGGTGGCGTGTTCACCCGCCTGATCGACCGCAACACCACGATCCCGACCAAGAAGTCTCAGGTCTTCTCGACCGCCGAGGACAACCAGAACGCCGTGACCATCCGCGTGTTCCAGGGTGAACGTGAAATGGCTGCGGACAACAAGATCCTGGGTCAGTTCAACCTTGAAGACATCCCGCCGGCACCGCGCGGTATGCCTCAGATCGAGGTGACTTTTGACATCGACGCCAACGGCATCGTCTCGGTTTCGGCCAAAGACAAAGGCACTGGCAAAGAACAGAAGATCACCATCCAGGCCTCGGGCGGACTATCGGACGAGGATATCGAAAAGATGGTCAAGGACGCCGAAGAGAACGCGGAAGCCGACAAGGAACGCCGCGAGCTGATCGAGGCGAAGAACCAGGCGGAAAGCCTCATCCATTCGACCGAAAAGTCGATGGAAGAGCATTCCGACAAAGTCGACCCGACCACGATCGAAGCCATCGAGCTGGCGATCGCCGCGCTGAAGGACGAGCTGGAAACCGAAAATGCCGACAAAATCAAGTCGGGCATCCAGAACGTCACCGAAGCCGCGATGAAGTTGGGCGAAGCCATCTATAAGGCGCAAGCCGAAGAAGGCGAAGAGGAACCTGCTGCCGCAGACGCTGCACCAGGCGACGATGACATCGTCGACGCCGAGTTCGAAGACCTCGACGACGACAAGCGCGCCTAACGCGTTACTCGGTTCCGGCAGGCCTGGTTCGGGCCTGCCGGAACGGTCTTCACCATGCAGCACGCGTCTCCGAAACCTTCTTTTGGCACCTACGCTCTCTCACATCGGATGGAAATATTGCGCCGGTGGTCTGAGGGCATGCCGCGTCAATGGATGTCGTCCGGAATTCGCAGGATAGTAATGGCCTCTCAGCGAGAGCCTTACGATGTTGAGGTGTTTGGCGGACAGAAATGCCGATTGCACCCATCTGACAACTGGGCCGAACGTCGCGTCATAACCGGCTCGCAGTTCTTTGATCTGGATGAGCGTCAATCGCTGGCCAACCATATTTCGCAGGGCTCTGGCGATTATGTCTTTGTCGACGCCGGTGCAAATGTCGGGCTGTACACCCTGTGGGTCAGATCAGTTGCGCAGAAGTTGGGGCGCAACCTGAAAGCCCTGGCTGTTGAACCGGATCCGGTCAACAAGGCTCGCCTTGGTACCAATCTGGCTGCCAATCAAGCCAGTGAAGTCATCCATTGCGACAAGGCCTTGTCTGACAAACCGGGTGAGGTGTGGTTCGAATCCGCGAACCTTGGCGATCGGGGTCATGCCAAAGTTGCCGAGTCGGGCGATCTGTGCGTTCAGGCGATTCCGTTGTTGGACGCTATACGCGATGCCGGGCTGACCAAGGTTGATGCAATGAAAATGGATATCGAAGGTCAGGAAACCCGCGTATTGCGCGCTTTTTTCGAAGACGCACCGCGGGAGATTTGGCCCGAAGTGCTGCTGATAGAAATCAAGCATTCGGATGACGGGCTTGACGAGGTCTTGAATAAGGCAGGTTACGTGGCCAGTTTTGCAAACAACACCAACGGCGTGTACAGGCTCAATGAAAGCACCGCGTCCGGCGGCACGAAGGAATAACAAATGTCAAAGCGCGACTATTACGAAGTGCTCGGCGTGTCCAAGGGCGCTTCGGCGGATGAGATCAAGAAGGGTTTTCGCAGGAAAGCCAAAGAGCTGCACCCTGACCGCAACAAGGACAACCCGGATGCCGAGGCGCAGTTCAAGGAAGCCAACGAGGCTTACGACGTTCTGCGTGATGCCGAAAAGAAGGCAGCTTATGATCGCTTTGGCCATGCCGCATTTGAAAACGGTATGGGGGGCGGTGGCCGCCCCGGCGGCGGTTTTGGCGGTCAAGGCGACTTTTCCAGCGCATTTTCGGATGTATTCGACGACCTGTTCGGTGATTTCATGGGTGGTCAAAGGGGCGGCGGCGGGCGTCGCGCCGCGCGCGGCTCGGACCTGCGCTACAACCTGCGTGTGACGCTGGAAGAAGCCTACTCGGGTCTACAAAAAACCATCAATGTGCCAACGGCCGTGGCGTGTTCGTCCTGCGAAGGTACCGGGGCTGAAGGTGGCGTTGAACCCACATCCTGCCCCACCTGTTCGGGCATGGGGAAAGTGCGGGCACAACAGGGCTTCTTTACGGTGGAACGGACTTGCCCCACCTGTTCGGGATTGGGTCAGATCATCAAGAACCCCTGTAAATCCTGTCAGGGGGCCGGCAGGGTCGAAAAGGACCGCGCTTTGTCGGTGAACATTCCTGCCGGTGTCGAAACCGGTACGCGAATTCGTCTGGCAGGCGAAGGTGAGGCGGGAATGCGCGGCGGCCCTCCGGGCGATCTGTATATTTTCGTCGAAGTGGCCGAGCACAAACTGTTCGAACGCGACAGCGTGAACCTCTACTGCCGCGTGCCGGTCAGCATGGCCAAGGCGGCGCTGGGCGGATCGATCGAGGTTCCGACCATCGATGGCGGTCGCGGCCGCGTTCAGATTCCGGCCGGAAGTCAGTCGGGTCGGCAAATGCGCCTGCGCGGAAAAGGCATGCCTGCGTTGCGCGGCGGTGGTGTGGGTGACATGTTCATTGAACTGGCCGTGGAAACCCCGGTCAACCTGACCAGCCGCCAGAAAGAACTGCTGCGCGAGTTTGATGATCTGGGTGAAGACAACCACCCGGAATCAAAAAGCTTTTTCTCGTCCGTCAAGTCTTTCTGGGACGGTATGAAAGGCTGAATGACCAGGAACGGGGGCTCTGCCCCCGCCGCCCTTCGGGCGACTCCCCCGGGATATTTGCAGCCAGATGAAGCATGGGACCCGTTCTTCATCTGGCCCAAATTATCCCGGAGCGCGAGGCAGAGCCTCGCATGCCTCTGTCATTTTCATGCTGTTTTGGCCTTAGCAGAAAGCTGAAAGTGGCAATATATCTGGAAAATTGAGTCTTGATTCCGTCCCTCGACCCTGAGATTGTCCGCTTCAACCGTTGGGGTGCCCTTTGACAGGGCTGAGAGACGCAACCGCGTTAACCCATCGAACCTGATCCGGGCAATTCCGGCGTAGGGAACGGTCTCTTGAACACAGACGTTTTCTCTACTCCGTTGCCCATAGAAGATGGAGCAACGACATGGCGGCAATTGCCCTGACCATAGCAGGATCCGACAGTGGCGGCGGCGCGGGCATTCAGGCTGACCTGAAGGCAATGTCGGCGCTGGGTGTTTTTGGCGCAAGTGTCATCACCGCCGTTACCGCGCAGAACACGCAAGCCGTCACCGCGGTGCATGGGATTCCGCTGGATGTGATTTCCGCTCAAATCGACGCGGTTCTGAACGATCTTGACGTCAGGGCCGTCAAAATCGGCATGCTTGGCACACCTGAGATCATTCATACGGTCGCCAGGGGGCTGGCGGCTTTCGAGGGTCCCGTGGTTCTTGATCCGGTCATGATCGCCAAATCCGGCGACGCTTTGTTGGCGCAAGAGGCGGTCCGGACGCTGCGCGATGTGTTGTTGCCCACGGCGACGGTTCTTACGCCGAATCTGCCTGAGGCGGCGTGCCTGCTGAACATGCCAGCGGCAGAAACGCGTGAGCAGATGGCTGAACAGGGCCGGGCATTGTGCGCCTTGGGTGCGGGTGCAGTCGTGATGAAAGGCGGACACGGGTCAGGTGAAATCTGCCACGATTTGCTGATCGATCGGTCGGGTGTCATGGCCGAGTTTCAGGCCCCGCGTCAGGATACGAAAAACACCCATGGAACAGGATGCACCCTGTCGTCATCCATCACCGCCGGTTTGGCCACGGGGCTGACCCTGAGGGACGCGGTTGCGCAGGCGCATGACTATCTGCAAGGGGCCATCGCGCGCGCGGATGAGTTGAATGTCGGCGCTGGGCACGGCCCGGTGCATCATTTCCACCGGATTTGGCCCTCGTGACGCTTTGGTCTGTCATAGGGGCAGGGGTTGCCGGTCTTGCCGTTGCCAGCGAACTGGTGTCGCGCGGTGCAAAAGTGCAGATATTCGACCCCGGCGGGCCACCGGGTCCGCATGGGTGTTCATGGTGGGCCGGGGGAATGCTGGCACCTTGGTGCGAATATGAAAACGCGGAAGAACCGGTGCTGCGCCTTGGGCAGTCAGCGATTGAATGGTGGGCCCAACGCACCAACGTGACCCGTCGGGGAACGCTTGTTGTCGCAAGTGCCCGTGATGTGCCGGACCTGCGCCGATTTGCGCGCCGAACAAAAGAGTTCACCAAGGTCGAACGGGCAGAAATATCCGACTTAGAGCCTGATCTGGCGGGGTTTGGTCAAGGCCTGTTCTTCGAACGCGAAGCCCATGTCGATCCACGCCAGGCGCTGCAAGATCTGTATCGTCAATTGCAAAGCCAGGGCGTCGCGTTCCACCGGAAGCTGGCGCCCGCCCAGTTGGAGAATGCAATTGACTGCCGTGGCCTTCTCGCCCGCGAATACCTACATGATCTGCGCGGCGTGAAGGGTGAGATGCTTGTCATACGATGCCCTGACGTGGAACTGACGCGCCCGGTTCGTTTGCTGCACCCGCGGATGCCGCTTTATATCGTTCCGCGCGGAGGCGGCGTCTACATGTTGGGTGCGACCATGATCGAATCCGAGGACAGCAGCCGCATTACCGCCCGTTCGATGCTGGAATTGCTCAGCGCGGCCTATGCCGTGAACCCGGCTTTTGGCGAAGCCGAAGTGTTGGAGATAGGCGTCGATCTGCGCCCCGCCTTTCCCGACAACTTACCGCGCATCCGGCGTTTGGGCCGGACGATCTATGCCAACGGGCTTTATCGCCACGGATATCTGCTGGCACCGGCGCTGGCGCGGGGTGTTGCAGATTTGGCGCTGAACAACACACATTCGGAGATGGTCGATGAAGATCGTGCTTAACGGCGAGACGCGCGAGGTGCGCGCCGAAACCCTGTCGGAATTGTTGGATGAATGCGGTTTCTCGGGCCGTGTGGCCACCGCCGTGAACGAAGATTTCGTGCCCTCAAGCCTGCGCGTCGCTCATAAGCTGGCCGAAGGCGACCGGGTTGAGGTCGTCGCACCGATGCAGGGGGGCTGAAGATGAAGACGTTTTACGGCACTGAACTGCCCAACCCGCTGATGCTGGGCACGGCGCAATATCCAAGCCCGGCCATTCTGGAACAGGCGTTTCGCGAAAGCGGTGCAGGCGTTGCCACTGTATCCTTGCGGCGCGAAGCGGGTGCGGGCCAGACCTTTTGGAACATGATCCGCGACCTGGGAGTTCTGATCCTGCCCAATACGGCCGGTTGCCATACGGTGAAAGAGGCCGTGACGACCGCCCATATGGCACGCGAAGTGTTCGAGACCCGATGGATCAAGCTGGAACTCATCGGACATACGGACAGTCTGCAACCGGATGTCTTCCAACTGGTCGAAGCCGCCCGCATTCTGACCGAGGACGGGTTCGAGGTGTTTCCCTACACCACCGATGACCTGATCGTGGGCGAACGCCTGTTGGAAGCGGGATGCGAGGTGTTGATGCCCTGGGGCGCACCGATCGGGTCAGGACGCGGGCTGAACAACGAATACGCTCTGCGTGCGATGCGGGCCGAATTTCCTGACATTCCCCTGGTGGTGGATGCCGGTATCGGCTTGCCCAGCCACGCGGCCCGCGCGATGGAGCTGGGCTTTGACGCGGTTCTGCTCAACACCGCTGTGGCCCGTGCCGGAGATCCGGTTCTGATGGCCAAGGCAATGGCGCAGGCAACCCTTGCCGGGCAATTGGCCCATCAGGCCGACCCGATCGAGCCGCGCGATATGGCGGAACCCTCTACCCCTGTTGTTGGAAAGGCCTTCCTGTCATGACGCTGGACCGTTTCTATCCGATCTTTGATCACTCGGACTGGCTGCGGCGGATGTTGCCGCTGGGTGTCAAACTGGTGCAGCTGCGCATCAAGGATCAGCCAGACGATGCGGTGCGCGACCAGATTGCCGTCTCACGCGAATTGTGCCGCGACCATGGGGCGGTTCTGGTGGTCAATGACTATTGGCAACACGCGATCGATCTGGGCTGCGAATGGATCCATCTGGGGCAGGAAGATCTGGACGACGCCGACCTGAAAGCCATCCGAAAAGCGGGTCTGAAACTGGGCGTTTCCACCCATGACGATGATGAGCTTGAGCGTGTGCTGGCCATGGATCCCGATTACGTGGCATTGGGCCCGGTCTACCCCACCATTCTGAAAAAGATGAAATGGCATCAGCAGGGCCTGCCCCGCGTAACGGAATGGAAGGCGCGGGTTGGTGATATTCCCTTGGTCGGTATTGGCGGGATGAGTGTCGAGCGCGCGACCGGTGTGCTGAAGGCCGGGGCGGACATCGTCTCGGCGGTCACGGATATCACACTGAACCCCGACCCCGAAGCACGGGTGCGCGCGTGGATCGAGGTCACACGATGAGCCGATATGCCCGCCAGACGCTTTTGCCCGAAGTCGGGGCACAGGGGCAGGCACGCCTGTCAGCGGCCCATGTTCTGGTCGTCGGTGCGGGCGGTCTGGCTGCACCGGTTCTGCCGCTTTTGACAGGGGCCGGGGTGGGGCGGATCACGGTCATGGACGGGGATACCGTCGATCTGTCGAACCTGCACCGTCAAACGTTTTTCTCCGAGGCCGATTGCGGGCACTCCAAGGCGGAAACCGCCGCCGCCCGTTGCCGCGCGCTGAATGATGAAACCGACGTCATCGGTCTGAATCAGGCTCTGACCAGTGAAAATGCGCCTGGCTCGGTGTCGCAAGCCGATATCATTCTGGATTGTGCCGACAGCTACGCAGCCAGCTACATCCTGTCGGACACGTGTCTGGCGCAGGGCAAACCTTTGATCAGCGCCTCGGTTCTGGGGCTTTCGGGTTATGTGGGCGGGTTCTGCGGCGGGGGCCCATCGCTGCGCGCTGTGTTTCCAGATGCGCCCGACAGTGGTGCCAGCTGCGCCACTGCGGGGGTTCTGGGCCCCGTGGTTGGCGTGATCGGGGCGATGCAGGCGCAGATGGCGCTCAGCTTGATCCTTGGACTTGACCCCTCGCCCCTTGGGCAGTTGGTTCAATATGACGCAAGAACCCTTCGCAGCACCGGGTTTCGCTTTGATGACGCACCCGAGCCCGAAAGCTGCTTTCGCTTTCTGTCCGCAAGCCAGCTGAAGGACACGGATCAGATCATCGAGCTGCGCAGTTCGCAGGAATCCCCTGTTCCCATCCATTCGAACGCGACGCGCATTTCACCGGATAATTTGCGCAAAATAGACCCTAACAAGGGAAAAAGGCTGGCTCTGTGCTGTGCCACCGGTTTGCGGGCATGGCGTGCCGCCGAACAGATTCAACCAGATTGGCCGGGCGAGATTGTCCTCGTCGCGGCCTCAACCTCGTGAAGGAAAGGGAAACGCGAGACATGAAAAAGCTGATGACAGCCATCGCCCTTCTGGCCGCCGCGCCGGCATGGGCCGAAGACAAAATGACCGTCCTGCTGGACTGGTTCATCAACCCTGACCATGGTCCCATCATCGTGGCGCAGGAAAACGGCTATTTTGCAGAACAAGGGCTTGAGGTCGAGATCGTTCCGCCCGCCGACCCGTCCGCCCCGCCCCGTTTGGTGGCTGCCGGCCAAGCCGACCTGGCGGTGTCTTACCAGCCGCAATTGCACTTGCAGATTCACGAGGGCCTGCCGCTGAAGCGCGTCGGCACATTGGTTGCGACGCCACTGAACTGTCTTCTGGTGCTGGAAGACGGGCCGATCAAGTCGCCTGCGGACCTCAAGGGTAAAAAAATCGGCTTTTCGGTCGCAGGGGTCGAAGAAGCCATCCTTGGCACCGTTCTGGGCAAATATGATGTTGCGCTGGGCGATGTTGAGCTGATCAATGTCAACTTTTCCCTCTCGCCGTCGCTGATGACCGGTCAGGTGGATGCGGTGATTGGCGCATATCGCAACTTCGAACTGAACCAGATGGATATCGAAGGCCGACCTGGCACCTGCTTCTATATCGAAGAAGAGGGCGTTCCGTCTTATGATGAACTGATCTATGTCGCCAATCCGGAAACGATGGACAAGGACAAGATCGCCCGGTTCCTCGCCGCGACTGAAAAAGCAACCCAATATATCGTCAACAACCCGGAAAAAAGCTGGGAAATCTTCGCGGCGACCTCGCCGGAACTTCAGGACGAGCTGAATGCCCGCGCCTGGGTCGATACACTGCCGCGCTTTGCGCTGCGCCCGGCAGGTTTTGATGCCGGTCGTTATGCCCGGTTCGAAACCTTCCTGAACGAAAGCGGGATGATCGACAGCGTCCTTCCGGTCAGTGACATCACCATCGACGTGACCGCGCAATGAGCAATTATGGCAAAGCCTTTGCGCTGATGCGCGATGCTGCGGCGGAGCCGTGGCGGGATTATACCCGCCACGCCTTCGTAGAGGGCATGAAAGACGGAACGCTGCCACGCGAGGCGTTTCTGCACTATCTGCGGCAGGATTACGTGTTTCTGATCCACTTCTCGCGCGCCTGGGCGCTGGCCGTGGTGAAATCAGAAACGCATGAAGAAATGCTTGCCGCATCGCGAACTGTGAACGGTTTGATCAGCGAAGAGATGAAACTGCATATCGGTATCTGCGAGGCAGAAGGTATCTCGCAGGCAGAGTTGTTTGCCACGCCAGAGAGGCACGAGAATCTGGCCTATACCCGGTTTGTCCTGGAAGCAGGCTACAGCGGAGATCTTCTGGACCTGCTGGCGGCCCTTGTTCCTTGCGTCATGGGGTATGGTGAGATCGGTACGCGCCTATCCGCCGAGGCAACGTCCGAGGCATATCGCGGCTGGATCGACACTTATGCCGGCGAGGATTACCAAGGCGCATGTGTGGCGGTTGGCGAGTTGCTGGATCAGGCTCTAACAAGACGTATTGGGGCTGATTTTCAAGGGTCGCCACGCTGGGATAGACTGTGCAAGACCTTCCGCAAGGCGACAGAGCTTGAAGTCGACTTCTGGCAGATGGGTTTGACGCCATGACACCTGCGCCCGAACTGACCATCAACGGCACTGCCACGATCGACGGCGCGACCCTGTTTGCGCCGTTGTCCCTGACCCTAAGGGCCGGGGCGTGGACATGCCTGCTGGGCGGTTCGGGCGTGGGAAAAACCACGGTTCTGAGGTTGATTGCGGGGCTCGAGACCGGGGCTGTCTTCGCTGGGCGGATCACGGCCAGTGATGGCTTGCCTGTGGCTGAGCGTGTCGCATACATGGCGCAGGATGATCTTCTTTTGCCTTGGGCAACTGTCGCGCAGAATGTCTCGCTGGGTGCGCGTCTGCGCGGGGAAAACGTTGATCTTGATCGACGTGACCGCCTGATCAAACGTATGCGGTTGCAGGATCACATGAACAAGAAGCCCAACGAGTTGTCCGGCGGGCAACGTCAGCGTGTCGCCCTGGCCCGGACACTGATGGAAGATCGCCCCGTTGTTTTGCTGGACGAGCCCTTTTCGGCCCTTGATGCCCGCACACGCGCTGACATGCAGGATTTGGCCGCCGAAGCATTGCACGGTCGAACCGTCCTTCTTGTGACCCATGATCCCGCAGAGGCCGCGCGTCTGGGGCAATCCATCGTGGTGATGACGGAACACGGATTGACGCGGTGCGAACCGCCCCGGGCCCCGGCCCCGCGCCGCGTGGATGATCTGGAGACATTGGAAACCCAGGGTGCCTTGCTGCGTCTTCTCCGCGAGGGCGCGGCATGAAGTATTTTTCTGCATTGGCCGCAACTTTGTTTGCCTTGCTGATCTGGCAGGGCATCGTGACCCTGACCGGGTTGCCGAAGTTCATCCTGCCCGGACCCGCCGTCGTGGCCGAAACCTGGTGGCAGAACCGCTGGGTGATCGCAGAGCATACCTGGATCACCGCGATCGAAGTGGTGATCGGTCTGGCATGCGGAACGCTGCTGGGTGTCGTTACTGCGTTGCAACTGGCGAATTCGCGGGCGGCGCGGGTGCTGGTGCAGCCGATGCTCGTGTTTACGCAAGCTCTGCCGGTATTCGCATTGGCGCCGTTGCTGACGCTGTGGTTGGGCTATGGGCTGTGGTCCAAGGTCGCCATGGCGGTGTTGATCATCTATTTCCCGATCACCTCATCCTTTTTTGACGGGCTTATGCGCACCCCTTCGGGGTATCTGGATCTGGCCCGAACGATGCAGGCCAGCAAGCGCGCCGTATTGTGGCATATCCGTATTCCGGCCGCTCTGCCGTCGCTGGCGTCGGGGATGCGGCTGGCGGCGGTCTATGCCCCGATCGGAGCGGTGATCGGCGAATGGGTCGGCTCGTCGCAGGGGTTGGGTTATCTGATGCTGCTGGCCAATGGACGTGCCAAGACCGATCTCATGTTTGCCGCGATGCTGACCCTGGGCGTATTCTCGATTCTTCTGCACATGATTGTCCGCCGGGCCACGGCACGCATGGCGGGTGAGGTGCGTTAACCAATCAGAAACCGATTCTGGGTCAGGGTGCGCTCATGACACAGGACGCCTTTGCCGAAGCCCCGATGCTGTTTGATACGGACGAAGCCCCGGCGCAGCCGCTGCCCTCTGGTCGGCTACCCTCCTACATAAAAGACCACCGCAAGCGGCTGCGCGAACGGTTCATGACCGGCGGATCGGCGGCGATGCCGGATTACGAACTGCTTGAACTGGTTCTGTTCCGATCCATTCCCCGGCAGGATGTGAAGCCACTGGCGCGGGCGTTGATGGACACTTTTGGTGATTTCAATCGTGTCCTGACCGCGCCCGAGGAACGGCTGCGCCAGATCAAGGGCGTTGGCGATACCGTGGTTACCGACCTGAAAATTCTTGAGGCCTGCGCCCATCGGATGGCCCGCGCCCGGGTGATGCAGCGGCATGTGATCTCGGGCTGGGATGCGCTGCTGGATTATTGCCACACCACCATGGCGCATCGAGAGATCGAACAGTTTCGCGTGTTCTATCTCGATCGCAAGAACGTAATGATCGCGGATGAGGAACAGGCCAAAGGCACCGTGGATCACGTGCCGGTTTACCCGCGCGAGGTTGCCAAACGAGCGCTAGAACTGAATGCCTCGGCCCTGATTCTGGTGCACAACCACCCGTCGGGTGATCCGACGCCTTCGCAGTCGGATATCGACATGACCAACCGTATTCAGGATGCCTGTTCGGCCTTGGGCCTGACCCTACACGACCACCTGATCATTGGAAAATCGACCGAGTTGAGCTTTCGGTCCGAAGGGTATCTGTGAGATTCACTGCACCCAGATTTCAACCCGGCGGTTGACCTTGCGGCCCCATTCGGTGTCGTCACAGGCCATCGGCATTGCTTCGCCAAACCCTTCCGCGACCACCTCGATACTGTCTGATATCGATGTTTCGGCCGCGGCCAGAACCGCGTTTCGTACCGTCTGTGCACGTCGCAGGGCAATGCGGGCGTTGGCGGCGGCCCCACCATCCCCGTCGCTGAAACCGGCAAACACCAGCTTGCGCGCCTTCAATGTGCCGGCGTCAAGCATATGTGCCAGTTGCTGAATATTGGAACGTGACTGCGCATCCGGGCGGGATGATCCGGGCTCGAACCGAACCGACAGGGACAGGCGCGACAGCGGGCGCAGGGTGTCGATCATGCGCAGAAGCTCGTCCAGCCCAACCTCCGGCCCTCCGGTGGCGATGGCGTTGGCAAGCCGGTCGCCCTGTACGCCAACCGGCAAGGTTTCGGGCGATTGATCCACGTAACCTGCGTCACGAATGGCCATCTGGGCCCCGGGGCTTAGGCTAAAGGCCAGAAACTTCCGTGCGATCCGCGGCAGGCGGCGTTCGGGCAGATACAGGAACATCGGCAGGTTCAGCGGATAATCTTCGGTCTTGATCGATTGACGGGTGGCGGCCAGCGGATGCCCACACCCTCCGGTCAACGGCAGGGCTCGGGCATCGCCGGCTGTCGCTTTGCTGGCGATTCCGATGGAAAACGGGTCCTTGGCCACGGCCTTGGTCAAATCGCTCGTTCGAATATGACGGATTACGGTATCGGTCAGTTCCACGCCAGCGGTCTTCAATACCTGATCCTCGACAGCCTGCGCCAGCCCCGATCCCGGATCCGGCACATGCAACGCGATCGGAGCATCCGGCCCGCCCAGGTCCACCCAGTTCTTCACTTCACCTGACAGAATGCGCGCCAAATCGGCCAGCGAAATCTGACGCATCACACTATCGGGTGCCACCACCGGAACTATGGCGTCCAATGCAACAACCCTGGATCGCCGGGCCCGTTTCAAATCACCCAGCCCCGCGGCATCGGCTGCATCCCGCTCTGCCTCGCGTACTTCGCGCAGGGCCATCACGATATCTGTCTGATCCCCGATCAACTTGGCGAAGCCGCGATCCGTGGTCCCTACGTCAAAGTAGAACCGCGCCAACGGGGCGTCACGGCCTGACTGAAAAAGCTCATAGACGAAGGTGTCCGCATCCACGCGGGCAGGCGTTGCGGTCAAGCCTTCCTGCCGCGCAAACCCGATGATCAGGGCGGGCAGGACCGTTTCGGCCATGACAGACGATCCGGAAAACCGCAACTCGGCTACGAAATCCGTCAGGCTGGGGCATGCAGGTCCGTCGCATGTGACGCCCGAGCCATCAACGGTCAACTCACCGAACTGTGTATCCACGCGGTAGAATTCGCCGTCATAGCCCAGCAGGTTGCCTGTTACTTCGACCTTGCCGTCATGAGACGTCAGTGTGATGTCCTGCGCCATTGCACAGGTCGCACCTGCAACGGTAAACAGCGCGGTCACAGCCGCACGAAAGAAAGTCATAAGAGAGTCGAGCCTGCCTGCGGATTACTTTGCCGCAATTGTCAGGTCTGAGAGCAGATTATTCAACACCAGAAACTCACCGGCCTGCGAACAATCCGGCAGGGTCAGGGACATGTCGCGCGACCGCAGACGGGTATCGGACAGAAGTTCCAGCGCCTGCACATTCAGCGTTTGCCCGCAGTTGGATTCGGTCACTTCGGCTTCGACCGTCAGGTCGATGCTGCCGGACCGATCCGACGCGCCCGTCGGAAAGGAATATACTTCGATATTCTTGGCACGACCCAGACCCGTCTGGCCCAGGCGCAGAACCTCTCCTGCGCCATTTGCCGAGGAATCATCCCACACGTGGCCGCTGCTGCCATAGCTTGCCCCGAATTCCAGCGCGTGAATCTGCAACTCGGTAACACCCTGCCATTGCAGGACGACGCGGTCATATTCGGCAATGTCGGTCACGTGAGTGGTGGCGACCGTACCCGTTTCATCTTCGAATGAAATCAGGAAAATCGCGTATTCCGACAGTGCCGGGATGGTCATGTTCAAGGCACCGGAATCGTCGGTGTTCTGGCTGACCGTCAGGCCGCTGTGATGAATTTCAACGCGTTCGTTTCGGTGGCAGGGTGCCCGCAGCGACAGCTGTGCCATGGCGCCGGGGACGGCGACGGCGCGCGCGCTGATGTTGCAATCCGTCGTTTTCGGGGCTGACGGAACTGCGCGAGGTTCGGGCGCTGCCGCCCCGGAATCTGCGTCAGACGCCGGAGCTGAAGTCAGTACGATAGCATCCAACCCCGACAGAACCGAAGATTGCTGAGATGCCGAGGCAACATCAACACTATCCCCCGCGTTCGCCGGCTGCGCGGTTGGTCCGTTCTGCATCAGGTAGCCTATGCCCAAAGCACAAGCGACCGTGCCGCACATGGTCACGTAGTTTCGAACTACAAACAAGACACCCTCCCCAGTTGAAGGAGCAAATCGCACATTCGCCACGAATCGCGGCCAATTTGTGGCCGCGAGACGAACACATTGTGGATTCGGCGGGTGACGTTAGGTCAGTCGGCCATGGCAGTGTTTGAACTTCTTGCCCGAGCCACACGGGCACGGATCATTTCGCGACGGGTTGCCCCAGGTCGATGGATCGCTTTCGTCGAACCCCGGAAGCGCATCACCCGAGGCCGCAGCCTCGGCCTTGGCTTCGGCCTGTTTCGCGGCCTTGTCCACGGCCTCCTGCGCCTGAGCCTGCTGCCCTGCCATCTGCGCCAGCATTTCTTTCTGTTCTTCTTCGGTCAGCGGGCGTACGCGCGACAATTGCTGTGTCACGGTCTCGCGCAGGGAATCCAGCATGCTTTCGAACAGCTGAAAGCTTTCGGTCTTGTATTCGTTCAGAGGATCGCGCTGGGCATAACCGCGGAACCCAACGACCGAGCGCAGATGTTCCAGGGTCAGCAGATGCTCGCGCCATTTGCTGTCGATGGTCTGAAGCAGAACCTGTTTTTCGATGTTGCGCATGTTTTCAGGGCCAAAGGCGACGGCCTTCTGGGCCATCATCTCATCCGCGGCCTTGATCAGACGTTCGCGCACCTGCTCGTCATCCACGCCTTCTTCGGCGGCCCAGTCCTGAACCGGGACGTCCATGTTCAGCTTGTCCTTTATCGCCTCGTGCAGACCCTCAGTATCCCACTGATCAGCATAGGATTTCGGCGGCATGTATTCGTCAATCAGGTCGTCAATCACCTGTTCGCGCATATCCGAGACGATCTCGGACAGGTCGTTCGCAGACATGATTTCGCGGCGCTGGCTGAAGATCACCTTCCGCTGGTCGTTCATCACGTCGTCGAACTTCAGAACGTTCTTGCGCATGTCAAAGTTACGTCCTTCGACCTTGGACTGCGCGCGTTCCAGCGACTTGTTCACCCAGGGGTGAATGATCGCCTCGCCTTCTTTCATGCCCAGCGTGGTCAATACCTTGTCCAGCCGTTCCGAGCCGAAGATGCGCATCAGGTCATCCTCGAGGCTCAGATAAAACACCGTTCGGCCCGGGTCGCCCTGACGGCCGGAACGACCGCGCAGCTGGTTGTCGATCCGGCGGCTTTCGTGGCGTTCCGACGCCATGACGTAAAGACCGCCAGCAGCCAGAACCTTTTCTTTTTCTTCGGCGTGGCGTGCTTCTTCGGCGGCCCGCAGCTCGGACGGATCCGCGTCTGGATTCTCGGCAATCGCTTTCAGCACCTTCATCTCGACATTGCCGCCAAGCTGAATGTCGGTGCCGCGACCGGCCATGTTGGTGGCGATGGTTACCGCACCCAGACGACCGGCATCAGCAACGATCTGAGCCTCTTGTTCGTGCTGGCGGGCGTTCAGAACGTTGTGCTTGATACCTTCCTTGGTCAGCATCTGGCTGAGCAGTTCGGATTTTTCGATCGACGTGGTCCCCAGCAGAACCGGCTGGCCCTTTTCCTGCGCCTTTTTCGTCTCGGCGATCATCGCATTGTATTTTTCGGCGGCCGTACGATAGACCTGATCATCTTCGTCGATACGGGCAATCGGCAGGTTGGTCGGAACTTCGACCACGCCCAGACCGTAGATCTCGGCAAATTCTTCGGCTTCGGTCAACGCGGTGCCGGTCATGCCGCTCAGTTTGTCGTACAGGCGGAAATAGTTCTGGAATGTCACGCTTGCCAATGTGACGTTTTCCGGCTGGATCTGAACCTTTTCCTTGGCTTCGATCGCCTGATGCAGACCTTCGGACAGGCGACGCCCCGGCATCATGCGGCCGGTGAATTCATCGATCAGAACGACGTTGCCGTCGCGCACGATGTAATCCTTGTCGCGCTGGAACAGCTTGTGTGCACGCAGCGCCTGGTTGACGTGATGCACGACGGTGGTGCTTTCCGGATCATACAGGGAATGGCCTTCGGGAATCAGGCCGGCCTGAAGCAGCTGTGCCTCAAGAAATTCGTTGCCTTCATCGGTAAAGGTCACATTGCGCGATTTTTCGTCCAGGGTGTAATGATCATCGCTCAGCGTCGGGATCAGGGCATCAATGGCGGTGTACAGATCCGACCGGTCCTGCGCAGGACCCGAGATGATCAGCGGCGTCCGCGCTTCATCGATCAGGATCGAGTCGACCTCGTCCACAATCGCAAAGTTGTGATGCTTCTGGTAAACCTGCTCCAGATCCGCCTTCATGTTGTCGCGCAGATAGTCAAAGCCCAGCTCATTGTTGGTGGCATACGTGATGTCACAGGAATACGCTGCCAGTTTTTCCGCGTCGGGCTGGCCGGACCAGATCACACCAGTGGTCATGCCTACGGCCGCAAACACCTTGCCCATCCATTCCGCGTCACGTTTGGCCAGGTATTCGTTCACCGTGACGACATGCACGCCCTTGCCGGTCAGCGCGTTCAAATAGGCCGGGAAGGTGGCGACCAGAGTCTTGCCTTCGCCCGTCTTCATTTCCGAGATGTTGCCCTGATGCAGGAAAATGCCGCCCATCAGCTGCACGTCAAAGGCCCGCAGGCCAAGTGCGCGCTTGGCGCCTTCGCGTACGTTGGCAAAGGCCTCGGGCAGCAGGTCGTCCAGGCTTTCGCCATCCAGTGCGCGCTTGCGCAGGTCTTCGGTCTTGTCGATCAGACCTTGATCTGAAAGCTTTTCAAACTCTGGCTCCAGCGCATTGATCTTTTCGACCAGAGGGCGGGTCGCCTTGATCTTGCGGTCGTTCGGTGTTCCGAACACCTTTTTGGCGAGCGTTCCGAGTCCCAGCATGTTCACTCCAGAGGATCTGTTCTTTTCGTGGTTGCGACAGGCTTGCCCACCTTGCGCGCAACCCATAGATACGGGGGGTGAAAGGCGGCCCTGTCCAAGGCTTCAAAGCGATGTAAGCGGCAGGTTCCAGAGTGTCAACGCCGCGCCCTGTCGCGGCAAGAAAATAGGATGATTCAATGCCCAAAGGTCTCACTTTTCTGCCATCGCTGGTCCTGGCCGCCGTGATGGCCCTGCCGCTGGCCGCCGAAACCCAGCCGGATGCGTCGACCGTTGTCGCTCGGGTAAACGGGGATGAGATCACATTGGGTCACGTGATCGCCACCGTCGCTTCTCTGCCACCGCAATATCAGCAGGCGGAAGACGACGTGCTGTTCGATTTCGTTCTGGAACAGCTGATCCAGCAGCAATTGCTGGGACAGCAACAGGATGGCCTGAACAAGCAAAACGCGCTGACACTCGACAATGAAAAGCGGTCGCTTCAGGCGGTTCAGACGGTCGCGGCTCTGACCAACGATCTCGTCACAGAGGAAGCCATTCAGGCCGCTTACGATGCGCGTTTCAATGATTTTGCGGGTGAAGACGAATTCGACGCCAGCCATATTCTGGTGGAATCGGAAGAAGAAGCCAAAGCGCTCAAGGCACAGCTTGATGATGGCGCCGACTTTGCGGAACTTGCCCGAGAGAACTCGACCGGTCCGTCCGGCCCGAATGGTGGCGCGCTGGGATGGTTCGGAAAAGGCCAGATGGTGCCTGAGTTCGAGGCAGCAGTGATCGCGCTGGAAAAAGGTCAGGTGTCGGAACCGGTGCAAACTCAGTTTGGCTGGCATCTGGTCAAGCTGAACGACAAGCGCAAAACCGAAGCCCCCGAACTGGACGCGGTGCGCGATGAGCTGGCCCAAACGATCCAGCAAGATGCCATTCAGGCGCGGATCGACGAGTTGACGCAGCAGGCACAGATCGAACGCCCTGCGCTGGAAGGCGCAGGCCCTGAGATCATGCGCCAGCTGGACCTGATTCAGGAGTAAAGACCAGTGGCCACGATCACGAAGGTTTCGCCGCTGGCGCCGGCGTCTTTCCCTGAACTGCCTGCGATTGACGGTGTGCGTTTTGCCACCGTCGAAGCGGGTGTGCGCTATAAGGGTCGCACGGATGTCATGCTGGCTGTTCTTGATCCGGGCACGTCGGTGGCGGGTGTCTTCACCCGCTCGGCCACCCGCGCGGCACCGGTTCTGGATTGTCAGAAGAAAATAGGCGGCCCCAGCGATGGACCTGCGGCGATCCTTGTGAACTCGGGCAACGCCAACGCCTTTACCGGGCATTATGGCCAGACATCGGTTGCCGAGGTGACGCAGGCCGTTTCCAAATCGACCGGTGTCCCGGTCGAACGGGTCTTTACCTCGTCCACCGGTGTCATCGGTGAACCGCTGCCGCATGATCGCATCATATCGCAGCTTGAGGCGTTGAAATCCGGCCTCAGCCGCCATGCCATCGAAAACGCCGCGCGGGCGATCATGACGACGGACACGTTCCCGAAAGGGGCGAGCGCACAGGTCGAAATCGGTGGCAAAACAGTCTCTATTGCAGGGATTGCGAAGGGTTCCGGAATGATCGCGCCAGACATGGCGACGATGCTGGTCTATATCTTCACCGACGCACAGGTTGAGCAATCGGCGTTGCAGGAAATGCTGAGCGCCCACACAGATCGCACCTTCAACTGCATCACTGTGGACAGCGACACCTCGACCTCGGATACGCTGCTTTTGTGCGCCACCGGGGCCTCGGGCGTCGATGCCACCACCAACGCTGCATTTGCCGAGGCGCTGGAAGGCGTGATGCTGGATCTGGCGCAACAAGTGGTGCGTGACGGGGAAGGCGCCACCAAATTCGTGGAAATCCGCGTGACCGGAGCCGCCTCGGACGCTGACGCCAAGATCCACGGTCTGGCCATCGCCAACTCCCCTCTGGTAAAAACCGCCATTGCCGGTGAGGATCCGAACTGGGGCCGTATCGTCATGGCCATCGGCAAGTCGGGCGCGGCGGCGGATCGCGACAAGCTCAGCATTTCCTTCGGTGATATTCTTGTGGCCGAGAACGGCTGGGTCAGCCCGGATTATCGCGAGGAAGACGCCGCCGCCTATATGAAAGGGCAGGACCTCGTGATTGCGGTCGATCTGGGGCTGGGCGAAGGGAAATCCACCGTCTGGACCTGTGATCTGACCCACGGCTATATCGAGATCAACGCGGATTATCGCTCGTGAGAACCGTGTTAGTCTCTGCTGTCGCCCTGATCGACATCGAGGGCCGCGTGCTGCTGGCCCAACGCCCCGAAGGCAAATCCATGGCCGGACTGTGGGAATTCCCCGGCGGCAAGATCGAGCCGGGCGAAACCCCCGAGGCCGCCCTGATCCGCGAGTTGCACGAGGAACTGGGCATCGACACCTGGGCCTCGTGCCTTGCACCGCTGACCTTTGCCAGCCACAGCTATGATGATTTCCACCTGCTGATGCCTCTGTTTGCCTGCCGCAAATGGGACGGCATCCCGCAGTCGAAAGAGGGTCAGGCGCTGAAATGGGTGCGCGCGAATGACCTGCGGAACTATCCGATGCCGGCTGCCGATGTGCCGCTGATTCCGATTTTGCGGGATTGGCTTTGAGCGTTACTTAGACCCTGAATCGGCCTAATCGTCATAAGCACTCAAATCCTCTGGGGCGTGAAGGAGTGTGCCCTCGTACTTCTTCAGATCGTCTTCGATACGAAGCCATGGCAGCTTGCTTTGGTAGTTGACGTGGAAGGTCGGAACAAAGTCCTCTGGGTGTTCCATTGAAGCGGCATATAAATGCATCCCACCAGGGTAATGGTCTGCTTCAAAACCAACTGGAGAACCACAATCGCGGCAGAAATGCCGAAATACACCTTTTGAGCTTTCCAGTGTTTTGGGTGCTTGGGCAGTCCATTTGAAGTTCCGAAGTGGAACACCCAACCATGCAACTATGGGTGCGGCACAGTTTCGACGGCAATCATCGCAATGGCAGTAGCAAGCCCATGTCACATCCCCGATAAACTCCCATTTCGTATTTTTGCACAGGCAATTGCCTCGCGTTGTCATGTCAAGCTCCTTGTTCATTTGCCAATTTGTATTGGCACGCCCATTGGCCCAAGACTGTTTGAAAGCGGACAGTTAAAGTACAAAACACGACTAGAATATGCGGTTTGAAACAGGATCAGACGATCACCCCTCCATTGTTACAATTCGTAAGAATTGAGAAAACATCACGAAAAAGTTGACGCTGATCGTCCTCCTTGTCCTTAATCGGGGCAGCAGCGTTCCGGTCTGACCCGGCGACGCCGTTCCGGCCCAACTCGGGGCCGGATGGGGAGGAGAGATAGAATTGGCTCAGACGCAGTCGGGCGCCGAAGGGATGCACTCCCTTCCGGCGCTGCTACATCGCAATGCGACGCAGTTCGGGGATGCCCCGGCTTACCGCGAAAAGGAATTCGGGATCTGGCAATGCTGGACCTGGGCGGAAACGGCCGCCGAGATCCGCGCGCTGGCGCTTGGATTTCTTGAACTTGGCGTTGAAAAGGGTGACCACATCGCCGTAATCGGGCGCAACCGCCCGGCACATTACTGGTCAATGGTTGCGGCGCAGATGGTCGGTGCCATTCCGGTCCCTCTCTATCAAGACGCGGTTGCCGAAGAGATGGCCTATGTGCTGGAGCATTGCGGAGCGAAATATGTCGTCTGCGGCGATCAGGAGCAGGTCGACAAGGTCATCGAGATTCAGGAAAACCTGCATCAGGTCAAACACATCCTCTATACCGACAAGCGCGGTATGCGGAAATACGACCACAGCCAGATGAATGCCCTTGACGACATCAAGGCCGAGGGCAGCGCCGGTCATGCGCGTTTCGACGCCGAACTGGACAGGCGCATCGGCGAGATCACCTATGACGACACCTGCGTGATGCTTTATACCTCGGGCACCACAGGCAAGCCCAAGGGCGTGGTGCTGTCAAACCGCAACGTGATCGAAAGTGCAAAGAACTCGGCCGAATTCGACCACCTGACCCGCAACGAAGACATCCTGTCCTATCTGCCGATGGCCTGGGTGGGGGATTTCATCTTTTCCATCGGTCAGGCCTACTGGTGCGGGTTCTGCGTGAACTGCCCCGAAAGCGCCGACACGATGATGACTGACCTGCGCGAGATCGGGCCGACCTATTTCTTCGCGCCGCCGCGGGTCTTCGAGACCCAGCTGACCAACGTGATGATCCGAATGGAGGATGCCAGCAAGCTCAAGCAGCGCATGTTCCACTACTTCATGGCGCATGCCAAGAAGGTCGGCGGCCGGTTGCTGGATGGCAAGCCGGTGAGCTTGGGTGACAGGTTGAAATATGCGCTGGGCAATCTGTTGGTTTACGGGCCGCTCAAAGACACGCTGGGATATGGGCGCTTTCGGGTGGGCTATACGGCGGGTGAGGCGATCGGGCCGGAGATCTTTGATTTCTATCGCTCTTTAGGCATCAACCTGAAACAGTTGTACGGCCAAACCGAGGCGACCGTGTTCATCACCGTCCAGCCCGACGGCGAGGTGCGCGCCGACACCGTTGGCGTCCCGGCCCCCGATGTCGAGATCAGGATCGACGACAAGGGCGAGATACACTACCGCTCGCCTGGCGTTTTCGTCGAATATTTCAAGAACCCGGACTCGACCGCATCGACCAAGGACCCTGAAGGCTGGGTGGCCACGGGCGACGCGGGGTTCATCGAGGAAAGCTCGGGTCATCTGCGGATCATCGACCGCGCCAAGGACGTGGGCAAGATGGCCGACGGGTCGATGTTCGCGCCGAAATATGTCGAGAACAAGCTGAAGTTCTATCCCGATATTCTGGAGGCGGTGCTGTTCGGCAATGGCAAGGATCGCTGTGTGGCCTTCATCAATATCGATCTGACCGCGGTCGGCAACTGGGCCGAACGCAACAACGTGGCCTATGCCTCGTATCAGGAACTGGCGGGACATCCGCGCGTGCTAGAGACGATCAAGGCCCATGTGGAAGAGGTGAACAAGTCGGTCGCCGCTGACGAGATGCTATCGGGCTGTCAGGTGCACCGCTTTGTGGTGCTGCACAAGGAACTGGATGCCGATGATGGCGAGATGACCCGGACCCGCAAGGTGCGGCGTGGGTTTGTCGAGGACAAGTTCAGCGACATCATTGCCGCGCTTTATGACGGGTCCAAGACGGTTTCGACCACGACCGAGGTGACCTATGAGGATGGTCGCAAGGGATCGATTTCGGCGACGCTGGAAATTGTCGATGCGCCGGTTGTTCCCGTCGCCCAACACAAGGTTGCCGCAGAATGAGGGCCGCACGCGCGCCGCTCGACCTGCGGTCATCGCCCCGCCCGCCGTCCCGTTTTCGCGCAAGTCAGGGAGTGACCGATGCTGGATAATTCCGAAGGATATGTCACCGAAGACGGTCGCAAGATCGGCGGTGTGGTGATGGAAATGAAGAACATCACTCTGCGCTTTGGCGGCGTGGTGGCGATCAAGGATATCTCGTTCGATATCCGCGAGGGCGAGATCCGCGCCATCATCGGGCCGAACGGCGCCGGGAAATCCTCGATGCTGAACGTGATCTCGGGCTTCTATGTTCCGCAGGAAGGCGAGGTCTGGTTCCATGGGTCCAAGCGCCCGCCCATGCGCCCCTTTGAGGTGGCGCAGCAGGGAATCGCGCGGACGTTCCAGAACATCGCCCTGTTCGAGGGTATGAGCGTTCTGGACAACGTGATGACAGGTCGTCTGAACTTTATGAAGACCAACATCCTCCAGCAGGCGATCTGGCGCGGCAAGGCCGAAGCGGAAGAGGTGCAAAACCGCGAGGCGGTCGAGAAGATCATCGACTTTCTTGAAATCCAGCACATTCGCAAGACGCCTGTGTCGCGCTTGCCGTATGGCCTGAAAAAGCGGGTCGAACTGGCGCGGGCGCTGGCGGCGGAACCCAAACTATTGCTGCTGGATGAGCCTATGGCAGGCATGAACGTCGAAGAAAAAGAGGACATGAGCCGGTTTATCCTGGACGTGAATGACGAATTCGGCACCACCATCGCCCTGATTGAGCACGATATGGGCGTTGTGATGGATCTCAGCGACCGGGTGGTCGTGATGGATTACGGCAAGAAGATCGGCGACGGCACACCCGATGAGGTGCGCAACAACCAGGAAGTCATCGACGCCTATCTGGGGGTCAGCCATGATTAAGCTCTGGGCAGAATTAGAGAGGGGCTGGCATGCCTGAACAACTTATCTTCGCGATGGAGGTCATCCTCAATGGTCTGATGGCCGGGGTGCTCTATGCGCTGGTCGCGCTGGGCTTTGTGCTGATCTACAAGGCGTCCGGTATTTTCAATTATGCGCAAGGGGTTATGGCCCTGTTTGCGGCAATGACGCTGGTCGGGATCATGAATGGGCAAGTGCCGTTTGCCCATCTGATCAACGCGACTTTCGGCACCCATATCCATTATTTCGGGTGGAATGTGCCCGCGCTGTTCGCGATCATTCTGACGATGGGTGTGATGGTGTTGCTGGCCTGGGCCGTGCAGCGGTTCGTCATGCGCCATCTGGTGGGGCAGGAACCGATCATTCTGTTTATGGCGACCATTGGTCTGGCGTACTTCCTTGAAGGCGTGGCCGACCTGATGTGGGGGTCTGAAATCAAGACGCTGGATGTGGGCCTGCCACAAGGGATCAACCTGTGGATTGATGAGACGACCTATAACATCTTCGACTACGGCTTCTTCATCGACAATCTGGACATCGTGGCAACGATCATTGCGGCGCTGTTGGTGGCCGCTCTGGTGGCGTTCAGCCAGTACACCAAGCAGGGCCGCGCCATGCGCGCGGTGGCGGATGACCATCAGGCGGCGCTGTCGGTGGGCATATCGCTCAACTTCATCTGGGTCATGGTCTGGTCGGTGGCCGGGTTCGTTGCTCTGGTCGCGGGCATCATGTGGGGCACCAAATCGGGGGTCCAGTTTTCACTGTCGCTGATCGCACTCAAGGCGCTGCCGGTGCTGATGCTGGGCGGGTTCACCTCGATCCCTGGCGCCATCGTCGGCGGGCTGATCATCGGCGTGGGTGAAAAGCTGTTCGAATTCGCAATCGGACCGATGGTCGGTGGCGCAACCGAGAACTGGTTTGCCTATGTGCTGGCGCTGATCTTCCTTGTGTTCAGGCCGCAGGGCCTGTTCGGAGAAAAGATCATCGAGAGGGTGTAGGGCATGACCAAGCTGATCGCCATCATCAACGTGATCGCATGGGCGGGTTTCTGGGCCTTTGGCTACATCGCTCTCACATCAAACGATCTGACCGAAGGCCAACTGACGATTGCAGCGATCCTGGCCTTTGCAGGGCTGATTATGGGGGTTCTGGCCTACTTGAAGCTGGTGCGCGCCTCGGAGGCGAGCGGATATGCCAAAGGGTCCAATCAATTGGACGCCGCAGCCCGGAATCGGGCGCAGGAACAATGGGGAAAGTAAGACATGTTCTATCGTGAGGCCGGAGATTTCAAAACCTCCTACGTGGATGACAGCCAGACTTTCCCGATCAAGTTCGATCGGTATCGGTACTATGTGGTGCTGGCGGTGGCCTTCGGGATCATTCCGTTCATCATCAACGACTATTGGGCCAATGCACTTCTGCTGCCCTTCCTGATCTATGCGATCGCGGCCATTGGGCTGAACATTCTTGTGGGGTATTGCGGGCAGGTCAGCCTGGGTACCGGGGGGTTCATGGCCGTTGGGGCCTATGCCTGCTACAAGCTGATGACCGCCTTTCCAGACGTGTCGATGTTCATCCACGTGATCCTAGCCGGTGGCATCACTGCCATCGTGGGCGTGCTGTTCGGCTTGCCATCCTTGCGGATCAAGGGGTTTTATCTTGCGGTGGCGACGCTGGCGGCGCAGTTCTTTCTGGTCTGGCTGTTCAACCGGGTGCCGTGGTTCTACAACTACTCGGCTTCGGGGCAGATCAACGCGCCGGAACGCGATGTGTTCGGCATCATCATCACCGGTCCGAATGCATCGGCCTGGGCCACCTATCTGTTCTGTCTGATTTTCCTGACCGCCTGCGCGATCGTTGCGCGCAACCTGACACGTGGTACGACAGGGCGGACATGGATGGCGATCCGCGACATGGACATCGCCGCCGAGATCATCGGGGTGAACCCTCTCAAGGCGAAACTGACCGCCTTTGCCGTAAGCTCGTTCTTCGTGGGTATCGCGGGCGCGCTGTTTTTCGCGGTCTATCTGGGCGCGGTCGAGGTCGGCGAGGTGTTCGGGATCCAGAAATCGTTCCTGGTTCTGTTCATGGTCATTATCGGCGGATTAGGGTCTATTTTCGGATCCTTTGCCGGGGCCGCATTCCTGGTTTTGCTGCCGGTGGTTCTGAAACTTGTCGGCGTCGATTTGCTGGGCTGGCCCACTGACATCGTCGCGCATCTTAACCTGGTGATCGTGGGTGCGCTGATCATCATGTTCCTGATCCTAGAACCACACGGGCTGGCACAGCTGTGGCGCGTGGCGAAAGAGAAACTCAGACTCTGGCCGTTCCCGCACTAAGGGGCAGGCCCAAGGAAAAGACGGGTGCGAAGCCCGAAACTCAACATCGGATCAATCAAGGGAGGACACACCCGATGAACAAGAAACTGGCAACCCTGGCGCTGGGCGCCGTGATGGCCGCAGGTCCGGTCATGGCCGACCTGGTGTTCCCATCGCTCAGCTACCGGACTGGCCCATACGCAGCGGGCGGCATTCCGTTCGCGGATGGCTATGCGGACTATTTCACCCTGCTGAACGAACGCGATGGCGGTATCGGTGGCGTTCCGGCCAAGGTTATCGAGTGCGAAACCGGCTATAACACCGAAAAAGGTGTGGAATGCTATGAATCGACCAAGGGTGAAGGCGCCCTGGTCTATCAGCCACTGTCGACCGGCATCACCTATCAGCTGATCCCGAAAGTAACGGCAGACGGCATCCCGCTGCACACGATGGGCTATGGCCGGACCTCGGCTGCCAACGGCAAGGTGTTCAGCCATGTGTTCAACTATCCGGCCAACTATTGGAACGGTGCATCCGGCGCGATCAACTATCTGCTGGATGAAAATGGCGGAGATCTGAGCGGCAAGAAGATTGCGCTGGTCTATCACAACTCTGCCTACGGCAAAGAACCGATCCGCACACTTGAAACCCTGGCCGAAAAGCATGGCTATGAACTGACCCTGCTGCCCGTTGACCATCCCGGTCAGGAGCAAAAGTCGCAGTGGTTGCAGATCCGCCGTGAAAAGCCTGACTATGTCATCATGTGGGGCTGGGGCGTCATGAACCAGGTTGCGGTTCAGGAAGCCGCCAACATCCGCTTCCCGATGGAAAATTTCATCGGCGTCTGGTGGTCGGGCGCGGAATTCGACGTTGAGCCGGCAGGTGAAAAAGCCAATGGCTATAAAGCGTTGACCTTCACCGGCCTGGGTATGGACTATCCGGTCTACGACGATCTGAAGAAATACGTTGTGGATGCCGGTAAAGCCGCCGGCGCAGGTGATCAGCTGGGAACGGTTCAGTACAACCGTGGTCTCTATGCCGCGATGTTGGCAGCCGAAGCCGTGAAGACCGCACAGGAGATGCACGGAACCGCCGATATCGACGCATCGATGATGCGTGACGGAATGGAAGCGCTGGAGATCACCAATGCCAAGATGGAAGGTCTGGGCATGGCAGGTTTTGGACCCGAATTCGCGGTAAGCTGTGAAAACCATGGCGGACCCGGTCTTGTGGGCGTCGTTCAGTGGGATGCGGCAGCAGGAACCTGGAACCCGGTTCAGGATTTCAAACCGACCGATGTCGAGGTGATCAGCGCGCTGATCGAAGAAGACTCGGGCGCATATGCGGCTGAAAACAACATCTCTCCGCGTTGTGAATGATAAACTGATCGCCCCGGACATTCCGGGGCGGTGCAGACAACCGGAGCGGCGGTTTGCCGCCGCTCCTCACGAACAGTCCCGAAGGGGACAGGCATGAGGACACGCGCTGATGCTTGATGCGGCACAAACCACTGACGTGCAGGCGGAAACCCTGCTTGAGGTCAACAATATCGAGGTGATCTACAACCACGTGATCCTCGTGCTGAAGGGCGTAAGCCTGACTGTGCCCAAGGGCGGTATTACGGCCTTGCTGGGGGGCAATGGCGCGGGCAAGACGACCACGCTCAAAGCAGTCTCTAACCTGCTGCATTCAGAACGCGGCGAGGTCACGAAAGGCACGATCAAGTATCGTGGCCAAAACGTACACGAAAGCGACCCCGCCGTTTTGGTTGAAAAAGGCGTGATTCAGGTGATGGAAGGCCGTCACTGTTTCGAACACCTGACGGTTGAAGAAAACCTGCTGACGGGCGCGTATACTCGCAAGGACGGCAGCGCAGCGATCCAGCAGGATCTGGAACTGGTCTACAATTACTTTCCCCGCCTGAAAGAGCGCCGCCGCTCGCAGGCAGGTTATACGTCGGGTGGTGAACAGCAGATGGTCGCCATGGGCCGGGCACTGATGTCGCGCCCCGAGACAATCCTGCTGGACGAACCTTCGATGGGACTGGCGCCGCAGTTGGTCGAAGAAATTTTCGGTATCGTGAAAGATCTCAACGAGAAAGAGGGCGTATCGTTCCTGTTGGCCGAGCAGAACACAAATGTCGCCCTTCGGTTCGCGCATTACGGATACATTCTGGAATCCGGGCGCGTTGTGATGGATGGCCCGGCCGCAGAACTGCGCGAGAATCCGGATGTCAAAGAATTCTACCTCGGCATGTCTGACGAAGGCCGCAAGAGTTTTCGCGATGTGCGGTCCTATCGTCGCCGCAAGAGGTGGCTGTGAGCGGATGGAGGATATCGCGATGACCTATTTCGACGCACTCGAAACACGCTCGGCGGACGAACGCGCTTCGGATCAGGCCGCAGCCCTGGTAGAGCAGATCAAGCGTGCTGCATCGGCACCCGGGTTTGCTGCACATTTTTCTGATTCAGACACTAACAAAGTGATTTCGGCAGATGATCTGCCGATGCTGCCGGTGCTGCGCAAGTCGGACCTGATCCGCGCGCAGGCGGAGCGCCCCCCTTTTGGTGGTTTCACCGTGAAGCCTGCGCGCCACTTTCATCACGTGTTCCAGTCCCCCGGGCCGATCTATGAACCGGGCAGCACCGATCACGACTGGTGGCGTATGGGCCGGTTCCTGCATGCCGCTGGTGTTGCAGCTGGCGATATTGTTCAGAACTGCTTTGGCTATCACCTGACGCCGGCTGGCATGATCTTTGAAAACGGTGCCCGCGCAGTTGGTGCTGCCGTTTTGCCGGCGGGAACCGGGCAGACCGAACTGCAGGTGACAGCCGCGCGTGACGTTGGCTGCACCGCCTATGCGGGCACTCCTGATTATCTAAAGGTCATCCTGGACAAGGCCGACGAGATGGGCGTTTCGCTGAATTTCTCCAAGGCCGCTGTTGGTGGTGGCGCGCTGTTCCCGTCCCTGCGTCAGGAATATGCGGATCGCGGTATTTCGTGCCTGCAATGCTATGCGACGGCGGATCTGGGTAACATCGCCTATGAAAGCGCCGCGGTGGAAGGGATGATCATCGACGAGCACGTGATCGTCGAAATCGTGACGCCCGGAACCGGAACCCCGGTAGAGCCGGGCGAGGTGGGCGAAGTTGTCGTGACCTCTCTCAACCCGGATTACCCGCTGATCCGCTTTGCGACCGGGGATCTTTCTGCCGTCATGCCGGGTGTCTCGCCCTGTGGCCGGACCAACACCCGGATCAAAGGCTGGATGGGTCGCGCCGATCAGACCACCAAGATCAAGGGAATGTTCGTACGCCCGGAACAGGTTGCGGCCCTGGTCGACAAGCATGAGGAAATTGTCAAAGCCCGCGTCATCGCAGCCCGCCAGGGTGAGATGGACACGATGACTGTCCGGATCGAAAGCCCACGCGGTGACGACCCGGCATACGCCAAGTCAGTGGCCGAAGTGTTGAAACTGAAAGGTGCGATCGAGGTCGTGGCACCCGGATCCCTTCCCAAGGACGGGGTGGTGATCGAGGATCAGCGCGTCTACGAATAGCGGTGTTTTTCAGATCTGCGGCAGTTTGTGCCGCAGATTTGTTGACCGATGCACTGGTGTTTCCGAGCTTTTTGGTCGATTAAAGGCGAACCCTTCGCCTTTGCCAATCACAAGCCGGGATGATGGCCGAAATCGAGTTTTCACAGAATGGATCGCGCAATCGCGGTGTACGCGGTACCCGACTGCTGGCGGGCATCGCCTATGTCGTGGCTGCCGCATGCCTTTTGCCGATGATCGCCGTGGTCCTGGCGGCTGTAACCGGGGGAACGGACACGATCTCGCACCTGATGGAGACGGTGCTGCCAGGCTATATCGCGACGACCCTGATTCTTGTGGTCCTGGTCGCGGCCGGCACGTTCAGCATCGGCACCGGGGCGGCCTGGCTGGTAACGATGACCCGTTTTCCCGGCGTGCGGTTTCTAGAGATCGCACTGGTCCTTCCGCTGGCCTTTCCGGCGTATGTTCTGGCCTATGCCTACACTTTCATTCTGGATCACCCGGGCATCGTTCAAAGCACGCTGCGTGATGTAACGGGCTGGGGCCCGCGCGACTATTGGTTCCCGGAAATCCGCTCGACCGAGGGTGCGGCGGTCATGTTGATCCTGGTGCTTTACCCTTATGTCTATCTGCTTGCACGGGCTGCGTTCCTGCAACAAAGCGCAACCGCGTTTCTGGCGGCGCGGGCTCTGGGCAACAATCCATGGCTGGCTTTTCGGCGCGTGTCACTGCCGATGGCGCGACCCGCCATTGCAGGCGGCGTTCTGCTGGCCGTCATGGAGACCATCGCAGATTTCGGAACCGTGTCGTATTTCGGTGTGCAGACCTTTGCCACCGGGATCTACACAAGCTGGTTTTCCATGGCCGATCGTGCGGCAGCGGCGCAACTGGCCCTGTGCCTGCTGGTCTTTGCCCTGATCATGGCCGTGGCCGAGCGCACCCAGCGTGGCAAGGCAAAATACTATCAGGCGGGGAAACAGCATGTGGCGCAACCGGCGGCAAATCTGACGGGTCTGCGCGCCTGCGGGGCATTTCTGCTGTGTGCAATACCCGTTCTTTTCGGTTTTTTGCTGCCCGTCGTCATTCTGGTTGAGATGGGCCTGGACTCCGAACAGAACCTGCTGTCGCAGCGTTATATCGGCTTCATCCAGAACTCGTTGATTCTTGCTGGTACGGCGGCGGTCATCACCGTCTTTGCAGCGATCAGTGTCGGGTTCTTTCAACGCCTGAGGCCCGGGCGCGCTTCGTCTGCGACCGCATATATGGCGCGTCTGGGATATGCCGTTCCCGGTGGCGTCATTGCAGTTGGTTTGATCGTCCCCTTTGCGAGTTTTGACAACGCGCTGGACGTCTGGATGCGACAGACCTTCGACGTGTCCACGGGGCTGTTGGTGACAGGTTCGATCTGGCTGCTGGTCGCTGCTTACATGGTGCGTTTCCTGGCTGCCGCGCTCAGCGCCTATGAAGGGGGTCAAAGCACTGTACATGCGAATATGGATGCCGCAGCCCGTTCGCTGGGTCAGACGCCGTTGGGAACATTGCGACGGGTTCACCTGCCGATTCTGACCCCCTCTCTGCTGACGGCCCTGCTGATCGTGTTCGTGGACGTGATGAAAGAGCTTCCCGCCACGCTGATCATGCGCCCGTTCAATTTCGACACATTGGCGGTGCAGGCGTATCGGCTGGCCTCGGACGAGAGGCTGGAGGGCGCCGCCGTGCCTTCGCTGGTCATTCTGGCGGTAGGTCTGTTGCCTGTAATCCTGATCTGCCGTCAGGTCGGCCGACGGTAACACTTGTGTCGCAATTGTAGGACAACTGCGCATCAGGCTTGATTCAAACACGATTTCCGGCAAGGCTGGAGGTATGAATATGCAGCCTCCCAGCCGGTTCTCGGCAAGCGCAGCGCAGATGCCCGTGGCTTTCGACCGGCATGAGATGTCTCAAATCCTATCCGTTTATGGTCGGATGGTCGCCGCCGGAGAATGGCGCGACTACGGTATTTCCAACCTGCGCGACATGGCGGTGTTCTCAATTTTTCGGCGCACCGCAGAACATCCGATCTACCGCGTCGAAAAACACCCGCGCCTGAGGTCCCGGCAGGGAATGTATTCCGTCATAGGTATGGATGGCCGCATCCTGAAACGCGGCCACGATCTGCGGGCAGTCCTGTGGGTGCTGGAACGCAAGCTGATCCGGGCCGTAAACCCGGATTAGAGCCTTTTGTGGGCCGTGACGGGCCCGTCACCCTGATCCAATATGCGGTGGATCGCCTGATCCATTGGTTCGAAAACCACGGCCATATGGCTGGCGTTCGCATGCAAAAGCATGTTTTGGCCCGAAACCCAGGCCACGTGCCCTTTCCAGAACAACAGATCACCCCGTTGCGCAGGGGTCCCTTCGATCACGGTTTTGCCCAAAGCGCGTTCCTGATCGCCGCTGTCGCCGGGGCACGGCAGGCCACAAGCCAAAAGCGCCGCCTGCACCAACCCGGAACAATCGATGCCGAACCGGCTGTTGCCGCCCCACAAATAGGGTGTGCCCAGAAACAGCTGGGCCACTTCGACCGGGTCGTCAGGCTTTTCGGTCATCGGCGCCGTGTGTACCATTGGGATATATCCCAGTTCGGTTTCAACAAACCGGTCCGTCTCGGTCCTGGCTTGGATTTTGCTTCCGAAACTCAGCGACACCAGATCGCGGCTTTTGAAATCCGCTTCCTGGTAGGCATGCGTTGCAGGCGCCGTGATCCAATGCGTCGCAGGCGCATCCGCCGTCAGCTGATCTGATCGCAACCAGCCGGTATACCCGTCTTTGTCTGCGATGACCCTGTTCCAGCCGCTCTTTGTTTCCTCGATCCGAACCGTATCACCGAACAACAATTGCCGGTCGCGCGGTCCGTCTGGGCTGCGCAGCAAATCGACAAAGGGTGCGGAAACTCGATGGCGTGTCACAGTCCCAATATCTCCGGCAATGCCGTCAGCACGGCACGAGGCCCCTGACCCAGACCGCCCTTGGTGCGCCCCGGTTCTTTGCTGGGCTGCCAGGAATAGATGTCGAAATGGATGTAGCGGCATGCGCCCACGAACCTGCGCAGAAACAGGGCGGCTGTGATCGACCCTGCAAACCCGCCCGACGGCGCGTTGTCCAGATCGGCGATGCCGGGTTCAATCATCGCTTCATAGGGCGTGTGGAACGGCATGCGCCAGACCGGATCAGCCGAAGCCTCAGCGGCATGCGACAGGGCAGACGCGCAGCGCTGATCATCGGTATAGAACGGTGCCAGATCGGGGCCCACAGCCACACGGGCGGCCCCGGTCAGCGTCGCCATCGAGATCACCAGATCGGGCTCACCTTCTTCAGCAAGCGCCAACGCATCAGCAAGCACCAGACGCCCTTCGGCATCCGTATTGTTGATCTCGACCGTCAGTCCCTTGCGAGAGGTCAGGATGTCACCAGGGCGGAAGGCATTTCCGGCAAGCGCGTTTTCGACCGCCGGTATCAAGACCCTCAATTGCAGAGGAAAACCCAACTGCATGATCATCCGCGCCAACCCCAATACATTGGCCGCGCCACCCATGTCCTTCTTCATCAGACCCATGGATGCGCCTGGTTTCAGGTTCAATCCACCCGTATCGAAACACACCCCCTTGCCGACCAGAGTCAGCTTGGGGCCGCTGCTGCCCCAATTCAGCTCGATCAGCCGGGGGGCCTGTTCGGCGGCGCGCCCTACGGTGTGGATCATAGGAAAATTCTGTTCCAGCAAGGCCGCGCCGCTGATCACGCTGCACGCGGCACCGAATTCGCTGGCTAGAGCCTCGGCCGCCTGCTGCAACTGCTCAGGACCCATATCCGAGGCTGGCGTATTCACCAGATCGCGGGTCAGAACTTCGGCATTGGCCATCGTTTCGATACGGTTGGCGTCGACACCTTCGGGCGCAACCAGCGCCGCAGTTCCAGCGGATTGAGACGCGTAGCGGTCGAAGGCGTAGCCTGTCATCAACCAGCCTAAACACTCCATCTCCAGACGATCAGCGGGAATGCCGGACGCGATATGATAGGTTCCTTCGGTCAATGCCATGGCTGCGGCGGCCAATGGGAACCTTTTTCGCGCGCGCTTGTCTTCTGTTCCATACCCGGCCAGCACAAAATCAACCGCGCCAAGCGCGCCTGGCACCAGCAGGGTCTGCCCCATCGCACCTGTAAACCCGTTTGCGGCAACCCAGGCCCGGACGGTATCCGGCTGGTCCTGCAACCAACTGTCCAAATCCGGCTGCGCAATCACATGAAGCGGTATGGACGGGTCAGAGGATGGGGCGAAGGACAGGGTCATGGGCGTCTCGGCTGATGGTTTCTGCGCACAGACTAGCCGCGCATGATCTGCCCGCAACCCCTGTCAGACGGAAAGGTCCTGCTGGTCCCAGACGGCGGTCAGCGATCGTTCGCCCACGCGGATCAAACGCCCAAGCGTCGCGCCCGCCGCAACGGCGTCACCGGCATCGACGGTGTGGGCCACGTCACCCGCCACCTGGGCCAGGGCCGTCATCCCGATCTGTTCGGATATAGCGACCAGTGACCTGGCGCATTTGCGCAGGTCCGCCCATTCGCGCCGACGCCAGTAGCGTTCGCAGTTTGACAGGCGCACGGCAAGCTCTTCGACCGTGCGACACAGAACATCCAGCGCATCCTTGTCGCCAAGTTGCCGGTATAGCCCGCTTAATTGATCCGAGTCCAGACGGACGGATTCCTTGTGTTCAAGCGTGATAATCTTTTCCACCACATTCACCCTAGTTCAAACGCCCCCACGGCGCGGTGTTGATCCTGGCAGAAAATTCCTTTGCAAAACCTTGCAGGGAAACTGGATAATGGCTCGAATTTTCTTTGAATTCGGTTTAGATCATCCGTCAGCGACAAGAACGGGGACATTGAAATGGAATTTGCCAAACCTCTGCCGAGCTACCTTGTAAAACGGTATCACGGATGGAAGGCCACAACATATTCGGAAAACCAGGTTTGGTATCGCCGTCTTGCCGATGAAGGGCAACGCCCCCGCGCCATGGTCATATCCTGCTGCGACAGCCGGGTTCACGTCACGTCCATGTTTGGCGCTGACCAGGGCGATTTCTTTATTCACCGCAATATCGCCAATCTGGTGCCGCCCTATGCTCCGGACGGGGACCACCACGGCACCAGCGCCGCCATCGAATATGCCGTAACGGCGCTCAAGGTCGCTCATTTGATCGTGCTGGGGCATTCGCAATGCGGCGGCGTGCAGGGCTGCATCGACATGTGCAAGGGGCAGGCGCCGCAGCTGGATGCCAAGGACAGCTTTGTTGGCCGCTGGATGGATATTCTGAAGCCGAAATTCGAACTGGTCGCGGATATCGAGGACGGTGTCGAACAGGCCCGGCAGTTCGAACGTCAATCGGTTGTCGCTTCGCTGGAAAACCTGATGACCTTCCCCTTCGTCTCGTCCGCCGTTGATCAAGGCGCGCTGAGCTTGCACGGCTTGTGGACGGATATCGGCGCAGGCGGGCTTGAAAGCTATGATCCTTACCAAAAAAAGTTCGTCCCGGTCTGACGGCGACAGAGCTGGAAATCCGAAACAACAATGGCGGCTCTGATTCAGGGCTGTTTTTGGTATACTCCACCCATTACACCTGAAGATCGGAGCCTGCCATGAAAGTCATCAAGCGCATCTGCGCAGGATTGGTCGTTTGTATTCTGGTTCTGGTCGCAGTTTCCTATCTGTTGCCGGGAAAGGCGGAAGTTTCGCGTAGCATCGCGATCGACGCGCCGCCAAGCGCCATCTTTCCTTACGTGAATTCGATGCAGGAAACCGAAAAGTGGTCTCCGTGGCTGCACCGGGACCCCGAAACCAAATTGACTTATTCCGGCCCTGCCGCCGGGGTCGGAAACACTCTGAACTGGGCGTCGGATCACCCGCAGGTCGGTACGGGATCACAGGAAATCGTCGAAAGCGTGGAAAACCAACAGGTCAAAACGGCGCTGGATTTCGGCCCGATGGGTACTGCCACAGCGTCCTTCATCCTTGAGCCGGACGGGGCGGGAACCAGAGTGACCTGGGGGTTTGACTCGGATCTGGGCCTGAACCCCATGTCCCGCTGGATGGGGTTGATGATGGATACGTGGGTGGGCGAGGATTATGACCGTGGTCTGACCAATCTGAAAGCACTGGTTGAAAACCAAAGCTAGGCCGCTTGTTCGTGGGGAAGCATGCGTCGGCGTGCTTGACCGAAGTCCTAGCCCAGTCGAAACCGGGCAAGCTTTCCCAGGTGATCGGATCCCATGAAGGGGCGCAGCTCAACCGTTCCGGTTGTGCCTTTGGGGAACAAAAGGTTGTCTATCGGCAATGGGATTTTCCAACTGCCGAGGTTGTGGGTGTTCAGGACGGTTCCAAAGCTCTGGTTATTTGCGGCCGCTCCGATCCGTCTGACGCTTTCGCCCCAGGGCACCATATTGAAATCCCCGGCAATCAGAACCGGTCCTTCAAGCTGGCTGATGCGGTCGGCAATCACCTGGCTTTGCCTGGACTGGTCGTAAGGAAATGGCCAGTTCAGATGAACTGAAACAACCCAGACCAAGTCACCGCCGGGCGCTTTGACCTGTAACCCCACAAGCCCAAAACCTTGCAGACAGAATTCCGAGCTCTCGACAATCGGCAAGGTCGTCAGGATGGCGACGTTTTGTTCAGGACGGAATTCACAGATCGCCTGTTCGGGGTAATGTTCGAACAGATTGCTCATGTACTTGCGATTGTGGCTGGAGACTTCCTGCAATGTCACGATCTGAGCGTCTGATTCAAGGATATCATCGGCCAGCGAATACCGGGGCCAGGCTTTGCTCATGAGGTTCTTCTGGTATAGCGTCAGGCAGGAGTCGTCGCAATCGTCCGAGGGCGCGGCAACGCTGGCCGCGATGGACCCGATGGCCACCCCGGAAAAGAGCAAGGTGGCCAATGCAAGATATCTGGCGCGCATAAAAAGCAGAATTACCGCGCAGGGGAGAAGCAAAACACCAGCCTGAGGCCGGAGCAGAGCGATTGAATCTCCTACGGCAAAAACCTGCCCCGTAAAGCCAATGACGACCAGTATCATCAGAATGCATGTGCATCCGATGGTCAGGGTTCTGGCAATCCTGCGTCTGGTCGAAATGTGCATGCCCTGCCTCTTTTTCCCTGCACGAGACACTATTATTCGGACTTCCGGCATCCGCCACGAACAAGGTTCAGTTTTAGGTGGCAAGCGGCTCTGGTTTTGTCAACAGGTTGGCGATTTTCACCGCGCGCAAGACTGTACCCTAACCGAGGTACATAGCGCAGCCATGATGGATGCGGGTGATGGACCGGAAGGTGCCGATTTGGTGGGAGAGGTGATCCGAGCCGGTTCTGCTGAGCGCATTGACGGGCCACCTCGGGCGCGGACTCACCTGTGACGTTGACTGCTGATCACGGTGGTAACGGTTCGTGTTGCGCGACTTTGTGCAAGTGCGATGGCGCTCAAAACCAAGGCACAGGCCACTGCTTGCGCACCTGTGATTGTTTCACCGAAAGCAAAAACGCCCACGGCAAACATTGTCGGCAGTTCAATGCTGCCGATAACGGCCGTGCGCGATGCCCCGATGACAGGGGAACAGACGGTGTAAATCAGCTGGGGAACCAGTGCCGTCATAAGACCGATCCCGACGATCAGAAACCAGTCACTGCCGCCTGCTGGCAGGACTTCGTCAATTTCCGAAGAGATAATCAAAGGGGTTAGCCCGACGACCGATCCCAACGAAACCGACGCTATCCTGGCCAAAGGAGCAATTCGCGAAAGACGGTGTACAAGCACGCATATGCCGAAGCCAAATCCGAAAGGTGCAGCCAAAGAGACAAGCAACGTTGGAATTTGGTCAATCGGTACGGATGCCGGAGACCCTGCAATGCCTGCCGCAAGAACAATCAAACCGGCCGCAACAAGGCTGCGCCGCGTCGGCGGATCGGCGAATATCGCCCAAGCGATGATGATCGTAAACACCGGGTAGGTCATGTAAAGAACACCCACCGTTGATGCCGGCACTGTTTCAAGTGCGGTAACATATCCGACCCACCCAAGCCCCATGACTGCCCCCGCAGCCATACCCCAGACTAATTCCCGCCGGTTTGAACGATGCTTAAAAAGGGTGGGCAACAATAGGATCGCCGTCAAAATGTACCGATAAAACGCAACTGCGTAGGGCGCGAGTCCCTGGTCAGTGAGACCTCGGCTGAAATAGGGTACAAAGCCAAAACAGATGGATGCAAAGAACACTCCCGCCCCGGCAAGGGCGTAGGGTATTGGATCGTGCTTGCTTGATGATGGCCGGCCCATCTTTGACACCTACCATGCAGTATTTCCGTTGGCATCAGCAACCTGACCGACCGTCACGTCGTCTGTAAACCGGCTATTGGAAAACAAAAAAACCCGCTGAACAATCAGCGGGTTTCCTGGTTTTCAAGCTTTGACGAAAATCGGGATGTCAGCCCTTTTTCAGAACCTCGCGGCCCAGAAGTTCCGCGATCTGCACCGCGTTCAGGGCGGCGCCCTTGCGCAGGTTGTCGCTGACGCACCACAGGTTCAGACCGTTCTCAATGGTCGAATCCTGGCGGATACGGCTGATGAACGTGGCGAAATCACCCGCGCATTCGACCGGCGAGACGTAGCCACCCGCTTCGCGCTTGTCGATCACCATGATGCCAGGTGCTTCGCGCAGGATGTCGCGGGCTTCGTCTTCGTCCAGGAATTCCTCGAACTCGATGTTCACAGCCTCGGAATGGCCGACGAAAACCGGCACGCGGACACAGGTCGCGGTGACCTTGATCGACGGGTCGACGATCTTCTTGGTCTCGACAACCATCTTCCATTCTTCCTTGGTCGAGCCGTCATCCATGAAGACGTCGATCTGAGGGATGACGTTGAAGGCGATCTGCTTCTGGAATTTCTTCGGCGGCACGTCCGTGGTGGGGTTGTAAACCGCCTTGGTCTGATCCCAAAGTTCATCCATGCCTTCCTTGCCCGCGCCCGACACCGACTGATAGGTCGACACCACGACGCGCTTGATCTTGGCGCGATCATGCAGCGGCTTAAGTGCCACCACCATCTGCGCGGTCGAACAGTTCGGGTTGGCGATGATGTTCTTGTTCTTGTAGTCGTGGATCGCCTGCGGATTACATTCCGGCACGATTAGAGGGATGTCGGGGTCATAGCGATACAGCGACGAGTTGTCGATCACCACACAGCCAGCCGCAGCCGCTTTGGGGGCATAGGTCTTGGTTGCGTCCGAGCCGATGGCAAACAGGGCCATGTCCCAGCCGGTGAAATCGAAGGTGTCGATGTCCTGGGTGGTCAGTGTCTTGTCGCCAAAGCTTACTTCCGTACCCAGCGAACGACGGCTTGCCAGCACGGCAAGTTCGTCGACGGGGAACTGGCGTTCCGCCAGAATGTTCAGCATTTCGCGGCCCACGTTACCCGTGGCGCCGGCGACAACGACGCGATAGCCCATTTCATGTCTCCAAAGTTAAGGACGCGCGTTCATAGCCGCGTTGCAGCAAAGAAAAAAGGGCTATCACGGGTGATTTGGCCGAATTGACGTCGATTTTAACCCGAATGCGCGTTTTCACCCGTGTTCAGCAAAGACCGATAGACCTGCACGATGGCCTCGGCCTCACCTTCGATTCGAAAATGCTGCTCGACACGCTGTCTTGCGGCCTGACCGGATTGCACCAGCTTGTCCGGATCGCTCAACATCTGTTCCAGTGCTTCGGCCAGCGCCCCGGCGTTGTCCTTTTCGATCAAGCGGCCGGTTTTCCCGTCCTCGATCTGGGCGCTGAAGGCTCCGACCCCGTGGCAGGCGATTGCAGGCACGCCGGAGGCCATCGCCTCAAGCGGTGTAAGGCCGAACCCTTCGTGACGGGCCGGGGCCACGAACAGGTCCAGAGCGCGGTAGGTTTCAACGATTTCCTCCCAGGGACGCTCGCCCAGGAAGTGCACCCGTTCCGACAGCCCGGCAGCTTTGAGCTTGGCCTCCTGTTCCTGTTGGAACGCTTCAAATTCTTTGGTGGCGCGCCCGGTGAACACGATGCTGGCGTCGGGATGGTTCGGCAGAACCTCGATCGCCGCATCCACCAGAAGATCGACACCTTTCTGAGGTCGAATGCGCCCGAAACACCCGATCAAGGTCCCTTCTGGCAGCCCCAGTTTCTGCCGCAGGGCGGTTTTGTCCTCGGCCGGGTGAAACAGTTCGGTGTTCACACCGTGCATGATGACGGTTGCGGGATGTTCCAGAAACGACGCCGCTTGCGGCGTTGTGGCGATCAGCGCATCCATTTTCGAAATCAGCCATTTAGTGAACCCCGAATGATTTCGTTGCGCAGCCGAGGTGAACAGAAGTTTCAGATTGCGTCGCAGCACATGTTTCAGAAACAAACCCATCAGCATCTCGGTGTTGCGCCGTGCATGCCACACCCGAAGCGTTCTGTTCGAAAGGAACGGAATTTTGATTAACCGGATATGAGGCAGATCATCCGGCAGGCCGGGTCCCGTGGCAACGATCCCGATCATATGCTTCTGGATCGGCAGCAGGCGGATGACGGTTGTGGTGACGCCGGAGAGGCTGTGTTTCAGGTTCGGCGCTATAACCTCGATTTCCTGCACGGCTTGCTCCGCAATTGCTTCAATCCACATTATCCCGGCTGAATAGATATATCACGCAACCGAAGGCAAGGGTTACGGCAAAAAACCCGAAAATCGCGGTGTAGGGCGCGGTCGTTCCGGCCTGGGTAGTGGCGGCATGAATGCGCCCGGTGACGAATTGGGCGATGCCGACCCCTCCGATTCCGAAAAGGTTCAACAGGGTTACGCCTCGGCCCACCAGATTGGGGGGAACGAAGGCCCGACCATGGGCCATGATGACCGGAAAACTGGCCCCGGTGAACCCTATGATGGCCAACAGCAGAACGGACAGCCATGTGGCGTGGTCGATCCAAACGCAAAGCAGGGTCAGTGCCACGACACCCAGCGCGTTGCCCGTGAAGATAACCCATTTCCGAGTGCCGAAGACGCGATCCAGCGGTCCGTAGACAAAGGTGCCGACAATCATCGCAGACCCCATGACCAGTGTCGCGGTGCCAATCTGGGTGGTGCTGAGCCCGAAGACATCGTTCAGATACGGCCCGGCCCATAGCCCGCGCAGCGCGGCAGAGGGCGCATAGGCCACCAGCATCAAAGGCATGATCAGCCACAGTGCAGGCTCTTTCAGCAGGTCCAGAAGTGAACCCTTGTGTTCCGTATCAACCTTCGCTGGATCGCGCAGGCTCAGCCAAATACCCAAAGCAATCGCAGCAGATATCACGGCCAGCCCAACCATAGTGGCGCGCCATCCCATCCATTCGACAGCAAGCGCAGTCGGATAAGAGGCCACGAGATTGCCCACTGACCCAACACCCAGCATGACGGCGGCCAGTGTCGCGAATTTCGCGGGCGGGTATTCGCGGGCAAAGATGAAGTAAGAAGCCATCAGAACCGGAGAGCACCCAACCCCGATCAGGCCCATGGCAATGCTGACATGCAACGGTGAGGTCGCGACCGCAAAAATTGCGGATCCTCCTGCACCGCCAACCAGAAGAAGCGCGGCTGCGGTCAGCCTGGGCCCAACCTTGTCCAGCGCCCAGCCGACCGGGATTTGCATAGCAGCGAACACCAGAAACCAAAGGCCGGATGCAAAGGCCAGATCTTCGGGTGTAGCACCGATATCGCGTTCAAGATCCAGGCTGAGCACAGCCAGAAATGCACGGAAAAACTGGCTGAGCACATAGCCCAGGCACAAAACCACCAAACCCGCCTGCATATCCCGCCTCTTTTCCGCTCATCCGAAAGGAATGCTTGGCACGCAATGATGCAACGCACAAGCATGTGTACTATGTTTCAAAACGAGGACTCGGGCCGCATTCCGGCTATCATTGCCAGAAGTTTGATTTCGAGGGGGAAAATGAAAGACCTCCATTCCGCATTTTACGAAAACCTGCCCCTGCTGAGGGATTTCACCCGTCTGGCGGACCCGGCACAGTTTTCGCCGATGCCCGACGACTGGTTTCTGGGGGTCGCCGACATTGTCGATTCAACCGGCGAGATCGCGCGGGGACGATACAAAACCGTCAACACCGTGGGGGCTGCTGTTATCTCGGCGATGATAAACGCGATGGACGGCAAGTTGTTTCCCTATGTCTTTGGCGGCGACGGGGCGGCGTTTGCGATCCCCCCCAGCGAAGTTGAAGCAGCGCGGGATACTCTGTCAGCCATGCGGCGCTGGGCGGAAGAAGAGTTTTCCATGCCGTTGCGTGCGGCGCTGGTGTCGGTGGCGGATATCCGAAAAGCAGGCAGGGACTTGCGCGTCGCTCGTTTTGCGCCCTCTTCCGGGGTGGATTATGCCATGTTCTCAGGCGGAGGCTTGGCCTGGGCCGAGGCAGAAATGAAAGCGGGTCATCATGTGATCGCGCCTGCCGAACCGGGTGCGCAACCGGACCTGACAGGCCTGTCATGCAGATGGTCCAACAGCCCGGCGCGGCACGGTCAGATCGTGTCACTGGTCGTTGAACCCACTGCGTCGGCAACTGAACGCGACTTTGCCGACCTTGCGCAATCGGTTCTGTCCGCGTCAGAAGAGCTGGAGCGCGCAGGTCATCCGGTGCCGATGAATGGTCCGCCCATGAGTTGGCCGCCCCCCGGCCTCGACATTGACGCGCATGTTTCGCGCAACGGGCGGAATTTGTTTCTGCACAAGCTCGTTCTTCTGTTTCAGAACCTGCTGATCGCGATATTGTTCAAAACAAGCAAGAAGCTGGGGCAGTTTGAACCCGAACATTACAGGACGATGGTCAGCAGCAATGCCGATTTCCGCAAGTTCGATGACGGCCTGAAGATGACGTTGGATTGTGACCCGGCCACTTTGCGACAGATCGAACACTTGCTGAAAGAAGCACGCGGGCGCGGCAAAATCCGATACGGTCTGCACGTGCAGGACGAGGCGATGATGACCTGTTTCGTCCCGTCGGCCACACGGGACGATCATGTGCATTTCGTTGACGGTGCCTCGGGCGGCTACGCCCAGGCCGCAGCGGCCATGGTCCGTTGAGCGGTTAGTTGGCTTTCCATCGTGCGGCGAGATCACGTGCCGTTTGCGTCAGCAGCATCACATCAATGCCAACCGCCAAGAACTGTGCGCCCATATCCAGATATGCCTGACGGGCCTCGTCATTTGTGGCCAGAATGCCCGGCGCTTTGCCTGCGGCCTTGATCCGGGTCAGTGCATCCCGGATAACCGCCCGCACCTCGGGTGCCGCGCTGTTGCCCTGATGGCCCATATCGGTCGACAGATCGGCAGGGCCAATGAATACGCCATCGACGCCTTCAACATCCAAAATGTCGTCCAGAGCAGCAATTCCGGCGCGGGTTTCCACCTGCAACAACAGGCAAATCTCCTGATCTGCGGTCTGAATATAATCTCCGACCGATCCGTACATCGTCGCCCGCGATGCCATCGCGCCCACACCGCGGACACCGGCAGGGGGATAACGGCAGGCCCGAACCAGCTCTTGCGCCTGCTCGGCGCTTTCCACGATCGGAACCAGAATGGTCTGAGCACCCGCATCCAGAACCATCTTGATCAGCCAGGTCTCACCCACGGGAACCCGCACAACCGCATGAGAGTCGCTTGCCGCAAGCGCCAGAAGCTGGTCCCGGATCGACCGGATATCGTTTGCGGCATGCTCTCCATCGATTACCAGCCAATCAAAACCGGCGGTTCCCATCATCTCGGCCGCTATAGGCTCCGCAAAGCTCATCCAGCACCCGATCTGCATTTTTCCCTTTTTTAGAGCCTGTTTGAACGCGTTCTGCTGCGCAGCCATACTGTTTCCTTTGTTGCAAAACCTTCGGCGCCAAGTGGTCGCGAAAGCGGCCGTTTCCACATCTTCTTACGTGGCGCGAAATTGTCCAGTTTTAATGCAATTTGGCGTCATCGGATTGACGGCGGCAAAGGCGCGTCACGCAAGGGCGGCGGCGTCCCGGCGGTTCTTGTGCTTCAAACCGAAGACCGAGGGTTCCCTTGCGTAAATCACGGATTTCGGCGATAATTTTGGCATGACCGACGACCTCCCACTGACGTCGCGATCTTTGCCCATTGCGCTTTTGCGGGCGCGGGAAAAGGTTATGGGACCCATCCGAGCAATGCTGGCCGACGCCGGTGTCACCGAACAGCAGTGGCGCGTGTTGCGCGTGTTGAACGAAGAAGGCCCGCAGGAACCGACGCATATTGCCGAACGCGCCTGTCTGTTGTTGCCAAGCCTGACACGGATACTGCAAAAACTGGAGCATCGCGGCCTGATCTCCCGACGATGCCACCCGGCTGACCGGCGTCGCCAGATTGTCGAGATCGGCGAGCGTGGCGTTCAGATCATTCACGCCAATCAGCCCGCCAGCATGGCGCAGGCGGAACGCATTCGTTCCCGCCTGGGGCCGGAAAAACACGAATTGTTGCTGGATCTTCTGAACGATTTGAACGACCTGGATACCTGATGCCGGGGGCAGAACATGGGTGTCATTTGCAAGGACCCCGCCGGAGATTTTAGGGGCGATCTCCGACGGGGTGGCCAGACTTGGATTTGGGTTTGGCCTGGCCTGAGGCCGGTTGCGTCACGCCTTGCCTGACGGTCCGGCCTGCGCATCGGAGTATATGGCGAGCCGGAAATGTGGCTCTGATTAGGGCCTTTTGGCCTTTGGGGGAAAGGCCGTGCACCTATGCTCTCCGAAACAGTCTTGGGCAAATGCCGAAGGGAAACCTGGCCCGCAAGGGATGACTTGGCGTCATTCCGGCCGAGAGTTTCCGCATGCGCGGTGATTTGCTGCCATCGCACCCCTCAAGCTGGATGCGCCCCGAAATTCCTATTCAAGACTTAGCCCGACTTGCGCCAGAGCCAAGTTAAATTCCGATCTGCCCAAGTTCCGGTGCATCAATAAAGACGGATGTGAAACAGCATTGGAACGGCACTGGGCGTTCAGGTCAGAATTGAGCAGGTTCGCGCTGAAACAACTCTTGGATATTGGCGAAATCCAGCGTGCATTCCCGGCTTGCTGGCAGCTCTGGCAGGCGTAAGATGGCAGCGATGAAAAATTCAGGAACCACGATGTCAAACAGCCTGTTTTCCCTTCCCGATCCCATAACCATTCCTGTCGTTGGCGAGACGGCCGGGTACCCTGTCGGGCGCATTTTCTGCGTCGGGCGAAACTATGCCGCGCATGCAGCAGAGATGGGGAATGAGGTGGATCGCGATGCGCCCTTCTATTTCACCAAATCCGCGCCAAACGCAATCCTGTCCGGCGCGACGGTTCCGTACCCGGCGGGGACGAAGAATTACCATCACGAAATGGAGCTGGCGCTGGCAATCGGAAAACCGGTGTTTCGTGCCTCGAGTGCGCAGGCTTGGGATGCGGTTTATGCCTATGGCTGCGCGCTCGACATGACACGCCGCGATCTGCAACTCCTCGAGCGGGACAAACAGCGGCCTTGGGATCTGGGTAAAGACGTCGAAAACGGAGCAGTCTTCGCGCCGCTGACCCCTGCCGTGGACTGGTCGCCGGACGATGGCAAACATATCCGGCTGAGCGTGAACGGCGAACTACGTCAGGACGCTACCCTGGAAGAGCTCATCTGGAAGATCGATGAAATCGTCAGCCATCTGTCCGGTTTCTACCATCTGCGCCCCGGCGATCTGATCCTGACAGGTACACCGGCCGGCGTAGGCCCGGTTGTGGCCGGCGACATCATAACAGGAGAGATTGACGGGCTGGAACCGATCAAACTGACCCTGACGGACGCGGAATAGGCCCTATTTAGGGTCTTTCAGCCAGCCCCTTGCAAATTCCACCTGGGTGACGCCTGCCAGTCGGCGCACCCGGTCCAGTTCGGCGTTCAGGCGACGGCTGCGGGCGTCAGACCAGCGCACCCCGCGTTCGGGCCAGAGCGCTTTGACATGCAGCAGGTCGCGATCGCGATGCGCCTTCATGTCGATCCGGCCGATCAATCGATCGCCTTCAAGCAAGGGGAAGACGTAATACCCATATGTGCGCTTGGCTTCGGGCACGAAAACTTCGATACGATAGTGAAAGCCAAACAGCCGCTCGGCCCGGTTTCTGTCCCGAAGCATGGGATCAAACGGGCTGAGCACGCGAATCCGACCGGGCGGTTGCGGCAAGTCGGTTGCCCGATCCATCAAATCAGGGCGGGCAAAGGTTTTGCGCAGGCGTCCATCGGCGCAAGTGGCCTCGATCTCTTCGATATTTCCTTGAGCCAACGCCGTGGCACACCAGTCTTTGGCTTCGGCGGCGGTAACCGTGCCCCAGAACGCGGCCAGCTCTCCGGACGTGGCAAACCCCAACCGGTCCAGCGCTGCGTTGCACAGCCAATCCACGGTCGCCGTCGCATCACAGGCCATGTTCCCGGGGCACAGGTGGGTTTCGATCACACGTTCGGTCAGATCATAACGTTTCTGAAACCCATCGCGGCCCACGACGGTCAGGGCCCCGGAACGCCACAGAAACTCCAATGCGGTTTTTGACGGGTGCCAGTTCCACCAACCGCCCGAGCCTTTCTTTTCATCCCTGCCAACGTCTGACGAACACACGGGCCCGTGGTCGCGGATGTGTTGCAAGACAGTCTCGAACTGTTGCTCGAACCCATCCCGCCGCCAGTTCTTCCAACGGGCCTTCAACAGATCCGCATCACGCTGAAAGCGCAGATGCCAGTGCGGATAGAACGACATCGGGATCACGGCCGCATCATGTGTCCAGTGTTCGAACAGCGCTTTTTCCCTTTCATAGAGCCTTTTCAGGTTGGCGCTTCGATACGCAGGCCGTCGGGAAAACAGGATCATGTCATGAGCGCGGGCAACCGTGTTGATGCTGTCAAGCTGCACGAATCCCAACCGCTGGACAAGGTCCAGAAGCCCGGCGCCCTTGGCCGCGCCCGCGGGTTGTTCGGCCAAAGCATGGCGATCCAGAAAAATGGCGCGGGCCGTCCAGTTGTCGAGCCGCTTCAGGGGCGCATTCATCGTCGTTTCAGGGTATCGCCATAGCTGATCTTGGGGGTCAGCGTGACCCGTGTCTCGATTTCGGAATCCGGGTCCTTCAGGCGTTCAGCGATGATCTGTGCGGCCTGACGTCCTATGTCCAGACGACAGGCATCCATCGTCGCCAATTTGCGCGGAAGACCCTGCAAAAGTTCCACGTTGTTGAACCCGGCCAGACCGATCTGCCCCGGGATATCCACGCCTTGCTCCAGCAGGTACAACAGACCACCGGCGCCAATCATATCGTTGGAATAATACAGGAAATCCAGATCAGGCGACCGATCAAGCATGGCCTGTGTCATCTCGCGCCCCTTGGCCAGGGCAGAGCCACCGGAATAGAACTCGCGATCTTCAATCTCGATCCCGTGTTTGCCTAGCACTTCGGTAAACCCTTCAAAGCGTTTTCGGGCACGGTGATCCAATGGCATCTTGGTGCCCATGAAGCCGATATGTTGATACCCGGCCTTCAGAATCGCCTGCGCCATCTCGCGCCCGGCGCGGCGATGCGAGATGCCCACCATCGCGTCGACAGGTTTGCCGTCGGTATCCATGATCTCGACCACCGGAATGCCCGCCGAATCCAGCATGGCGCGGGCCGCGTCAGTGTGTTCCAGCCCGGCAATGATCACGCCCGAGGGTCGCCACGAGAGCATCTCGTACAGCACTTTTTCCTCTTTCTCGGGCAGATAATCCGTCACGCCAACCACGGGTTGCAGTTCGGTATCTTCCAGCACCTGATTGATGCCGGTCATCACCTCGGGAAACACCATGTTCGAAAGCGAGGGGATGATTACCGCGACCAGGTTGACCCGGCTGGATGCCAGCGCGCCCGCGATCTTGTTGGGGACATATCCCAGCTCTTTTGCGGCGGCCAGAACGCGGGTGCGGGTGGCGTCGGACACATCCCCCCTGTTACGCAGAACCCGGCTCACCGTCATCTCTGAGACACCGGAAGCCTCGGACACATCACGAAGGGTAAGCGGGCGTTTGGTTTCACTGTTCACGGGAGGCACCTGCGTAGTTGTTTTGTCCGATGCTAGCGCGAACAGGTCGGTGTGTACAACAATTGTGCAAAGGCGATGACAACACGGAAATTCCCGGTTACAGAAGGCGGGGCGCGGCCCCGTGGCTCAACTGGATAGAGCAGCCCCCTCCTAAGGGGCAGGTTGCAGGTTCGAATCCTGCCGGGGTCGCCAGTTTTTGTAAGTCTTTATTTTAGTGATCATTTGGCGTGCGTGGTGTCACGGGCGGTGGTGGACTTACACGACGAATTTTAAACACGAAAAGCAGGCCATGAGCAATGATAGGAACCTTGAGCAACCAAGCGGACCCGGTACGGCTTGGCGGGTTAGGATGTCTACGCCCAAATTTTAATGGGCACCACTGATCCAGAGATGGGCAAACTTTTTGGTCGAAACATCACCAGAAGCCTTGGAGGTGTTTAGCACAAAGCAACGGCACGTAAGTTGCGCGAAGTGGAACTTAGCAAGGTTCGAGAGTTGGAATTACAAGCGCTAGGCTCAGGGCTCATAAGCAGTATATGACGATAGCCGCGAGTGCGATTGTTTACAGGAAAGCCTTCGGGCAGCGGGCGTATTGTGTTGCAACTCACCGCCAATCTTTCAACCTGCCGAACATGATCTCAATACGGGTGCGACGTTTGTAGCGTCGCTTGTCGTATCGGACGGGCTTCTTTCGCTGTCTTCGACCAGGTGTGCAGGCCTTTATCCCTTTGTCTTGTAACGCTTCTCTGAACCAATCGGCATCATATCCACGATCTCCAGGCAGCCAATCCACGTCCGGCAGACCGTTTAGCAGGGCCTTTGCACCGGTATCATCACTGACCTGACCGGCGGTCATAAAGAAGTTCAACGGGTGCCCCTGGCTGTCACAGATGGCATCTAGCTTCGTGTTCATGCCGCCTTTGGTGCGTCCCCTCTCGGCAGCATCCTGTAGATGCGCCTGCCAGGCAGTGTATCAGTCGTCATCGCCCCCTTTTTTGACCCCGAGGCTGGATGCCATGCGGTGCGCCTTCAGATAGGTCGCATCAATCACCACGGTCTTTTCTTCGCCGTGATCGGCGGACAGGCCCATCATCATTTCCGCGAAGATGCCCTTATCACTCCACCGCTTCCAACAGTTGTACAAGGTCTTGTGTGGCTCGAATTCCTTGGGTGCATCACGCCATCTTAACCCGTTACGATTAATGAATATAATCCCACTCAAAACACGCTTGTCATCGACGCGAGGTTTCCCGTGGGACTGCGGGAAGAAAGGCTCAAGACGCGCCATCTGCGTGTCCGTTAGTCAGAAGTGATCAGACATGTTAATCGCTCGTTTTCGAACCGTGAATCACGCCGCATAGCTTAATCCAATGGGTCATGAGGCTGGTAAAACTAGTGTTCCGTTTCCAGCAAGCATTCTATTCCGGCTAGTATCCTGACTTTTTTCTACTTTCCAATAAGAATTGCGTGTTCCCGTTCGATGACCTTTTCCCAATCGCCTTGCGCCTTCAGACCAGTCGAAGAGTCTCCCATTAGCGACGTGACCATGAGTCTTCCACGCGCTTTCGCTTCCTCATTCGAGAAACCGGCCTGTTCAAACATCCAGGCGGCAAATTGGAAGCGTTTGCCGATGGTTCTTTGATACGATTCTTTCACCTTCTCATCGGTATTCGCCCAGACTGAGACAGCGTGATCAGGCAATGCGGCGTCCTCTTCAATGACCTTTTTCATAAGAAGAAGAATTCGGTCTTCCGGGGGGCCGCCAAATGTCTTTGCCTGTGCGATCACTTTGTCAGTCAGTTCCTGCTCCCAATATCTGAGAACCTCATCCAAAAGCTCACGGACGTTTTTGAAATGCCAATAAAAGCTACCGCTTGTCAGGTTCAGTCGCTTTGCCATTGGTACGACTTTTATCGCGGAAACGCCGCCCTCGTTCAGGACTTTGTAAGCCAGCAATATCCAGTCTTCTTTGGTCGCGGCGTTTTTGGGTGAGGCTCGGGTGATAGTTTCTGACATTCAGATTACAGCATTCTTTGTTTGACATAGAGCAGTCTATGGACTTACCGTAGAGAAGTCTATGGTTGACTGGGAGTTCACGACATCGTGCTCTCCTAAGCAACATGCAGAAAAGGGGGGGATCAATGAATAGCATTATGAATTCCACGACTGGCGCACTATTGGCATTGGGTTTGTCGTTGGCTGGCACCGCTTCAGCGCAAAACGCGCTGCCGACTGGTCGAACTGCTTCTGCAATTGAAAATGGTGTTTATCCCGCGTCATACTTTCCCAACACTGAAATCCTTGGCGCGGATGAGATGCGTATCACTGCATTGGGGACGGGGATGCCCAACCAAACCAAAGCTGCCGTTTCGATTTCATTTTATGTTGAACTAGGAAATGGAGACGTTTTCCTGTTTGACGTGGGCACGGGTGCAACTGGAAACTTGTTTTCATTGAGACCGGATTTTGCGAAGGTCGATAAGGTCTTTTTCAGTCATTTGCATGTAGACCACGTTGGAGACTTCATGGGTCTTCATGTTGGGGGTTGGCTTTCGGGCAGATATACTCCGCTCCGCGTCTTCGGCCCGTCCGGATCAGAGGATGAACTGGGCACCAAAGCCTATGTAGAAGGAATGTCAAAAGCCTATGCTTGGGATCTGGCCACACGTACGGGGGCGCTGCCGGATGATGGTGCCAAGCTTGAAGTTACCGAATTCGATTACATGCAGGAAAACGAGATCGTTTATCAGGAGAACGACGTAACTATCCGTTCCTGGCCTGCTATCCACAGCTTAGATGGCTCGGTGAGTTATTCTCTGGAATGGAATGGACTGAAATACGTCTTTGGCGGAGATACTTACCCAAACAAATGGTACGTAGAATATGCCAAAGGGGCGGATATCGCTTCTCACGAGGCTTTTCTGCCACCTGACGCTTTGGCCCCATATTTTGGCTGGGACATGAAACAGGCGACCTATGTAGCCACGCGCGTTCATACCGAACCTGCGGCCTTTGGCAAAGTGATGTCTGCGGTCGAACCGCGTATGGCGCTGGGGTATCACTCTGTTCTTTCACCCGAGAATTATCAGGCGATTTTGGAAGGTGTCCGTTCGACTTACGATGGACCGCTCACACTCGCGCGAGATCTTCAGGTGATCAACGTCACCAAGGACCAGATCGTTGTTCGGGAAGCGAGTGTTGATGACTATGCACTGCCACCAGCTGTGAGCGACGAGTATATCAATGCCCCGCGTTCAAAAGAAAAAGAGCCGTCCGACAAAGTCAAAGCGGGCAAATGGGATGGTTACACGCCACCGCCAATGCCGGAAAAATAAAGTTCAGGGGTGAACAAAATTCCAATTTGGCAGTATCTGTGCCGACTATTTCTGATGCTGAGCCTGATGGCCTCAGGTGCGCGCGCCGTTTCGGCGGATGTCGTTCTGACTAACGGATCAGAAGTCGCCCCCAACATCGCTGTCCTTCATATCAAAGACGATGGGGTCTACGTCGACCTTGAGATCTATGTCGAAGATATTCCGTTGTTTACTGATATGTTGCCAATCGGTTGGTCATCGGATTTCGTCGAGGGTGAGCCGGAGGCTAAACAAGAGACCAAACAAGGTTTTGCCCAAGCCGAAAGTCGGGCGTTATCGATTGTTGGAAGGGACAATCAGCCCCTAAACGCTGAAATCAGAAATTTAGAATACCGAACACGCATCGACCGGGCCTCGCCACTTGCAGGTCAGCGGAATCCATTCTCGGGTCAAGTTGTTCCCAGCCCGCCAAAAGATCCGCGTGTTCTGTTCGTCAAAGTGTTCTTTGCGTTTCAAAACACAGTCCCCAACGAGCTGACTATAGTGCCTCCATCGCGGGATGGTGAACCACTGGCGACTATCGGGATGCAGGTTTTTGACCGAGAGGTTCCGGTCACCGATTTTAGCTTCTTGTCAAAGCCGGCAGAGTTAAAGATTCACTGGCCTGATCCGTGGGATAGCCGTTTTTCTGCTGAAAGCCTAAATCGAAAAGCGCAGGACGGGACATCCACCTTTCTCTACATCGAACCTCGTGAAGTTCGGCATGAGACGCTGATCCGCTTGCGTGAACTGGCGCCTTGGATTGGTGAAACTACCGAAGTCGGTCAAACACTTTCGCCACAGCGTAGCGCCATGATCGTAAACCAAGCGGCGTCCTTCCTGGCTTCTCGTAACCCGGTGACAATTGATGGCAAATTAGTGCAACCGTCGAACGCTACAGCAAAGCTCCTGGAGCTGACATCGCAGGGTTATCAGGTTGTCGAGCCTGGAAAGGAAGTGTCCGTGAACAATGCGTTTATCGGAGCTATCCTGTCCTTCTCATCGGTAGAGCTTCCCGATCAGGTGACAGTCACATGGGATATGTTTGACGAGGAAATTTCCCGCGTTGCAACCATTTCAAACGATATCGCTGGGCCATTCTTTGGAGCTGTGACACCTGCGGACCCTCAGTTTCACTGGCAGAACCACCTGCTCCAATACCAAAGAGCATCTGTTACTCAGATTCCATTTGAGCAGCAAAAACGGCAGAACCCGGCTATGGCGTTGATCGCCGGGATTATCAGCGCCGTCTCACTCGGTTTTCTCCTGCTAACCAGGGACAAAGTCGCAAAGCGTGCCAGTTGCGTGACTATGATTGCCGCTGCTTCGGCAACGTTTGTATTTTCGGGATATTTGCCGGAATTACTTTGGAATAAGCCCGAGCCCCCTGAGCAGCAGGTTGCGGAAGACATACTGCACTCGATGGTCAAAAACTTGAACACGGTGACCCTGGAAACTTCGCCGGCAGCAAGAAAGGCAGAGCTGGCCCACATTGTAACGGCGGCATCTCTGGGCGACATCGCAACGGAGGTAGAGCGTGGTCTCGTGATCCGAACGCCAGGAGGCAGTCTTGCTACGGTTACTGATATTAGAGACCTGAAATTAGAGCGCGTTGACCCGACCCTCAAACCGGGTGGATTTAGCACTCTGGCAAAATGGACAGTGAAAGCCCAAGGCGGTCATTGGGGACACGCTCATATGCGCGCGGTTACGTTTCGGGTGCTAGCCGAGGTCGTACCTGAGTCAGGGCAATGGAAGCTGGATGGATTAACTGTAATCGAGGCTCGCGATCCAAATGCATAAGTATTTAAGATCAAAGGTTTTTGCTTTCGGCGCTCTGTTTGTGGGTGTGTTTTTGTCACTGACGCTGTCAGCCTCGGCGCATTTTTTGCTTAACCTCAACGTTCGAATTTCGCATGTCGAGCATTCCGAAGACGGTCTGCGTGTCTACATGCGCACGCCCATGCCTTATCTGGTTGCAGACAAGGTCGGTGATCAGAATGGTGATGCCTTGCCGGAAGCTGCACCATTCACGACCAATGCCATGAGCGACGGTCAGGTGGTCCACTTCGTCGACTTGCCGGCTGTCATGAGCGATCCCAATGGGCTGGGGCAATTCGCGGAAGGTGGGTTGCATCTGTTGGTCGACAATCAGCGCTTGAGAGGAACAGTTAAGTCCGTTCGCTTGCATCGCGTTGGAAATGAGCCCGGATTTGCATCTTTGGCCGAAGCTCAACAGGCCGTGGACACCGAAACGGCCTTAATGCCACCGCTTTTTGTTGGTGATACGATTGTCGATCTCGTCCTGTATTATGACACTGACGGCCCAATCCAATCGTACAGCATTTCTAACGTGCTGGACCCCGGCTTGCCGGATCAGCACCAAACGGCCAACCTCATTCTCGACTACGCGTCTGACACGCCTCAGATATTCCGATCTCGGGGCCTGATGACCGAACCATTGGTGGTTCAGAAGAAGGGGTATGGAGGATTCCTCAGTTTCGCCTGGGAAGGCATACGACATATCCTCTAAGGGTTGGATCATGTTTTGTTTGTTGTGTGTTTGGTCATCGGAGCGCAGACACTCAGGGCGCTATTGCTGCGTGCAACCGGTTTTACCGTTGGACATAGCGTGACGCTGTCTCTGGGGTTCTTCGGGTTTGTGCCATCGGGCGCGTGGTTTGTTCCTGCCGTCGAAACCGGGATCGCGATTTCTATTATTTTTGCAGCCGCAGCAGCGTTTATGAGTTTCAAGGACAACGCGCGTTCTGAGGTCACGATGGTGCTTCTGACGACACTGATTGGCCTCCTGCATGGGCTCGGGTTTAGCTTTGTGTTGCACAAGATCTTGCAGGTCACCTCCCCAAACATCTGGCAAAGCCTGCTTGCCTTCAATCTTGGCGTCGAGCTTGGCCAAGTTGCCATTATTCTTGCACTCTGGCCTGCCTTGATAATGTGTCGGCGCGTGAACTCCAGTTTGTGGATGTCCCTGCGAGTGGGCTTAGCCGGTGGATGCGCGGCTATCGCCTGCTTTTGGACCTTTCAGCGAGTTGCCGAGGTTTATTCCACGTTGGCTTAGGGTCATTGCGAAGGCGCGGTCCGTGATGGTCGCCTAAGACATGCGGACTTCGGCTGTTCCGAAGAATAAGGCAGATTAGGCTCAATGCAGTCGTTTGCTGCGCAGAGCATCAATGGCCGCTCTCCGGACAAAGCTGCCATTCGGCCCGAGCGACTGGCCCGTCAGGATAGAGCTATCTCCAAACGGTCCAACGCATTGGGCGGCCACACCTCATCGAATTTGTAAAATTCCTCAAAGATAGGAATGTCTTTGCTGAGTGGCACCCAGGCCTGCTTGCTGTTGGTGAAAATCTGTACATCCGGAGGACATTGATCCGGGTTGTTCAATGTTCCGACGCGCACGTACCTTAGCTTGCCAAGGCGGATCATGTAGCTGCTAAAAACGGCGACGCCACAATCCCTACAGCGCGTAATGATCTGACCTTTCCCGCTTGGAGTAGAGAGCTCATGTTCAGTGATTGGCCCCTCAAACTGCACGCGATCAGCTTCAATGATTGCGTTCAAGACGTAGGCCGCTCCGGTTTGTCGCTGGCATTCGCGACAGTGGCAGCAATGCACGAACATGGGTGGCGAAGTCATCTTATACGTTACGGCTCCGCAGCCGCATTTCCCTTTGATCATTATTTCCCCCGAGTTGTTTCCCTTTATTCAAGCCATGGCCCTTATTGGACAAGTTCGTAGTGCTTGATAGAACGCGACTCGACCAATTCGGCCTCCGCCGGATCGATATGCGGACTCTGGTAGTTATCGCCGACAAAAGCCTTTAGTGACTCCAGGTTTTCCCAAATCATCACAAAGCTGAACTCTCGCGGTGTGTCAGCACGTGCGGCACCAGGAAACACTTGAACGATGCCTTTGGTACCTCTCATCAAGGGGATAGCTGTTTCATGGAAGAACTTGCTGAACTCTTCCTCTTTGCCCGGCCGTGTCACGACCTGAAAAATACGCATGATCATTCATCCGACCTCCGTAAAGTTCGGTTCCTGAATGTATGAGCGCCTCTGGTTCTGCGACCATATCATTTCGTTCCGAGATTGTCTGCTATGGGCTCGAAGCGATCATTCGCTATAGAGCGAGCGGATGTCCGTTTTAACCGCGTAAAATATATCCCGGCACAAGAACATAGTGGGAACGCTTTCTTAGCAGAAGTATTTCCCTTACGATTTCGATGAAATCTGGTGCCGCTGAAGGGACTCGAACCCCCGACCCCATCATTACGAATGACGTGCTCTACCAGCTGAGCTACAGCGGCACCGTAGGTCATACCGAACACATTATGACCGGATGCGAAGCTTCGTTTAAACCGTCAGTTCGGCGCCTGCAAGCCCGGTTGTAACCGTTTTGGCGTTGCTCAGCATGGCCGGGCCTCAAGTTGTGAACCGAAAGCCTGCGGCCAATCTTTCAAATTGGCGCTCTGATCCGTGAATTTTTTGTGACGACGCGGAATGAAATTGACTCATTCGCAATATTTCAATAATTCATGAAATATGATAGAACAGATAACCGATCAATTGACCATCCTTGGCCACCCGCAGCGCATCACCGTGTTTCGCATGTTGATGCGACGGTTTCCTGACAGGGTTCCCGCAGGCGAGCTGGCGGCGGAGCTGGATATCAAGCCCAGCACCATGTCGAACTATCTGAATGCTTTGCAGCGGTCGGGGCTGGTGAAACAGGAACGATCCGGGACGTCTCTGCTCTATTCGATTGAAATGAAAACTGTGCAGCAAATGCTCGATTTCCTGATCGTGGATTGCTGCCGTGGCCGACCGGATATCTGCATGCCCTTTCCCAAAGACACCGCGACGAACCGAAAGTTCAATGTGCTGTTCATTTGCTCCGGCAACTCAGCCCGTTCGATTTTTGCCGAATCCTTGCTGCGACAGATCGGCGGCGACCGGTTCAACGTTTATTCAGCCGGGACGCGGCCCAGTTCAGAACTCAATCCCTTTGCTGTGCAGGTTCTGCGCGACAAGGGGCACGATATCTCGGTCCTGCGGCCGAAGAATCTGTCCGAGTTTTCGGCGCCGGACGCGCCCGTCATGGATTTTGTCTTTACTGTCTGCAATCAGGCCGCCAACGAGGAATGCCCGGCTTGGGAGGGTCAACCGATAAGTGGCCATTGGGGCGTGGAAGATCCGGTCAAGGCCGAAGGTACCGACGCCGAGAAAAGCCTGGCCTTTCAAACCGCCTACGGCGCACTGAAGCGCCGGATTCAGGCCTTTTCGTCATTGCCGTTCGAAAGCCTTGACCGGATCGCATTGCAATCCGCCGTCGATGAAATCGGGCGCACGCCTACCGAGGAAACGAAATGACCACCTACGCACTGAACGGCCTTGGCCGTATGGGAAAACTGGCCCTGAAGCCTTTGCTTGAAAAAGGCGCAAAGATTGCCTGGATCAACGATGCCGTCGGTGATCCCGAGATGCATGCGCATCTGCTGGAGTTCGACACCGTGCATGGGCGCTGGGACGCGGAATTCGACCATGATGCAGACAGCATCACGGTCAACGGTACCCGCCTGCCGTTCGTTGGCACAAAAGACCTGAGTGCGTTGCCGCTGGACGGTGTTGATGTGGTGATCGACTGCACCGGCGTGTTCAAGACCGAAGCGAAGCTGGCACCGTATTTTGACGCTGGGGTGAAGAAGGTTGTTGTCTCTGCTCCGGTCAAGGACGGGTCGACGGCCAATATCGTCATGGGTGTAAATGACGAAACTTTCGACCCTGCGGCGCATAGGATCGTGACGGCGGCCTCGTGCACGACAAACTGTCTTGCGCCTGTCGTAAAGGTCATTCACGAAAACCTGGGCATCCGCCATGGATCGATGACGACGATTCACGACGTAACCAATACGCAGACAATCGTGGACCGGCCTGCCAAGGACCTCAGGCGCGCACGCTCGGCCCTGAACTCTCTGATCCCGACCACGACCGGCTCGGCCACGGCCATCACTCTGATATATCCGGAACTCAAAGGTCGTTTGAACGGCCACGCGGTTCGGGTGCCATTGCTGAACGCCTCGCTGACCGATTGCGTGTTCGAGGTTGAGCGTGAAACCACGGTTGAAGAGGTCAACGCCTTCTTCAAAACTGCAGCCGAGGGCGAACTGAAGGGCATTTTGGGATATGAGACGCGTCCGCTGGTGTCCACCGATTATACCAATGACGAACGCTCTTCGATCGTCGATGCGCCCTCGACCATGGTTGTGAACGGGACGCAGGTGAAAATCTATGCGTGGTACGACAACGAGATGGGCTATGCGCATCGGCTGGTGGATGTCGCGCTGATGGTCGGGGCATCATTGTGACGCAACGCCCCGAAGGACTGTCGGCCTATATCGCGGTCACGGCTGCCTATTGGGCCTTCATGCTGACCGACGGGGCGCTCAGGATGTTGGTGCTGTTGCACTTTCACACCCTGGGCTTCTCGCCGGTGCAACTTGCCTATCTGTTTGTGCTTTATGAAATCGCCGGGATTGTCACCAACCTGTCCGCCGGTTGGATCGCCGCACGGTTCGGGTTGACCTCGACCCTCTATGCAGGGCTAGGGGTGCAGATTGTCGCGTTGCTTGCCATGACGCAGCTTGACCCGAACTGGACGGTCGCGGCTTCGGTCACTTTTGTCATGATCGTGCAAGGGGCCAGCGGAGTGGCCAAGGATCTGGCCAAAATGTCTTCGAAATCGGCGGTCAAATTGCTGGCTCCCTCCGAAGGAGGCGCGTTGTTTCGATGGGTTGCGGTTCTGACGGGTTCGAAAAACGCGGTCAAAGGGCTGGGATTCCTGTTGGGTGCCGCCATGCTTGCAACACTGGGCTTCCTTCCGGCAGTGCTTGCCATGGCCGCCGCTCTGGCGGTGATCCTGGTCGCGGTGATGTTGTTCATGCCAGCGGGCCTGCCGAAGGGGCGCAAGGGCGCAAAGTTCTCTGAGGTTTTTTCAAAATCCGCAAATGTGAACTGGTTGTCCGCGGCGCGTGTCTTCCTGTTCGGTGCGCGGGACGTCTGGTTCGTGGTCGGCATCCCGATCTATTTCTATGCTGTTCTTTCAGATGGCACCGAAGAGGGCAATCGGGCCGCGTTCTTCATGATCGGAACATTCATGGCGGTGTGGATCATCCTCTATGGCGCCGTGCAAGCCAACGCGCCAAGGATTCTTCGTGCGTCGGATCGAACCGAAGGTGATCTGATCCGTGCCGCACGCAGCTGGGCGGCGATCCTGTTCTGCGTTCTTGCGGCTCTGACATTGGCAGTTTTGCTGTCAAATGGGCCCGAGACCTGGCTGACCCTGACGCTGGTCGTCGGGCTTTTGGTCTTTGGTGCGATCTTCGCGGTCAACTCATCGCTGCATTCCTATCTTATTCTTGCCTTCACCCGGTCCGAGCGTGTGACGATGGATGTCGGCTTTTACTACATGGCAAATGCGACGGGGCGGTTGGCCGGCACCGTCTTGTCTGGCCTGACCTATCAGGTCGGGGGGCTGCCCCTGGTGCTGGGCACGGCGGCCGTGATGGTCGGGCTTGCCGCGCTGACCTCTGGCAAACTTACGGATCAAACGGCTGAGGCGCTATCATGAGCATTTTTGAACGATATCTCACGATCTGGGTTGCACTTGCGATGATCGGTGGCGTCCTGATCGGGCTGGCCGCGCCGGGGCTGGTGCAGTTGGTGGCAAGCGCCGAAATCGCCAGCGTCAACCTGGTGGTGGCAGTGCTGATCTGGGCAATGGTTTACCCGATGATGGTCAACGTCGATTTCGGCGCAGTCGCCGGAGTCGCCCGCCAGCCACGTGGTCTGATTGTGACGCTGGTGGTGAACTGGCTGATAAAGCCTTTCACAATGGCACTGCTGGCCGTTCTGTTTTTCGACTATGTCTTCGCACCCTGGATCGCGCCCGAAGATGCGGCGCAATACACTGCCGGTCTGATCCTGCTGGGGGCCGCCCCTTGCACCGCCATGGTGTTTGTATGGTCGCAGCTCACCAGAGGCGACGCGACGTACACGCTGGTTCAGGTTTCCGTCAATGATCTGATCATGGTCGTGGCATTTGCGCCGATCGTGGCCTTTTTGCTGGGTGTCACCGACATCGAAGTGCCGTGGCAGACTTTGGTTTTGGCCACGGTCCTTTATGTGGTGCTGCCGCTTGTCGCCGGGTTGATCACCCGCCGCAGATTAGGCTCTAAACAGGCGATAGAAGCCTTTTCTTCGCGGGTGAAACCGTGGTCCGTCATGGGATTGATTGCAACCGTGGTCATCCTGTTCGGCCTGCAAGGTCAGACCATTCTGGCGAAACCGACGGTCATCGTGTTGATCGCCGTTCCCATTCTGATCCAAAGCTACGGCATATTTGCCATTGCCTATGGCGCGGCTTTTGCGCTGAAGGTCCCCCACCGGATCGCAGCGCCCTGTGCCATGATCGGGACATCGAATTTCTTCGAGCTGGCCGTTGCCGTCGCAATCAGCTTGTTCGGTCTTCATTCCGGCGCGGCGCTGGCGACGGTTGTGGGGGTCCTGGTCGAAGTACCGGTAATGCTGTCGCTTGTGGCTTTCGCCAACCGAACACGCCAGCGTTTCCCGGAACCTGCGACATGACAGAATCGGTCAACGCGGTAGGGCGATGACCGGAACTGGCGGCTATGCACCGCCAGCCTTGCAGCAACGTTGCTTCAGAAATCCACGCCGCGCTGTGCTTTGATGCCCGCTTGGAACGGGTGTTTCTCCTCGGTCATTTCCGTGACCAGATCAGCATAGTCACGCAGCCCGTTCGGCGCGTCGCGGCCAGTCAGGAATACGCTGGTCTTTTCCGAACGCGCGTTCAAACCTTCGATGACCTGTTCGACCGACAGGTATTCGTAACGCAGGGCGATGTTGATCTCGTCCAGCACAACCAGATCGTATTCGCCGCTGGACATCAGGGCGCAGGCCTTGTCGAAGGCGGCATTGGCAGCTGCAATATCGCGCTCCCGGTCCTGTGTGTCCCAGGTAAAACCTTCGCCCATCGTATGCCATGTCACCAGATCACGCTCTTCGAAGAAACGGCGCTCTCCGGTTTTCCATTTGCCCTTGATGAACTGCACCACAGCAACCTTCTGGCCCCAGCCCAAGGCACGAATGACCACGCCGAACGCGGCCGAGGACTTGCCTTTGCCCTTGCCGGTATTGATCAGGACCAGACCGCGGCCTGGATCCACGGCCTCGGACACTTTCTTGCGGTGCTGGGCCTGCACCTTCTGCATCTTTTCCTTGTGATCCTGCGCGTCGCTCATTTGGGAACCTCTTTGACTGTTCGGCCCAACCTAGGGGAAGATTGCAAAAGGTAAAGTCATGCTTTGGGGTCTGTAACCGACCGGGCCTTGCCGCGCTCCAGCCCCAACTGGTGTTCGCGCCAGATGACGACAACATTGCCTGCAATCACCAGCGCGGCCCCGATCAGGATTGCAAGCGTTGGCAGTTCGTCGAACCAGACATAGCCTATCACGATCGCAAAAAGCATCGTTGCATAGTCATAAGGTGCCAGCATCGAGGCCTGACCAAACCGATAGGAAGATGTGACCAAAATCTGCGCGACGCCGCCGATCAGGCCCATCATGATCAGTATTAGAGCCTGATTTACTGTCGGCATCGTCCATCCCCAGAACGCGGTCAGAGCGGACAGGAGCGTCGCGGTCATCGAGAAATAGAACACGATGGCCGCGGGGTGATCGACCTTGACCAATTGCCGGATATGGATCTGAACGAAGGCACGGGCGAGGGTTGCGCCCAGCACGCATAACGCGCCGATGGTGGCGGCGACCTCCATCTCGGTGGTGCCAAGACGTGGCCAGATCATGATCAGGACGCCCAGCAGACCCAAAGCCACGGCGCCGATACGAATAAGCCGAATCCGTTCGCCCAGCATGACGGCGGCCAGAATCAGGGTGAAGATCGGTGTCGCGTACCCGATGGCAGTGACTTCCGGCAGGGGCAACAGGCTGAGGCCGGTAAAGGTAAGACCCATGGCGCTTGTTCCCAGAACACCGCGCCAGAAATGGCCTATGGGTTTCTTGACCACAAAGCCTTTCGACAACTCTCCCCGCGCGATGAGCCAAAGAATGATCACGGGGATTGCGAACAGGGACCGAAAAAACACCAATTGGCCCGGCGGGAATTCATCTGAAAGTGCTTTGACCAGCGCGGACATCGACGTGAACAGGAACAAGGCGCACAGCTTCAGCGTTACGGCAAGCAGAGGTCGATGCGAAGTTAAGGGTTTTGTCATCGGCGCGAACCTGCGTCTTTGACGGGCAAAGATCAACGGGTGGATTCAGCAATTCGCCCAGGATTGCGGCAAGGAACAGCCGATCTCTTCAGCGAATTCTTCAAGAAAGCGGAGCATGCGCGCGGTGCGTTGTTCTGCAATCCGCCTTCCGGTCTCGGTCAACATGTCACCTGGCAGGCGCAGCAGTTTCACCTTCCAGTGGTCGAGCGAGAAATGAAGGTCATCCAGTGGCCGGGCTTGGGCAAAAGGGTCCGCAGGATGATAAAGAGTGCGCCCCAAGGCTCCGGAAACGGAAAAGTTGCGGGCGATACCGATGGCGCCCAGGGCGTCAAGGCGGTCCGCATCGCGCAGAATGCATGCCTCGATCGTTTCAGGGGGGATATCGGCCGAAAAACTATGGGCTTCGATCGCGTGCTGAATCGCACGGACCTGATCGGCCTCAAACCCGATTTCTTTAAGAATAGGCTCTGATTCAGCTGCGGATCTGCGCGAGGCAAGATGCCGGTCGGGATCGTCCTTGGGCAGATTCACAAGATCGTGCAGATAACTTGCGGCCAGCAGCACGGACATATCGGTTTGATCATCAGCGATGGCCCGGGCGTTGGTCCAAACACGATCCAGATGGGCCAAATCATGGGCCGGATCCGTTTCCATGCGATGTGCGACCACAGCCCGCAGGCGGGTGCGCAGATCAGCCGATCCGTCCACGGTTCTCTCCGATCTGGCCGCGATGCAACAGCAGGTGGTCGAGGATCACGCAGGCCATCATCGCCTCTCCTACCGGGACCGCGCGAATACCAACACAAGGGTCGTGACGGCCCTTGGTGATGATCTCGGTCTCTTCGCCTGATTTGGTGATGGTTTTGCGTGTGGTCAGAATCGACGAGGTCGGCTTGACCGCAAAGCGCACGACGATGTCCTGCCCGGTTGAGATGCCGCCCAGAATCCCGCCCGCATGGTTCGAGCTGTATTGAGGACCGTTCTGCCCCATGAATATTTCGTCGGCGTTGGCCTCGCCCGTCAGTTCAGCCGCGGCCATGCCTTCGCCGATTTCGACGCCTTTGACCGCGTTGATCGACATCATCGCAGCAGCTAGATCAGTGTCTAACTTGGCGTAAACCGGCGCGCCAAGCCCTGCGGGCACGCCGCGCGCCACAACTTCGACAATTGCGCCAACCGAGTTGCCGGACTTGCGCAGATCGTCCAGATAGGTGGCCCACGTCTCGGCGGCTTGCGCATCCGGTGTCCAGAACGGGTTCTGTTCGATCTGGGACCAATCGAAATTGTCGCGCTCGATCTTATGCGGCCCAATCTGGGTCATGTACCCGGTGATCTGCACGTTGGGTGCGATCTGTTTGATCGCCTCACGCGCCAATCCACCCGCAGCCACACGCGCGGCTGTTTCGCGTGCAGAACTGCGCCCGCCGCCGCGATAATCCCGGATTCCGTATTTCTGCCAATAGGTGATATCGGCGTGCCCCGGACGGAACTTGTCGATGATATCGCCATAGTCTTTCGAGCGCTGATCGGTGTTCTCGATCATCAGCTGCACAGGCGTTCCGGTGGTTTGCCCTTCGAACACACCGGACAGGATTTTCACCTGATCGGGTTCGCGCCGCTGGGTGGTGAACTTGTTCTGCCCCGGTTTGCGCTTGTCCAGCCAGTGCTGGATCATGGTCTCGTCGATGGTGACACCCGGCGGACAGCCGTCAACGGTGGCACCCAAGGCGGGTCCATGGCTTTCACCCCAGGTGGTGACGCGGAATAGATGGCCAAAACTGTTCATCGACATGGGGCGTGCTCCTTTGAGCGTCGTGATTAGCGGGGAGCGCCTTGAGCCTCAAGGGGATTTGCGAATTGGTGGGCGCCACCTTGCGGTGGCGCGAATGAGTATTTTTGAAAAGATGAAGATCAGGCGGCCTGCATCAGCGCCGTTCGGGTCGCTGTGATTTTCAGCGCAGCTTGTGCGGCTTCGCGGCCTTTCTCAACAAAATGCGCGCGGTAGATGGCGTTGTGGTGATCGGTTTCCTGATACTGGTGCGGCGTCAGGGAAACGGACAGGACCGGTACGCCGGTATCCATGCCCGCGCGCATCAACCCATCGACAACGGCCTGCGCCACGAAATCGTGCCGGTAAATACCGCCATCCACGACAAATGCGGCGCAGGCGACAGCGGCGTAGCGGCCGGTTTGGGCCAGATCGCGGGCCAGCAGCGGCATCTCGAACGCGCCGGGAACGTCGAAAACATCGACCTGATCGGCCGGGATCAGTTCCAGAAAACCGTCAAGCGCGCGGTCGACGATGTCGGAATGCCAGTTGGCTTTGACAAAAGCATAGCGGGTGTGTGTCATCGTGATCTCCTTTCAGTTCGGTGGCCTGCTGGCGGTCGCGAAAACCTTCGCTGCCAGCCCGGCATGACACGTCACCCAAGGCGATCACGAGCAGGCGCGCCGGTTCACCGGCACGGCTTGCACGTTCTCTTCCATCCGGACTTTGACCGTCGGCTCTGGCCTCTCACCAGATCTGCTGACACTCTTTCGTGGTTCCACACTTTGTCCGAATACCGGCCTTTGCCGTTCGGATCGTGGACACGGCAGAGCCGCTCGCGGGCTTGCGGGTCATGGCCCGCATACCGCCGGTGGGGAATTCCACCCCGCCCTGAGAACGAGGCAGACCTTGCCAAGAACCAACCCCATCTGCAAGAGATTTGGCAGGAGGTCGCCCATGCACCCAAATCCAGCCTTCCGCGTCGAGGATCGAGCGCGTCATATTGAATTCGCCCGTGACCGGGCTTTTGGCGTTCTGGCGATTTCCGGCGACGGCGCGCCATTGATCAGTCACGTGCCCTTTCTGCTGTCTGAGGACGGTGCGGTGGTCGATCTTCATCTGGTGCGATCAAACCCCATTGTCCGTATGCTGCACGGGCCGAAAGAGGTCAGGATCGCGGTGCAGGGGCCTGATGGCTATGTCTCGCCCGACTGGTACGGTGTCGCCGATCAGGTTCCGACGTGGAACTATGTCGCCGTGCACCTGACCGGACGGCTTGAACTGCGCCCGCAGGACGAGCTGCGTGATTTGCTGGATCGACAAACCGCATTCTTTGAAGATCGACTGCTGCCCAAGGCGCCATGGGTCACCGGGAAAATGTCTGATGACGCGTTGGCCAGAATGATGCGGATGATCGTACCATGCCGGATGCAGGTAGAGGATATCCAGGGCACCTGGAAACTGGGCCAGAACAAGCCGGAGGAGGCAAGAATCGCTGCCGCCGACAAAGTGCCCGGCGGATTTGGCAGTGAAACCGGTCAGCTGGCCGCCTTGATGCACAAGGCGTAACCAGCACCGGGAAAAAGGATTACTCGGAACTGAACGTTGCCAGATAGGCGGCGATATCTTCCGCGCCTTTCCTGAGCTTGACGCTCATGTTCGGGCGGGCGGTTTCGTCATCCAGATACTCTTTGATGAAACCGATGGGGTCTTTGGAATAGGCGGCGATGTTTTCTTCGGTCCAGATCAGACCCTCTTCGCCGGCGCGGATCATGTCATCGGTGAACATACCGACCGGCAGGCGCTCGCTGCCATAGCGATAGTCTTTTTCGGAGCCGGCGACACGTCCGACGACGCCATAGAGATTCGGGCCGGTGATTCCGCCTTTGACCAGTACTTCGCCGTCCTTGATGATCGCATGACACGATGAACAGCGGTTGTACATCGCCTCGCCTTTCGCAGGATCACCTGCCGCAAGTGTTTGCGAGGACAGGGCCAATGTGAATATCGCAGTGGCCAGGGTGATTTTTGACATTGGGGTCTCCTTGCAGGAGTTCGCGCGTTTTTGCGCTGTCCGGTATTCACGGAAAAAGTGCAACTGTGTAATTGCGCTCAATTTTCGATTTAAATCATCTATTTGGCGAATATGATTTACTCGGCAGACAATCGTTGCTTCGTGATGCTGATTGTCAAGAATACGCTCTCAAATGACTGGCCGACTGGTGGTCAGAATCGGGCTGGATTTCGCCTGCAAAACGGAGTTCGAGGTTCGAATCAACCCCCCTTGATTCGAAGCCGCAGGCAAAGTTGCGGACGAGAATCACCAAAAAAAGCCCCTCGTCACGTGCATGAAGGGACACATGCGGCGTATTGCGCGTTTATGAACGCTGGACGAACACTATTCTCCCCGATAGTAAGCGCGGTTAAGACACCGCATTCGTGCGGTGCGCGAGCTATTTGCCCGTCCGCGGGCGCCAGATAATCGGAGATAACCTCGTGTCCCACGCAGAAGACCACGAAGGCACCCGCAGAGATTTCCTGTACTACGTCGCTGGCGGCGCAGGTGTCGTTGCAACAGGTGCAGCCGTATGGCCACTGATCAACCAAATGAACCCGTCGGCAGACGTTCAGGCGCTGTCCTCGATCCGTGTGGATGTGAGCGGCGTCGAGCCGGGCACGCAACTGACGGTAAAATGGCTGGGAAAACCCGTTTTTGTCCGTCACCGCACTGGTGCCGAGATTCAGGAAGCCCAGGAACAGGACGCCGAAGGTGTTGATGCGCTGCCAGATCCGCTTGCACGCAACTTCAACCTGAGCGCAGATGCGCCTGCGACTGACGCAAACCGCGTCATGCCGTCACCGGAAGGCGAAGCGCCGGGTGCCTGGATCGTTCAGATGGGCGTTTGTACGCACCTCGGCTGTGTGCCTCTGGGGGATGCCGGCGACTTCGGTGGCTGGTTCTGCCCGTGCCACGGCTCGCACTACGACCTCGCCGGTCGTATCCGTAAAGGCCCCGCGCCTGAGAACCTGCCTGTCCCGCCCGCAGAATGGGTGGACAACAGCACAATCAAACTCGGCTAAGGGAGACCCAAACTTATGTCCGGAATTCCCCACGATCATTACGAGCCGAAGACAAACGGCGAGAAGTGGCTGAACAGCCGTCTGCCGATTGTTGGCCTGCTGTACGATACCCTTATGATCCCGACCCCCAAGAACCTGAACTGGTGGTGGATCTGGGGCATCGTTCTGGCATTCTGCCTGGCGCTGCAAATCATCACCGGTATCGTTTTGGTGATGCACTATACCCCGCATGTTGATCTGGCCTTTGCCAGCATCGAGCACATCATGCGCAACGTGAATGGCGGTCACTTTATCCGCTATCTGCACATGAATGGCGCATCGCTGTTCTTTGTGGCGGTTTACATCCATATGTTCCGCGGCCTGTATTATGGCTCGTACAAAGCCCCGCGTGAGATCACGTGGATCATTGGTATGCTGATCTACCTGATGATGATGGGCACCGCCTTCATGGGCTATGTTCTGCCCTGGGGTCAGATGTCCTTCTGGGGTGCGACCGTGATCACCGGCCTGTTTGGTGCGATCCCGTTTGTTGGTGACGCGCTTCAGACTTGGTTGCTGGGCGGGCCCGCCGTGGACAACGCCACGCTGAACCGCTTCTTCTCGTTGCACTATCTGCTGCCGTTTATCATTGCGGCATTGGTTGTGGTGCATATCTGGGCCTTCCACACCACCGGCAACAACAACCCGACAGGTGTTGAAGTGCGCCGGGGCTCGAAAGCTGAGGCCGAGAAAGACACGCTGCCGTTCTGGCCGTACTTCGTGATCAAGGATCTCTTCGCCCTGGCCGTGATCCTGGTCGTGTTCTGGGCCGTCGTGGGCTTTATGCCGAACTATCTGGGCCACCCGGACAACTACATCGAAGCCAACCCTCTGGTGACACCTGCACACATCGTTCCCGAATGGTACTTCCTGCCGTTCTACGCGATCCTGCGTGCGTTCACCGGTGAGGTCTGGGTCGTTCAATTCGCAAGCTTCATCACCGGCGGTATCATCGATGCCAAGTTCTTCGGTGTTCTTGCGATGTTCGGCGCGATCCTGGCCATGGCGCTGGCGCCCTGGCTGGACACGTCTAACGTGCGTTCGGGTAAGTACCGTCCGATGTTCAAATGGTGGTTCTACCTGCTGGTCATCGACTTCTTTGCCCTGATGTGGCTGGGTGCGATGCCCGCGGAAGAGCCCTATGCGACCTTCTCGCTGATCGCGTCCGCCTACTGGTTCGCCTATTTCTTCGTGATCCTGCCGATCCTCGGAGTGATCGAGAAGCCTCTGGCACAGCCCGAGACCATCGAAGAAGACTTCAACGCGCATTATGGCAAGGCTGACGCCAAAGCCACGCCGGCCGAGTAAGAAGAGGGACCGGAAACATGTTCAAGAAACTTGCAATCGGCGCCGCGTTTGCCTTGGCCCTGACCCCTGTTGCATCCATTGCAGCAGGTGGGGGTGAGCAGCATATCGAAGACTTCGACTTCTCGTTCGAAGGACCCTTCGGTACCTGGGACCAGCATCAGCTGCAGCGCGGCCTTCAGATCTATACCGAGGTCTGCGCAGCCTGCCACGGTCTGCAATATGTGCCTTTGCGCGATCTGGAAGCGCTGGGCTATTCGGAAGAAGAAGTCATCGCCTATGCGGCTGACAACTTCGAAGTGTTCGATCCCGAGCTGGACGATTTCCGCCCGGCGATTCCGACAGACCACTTCCCGGCCAACAACGGTGTCGGCGCACCGGACCTGAGCCTGATGGCCAAGGCCCGCGCGGGCTTCCACGGACCTTACGGTTTGGGCATCAATCAGCTGGTCAAAGGCATGGGCGGAGCCGAGTACATCGCCTCACTGCTGGACGGCTATACTGGTGAAGAGAAGGAAGAGGCAGGAACTGTCCTTTACGAAAACAAGGCCTTCCCCGGTGGCTGGATTTCGATGGCACCGCCGCTGGCGGATGAACAGGTCGAGTTTGCTGACGGGCACTCGAACTCTGTCGAACACATGTCAGAGGACGTCTCGGCGTTCCTGATGTGGGCAGCCGAGCCGAAGATGATGGAGCGCAAGAACGCTGGCTTTGTTGGCGTGATTTTCCTGACCGTTCTGTCGGTGCTTCTCTATCTGGTCAACAAGCGCCTGTGGGCTCCGCATAAGGGTAAACTTCGTAAAGAAGACTGAGACCCTTTTCAGTAAGCATAAATTGAAACCCCCGCGCCATCCGGTTGCGGGGGTTTTTGTTTCCAGAAGGGGTCACAGGGCCCTTGCCCCTCTTCTTGGCCATTGGCCAGTTCTTCCCCGGGGTCTTTCTTGCCTGATGAAGGGAATCAGGCCGTGAGTTGGGTCATGGTCCGCCCGGTTATAGCAGCGCGCACGATCTGGCCTTCGGGTTGAGGTGCTTTGAACGAAACCTCGGTGAACTGTTCGGTTCGGCCCATATGCGGGTTTTCCATCAGGATGTGATGGGTTTTGCCGATTTGTTGTGACAAGTGCTTTGTGACCTGAGCGTCGCCTGCTGCGCGCAAGCGGGCGGCGCGATCCTTGATGACCGTTCCATTCACCTGCTGCGGTATGCGGGCTGCCGGTGTGCCTTCACGCTTGGAATAGGGGAAGACATGCAGCCAGGTCAGGTCGCAGTCGGTGATCAGCTTCAGCGAGTTTTCGAAATGCGCTTCGGACTCGGTCGGGAAGCCTGCGATGATATCCGCACCAAAGGTCATGTCGGGGCGCAGCTTGCGTGCCTCTTCTGTAAAGCGGATGGCGTCGTCGCGCAAGTGGCGGCGTTTCATGCGCTTTAGAATCAGATCGTCGCCATGCTGTAGCGACAGATGTAGGTGCGGCATCAGGCGCGGTTCGGTTGCGATGGCCTGCATCAGATTCTCATCAACCTCGATCGAATCAATCGAACTGATCCGCAGGCGTGGCAAATCCGGCACCAGCTTGAGGATGCGCATCACAAGATCGCCCAGCTTGGGGCTTGCGGGTAGGTCGGCGCCCCAGGATGTCAAATCGACCCCGGTCAGCACGACCTCGTTATACCCCTTGTCGACAAGCCGCTTGATCTGATCCACCACCACACCGGCCGGGACGCTGCGTGAGTTGCCCCGGCCATAGGGAATGATGCAGAAGGTACAGCGGTGGTCACAGCCGTTCTGAACCTGCACATAGGCGCGCGAGCGGGTGCCGAACCCGTCGATCAGATGGCCGGCCGTTTCCGTGACCGACATGATGTCATCCACCTGCACCGCCTCGGTCTGACCGATGAAATCGGCAGCCATGCCTTGCCAGGTCTCGGGGCGCATCTTTTCAGTGTTGCCGATGACCGCATCGACCTCGTCCATCCGGGCAAAGGTTTCGGGCTCGGTCTGGGCGGCACAGCCTGTGACGATCAGGCGGGCATTCGGATTCTCGCGCCGTAGCTTGCGGATCTCCTGCCGGGCCTTGCGCACGGCCTCAGCCGTCACTGCGCATGTGTTCACCACCACAGCGTCTGTCAGACCGGCCTGTTGCGACAGCTCTTTCATCGCCTCGGTTTCATAGGCGTTCAGGCGGCAGCCCAACGTGGTGAACTTGGGCGGGTTCATCCCAGCGACCTCAGAAATTCAGGCGTCAGAGTGCCAGAGAAAACGTGACATGTCGGGCCGGTCATCCAGACACCATCGTCGCGCCAGTCGACCCAAAGCGTGCCACCATCCAAATCAATCCGCACCTTGCGACCGGTCAGCCCCCGTCGCGCGGCAGCCACGGCTGTTGCACAGGATGAAGACCCAGATGCCAAAGTGATGCCTACTCCGCGCTCCCAGACGCGCATACGGATGTGATCCGGGCCAATGACCTGGGCCACCTGGACATTAGTGCGTTCGGGATAAAGCGGGTGGTATTCGTAACGCGCGCCAAATTCTGCCAACGGGATCGCTTCGGCGTTTTCAACGAAGAATGTGCAATGCGGGTTTCCCATTCCCGTTGCCGTCGGGGTGCCTTCGATTGGCAATTCCAGCGTGTCCATCTCTTCTGCCAGAGGAACTTCGCGCCAGTCCAGCTGCGGGTGCCCCATGTTGACTGAGGTAAGCCCATCACCGGCATCCCGCGCATGAAGGGTTCCACGTTCCGTGGTGAGCTTCAGGGCAGAGCGACCCGTCTCATCCATAAGCAATCGTGCAATACAGCGGGTGGCGTTGCCGCAGGCGGCCGAGGTTGATCCATCGGAATTGTAGAACACCAGATGCGCGTCGGCTTCACCTTTTTCGATAACGGCCAACTGATCGAATCCCACACCAAATTGCCGATGCCCGATTCCCCGGGCCAGCGCCGGCGTGATCGGGGCATCCTGCGCGCGTACGTCAACAATGACAAAGTCATTGCCCAGCCCGTGCATCTTTATGAACGGCAGTCCGGTGTCGAGTCTCTGTTGCATGGCCGGCATATAACGTCGGTCCGAACATGAATCCACCCTGTCGCGAAGATTCCTCAAAAAAGGGGTTGACCCTCCAGCGCCACCTGCCTAATTAAGCCGCCTATCGGGTTGCCGGAAACACGCGTTGTTACGGCGAAACGAGGCGCGAAATAAGGGCTTGAACCCGGTCGGGGAATTGCCGTAAAGAGCGCCACGGATCGACAGATCCAACAAAAGAGTGGGCCGTTAGCTCAGTTGGTAGAGCAACTGACTTTTAATCAGTGGGTCGCAGGTTCGAATCCTGCACGGCTCACCACTGTTTTCAAAGACTTACGAGGCGATCTCATGCCTAACACTCGCTTCGGGTAAGCGTAGGGTAAGCGAAGGCCGCCATTTTTCCCTTTACATTCGCCTGATGGTTGAATGACTCTTCAGGCGAGGGAGGAACGGATGGGACACATCAGGCTTGGCACTTTGCCTCGATCCAGGAAGTGGCGCGAGGTCGTTGATCTGATCGCAACCGATGCGTCAGTCGAAGAGATCGCCGAGGCCGCAGCGGATGCATCTGAGAGCGATCTCGCACGGGCGAGTCGTGACCCCAGGTTTCAGTTTGTAAGTGATCTCCTCGTGAGGCTGCCTTTGCTTGCAAGGGCTCCTGGCTTCGAAGACGCTTTGGCTGACTTGGGCATTGCGACGTCGGAGCTCGGTTCAGTGACCGGCTTGCTGGCCGGTTTGGATCGTGCCATTGATCGCAACAGCTTCGATCTCCGAAGTTCCTCAGATGCAGGAGAATTGGCGAAGGTCGCGCTCTTGGAAAGCCTTTCCGTTCAGCTGCACGACCGGTTGCCATCCCTGTTTGAACCGACACCGCAAGAAATTCGCCAAGCACTCGCGAGCTTCGCCTCGGGTGATGCATTTGCGAGACTCTCGCGGGATTTCTTTGCCCGGCTGACATACCGCTCGCTAGACTATTATCTGAGCCGGGAACTCGCCAATCACACTGGCGAGGATCGACGCTTTTCCACCGATGCCCAGCGAGTGACATTTCAAAAAGCCCTCGCCCAGCACACATTTGAAGTGTCTAGAATTGTCGAAGAATATGCAGGCGGCTGGTATGGCAAAACCGTCTGGCAGAAGCAGGCGCTTGATCGCGATGCAATAGACAAGTTCACAGCTTACGCGTTCAAAAAGATGCGCTCGGAGTTTGGGCGCCGTCGCGCCGTTGTCTGAAGTTGAAGTCAGATGGTTGCCGCCGCTGACAAAAAGCGGCGGTGATGAAGTCCTGCGTCTCGACATTGCTGGCCGCGAAGTCGCAATGACGCTGCGGATTGGACAATTGAACCGTCAATTGGTCGAGGCCCTGCAGGATCGTGCACTCGATTTGCTGGAGATTGCCGCGCTTGTCTATTGCGCGGACGCGGCAGTCAGCCGTGGTGGCCCGGCGGATCAGAAGATGGGTGAGAAGTGGCACAGACGGTTCGTAGCCACCATGCCGGTACGCGATCTGGATTTCTGGCAACGTGAGAGCGTAATACAGGCTCTGGAAGAAACGTTGATGTTTCTATCCGGCGACCGCTTTGAATTTTCTTTTTCGACCAAAGACGAACCGGATGCAGAGCGATCGCGCTTCTTCAAATTCGGCCGAAATAGTTCATGGACGCCCCACCGCGTCCTGATGTTTTCCGGCGGGCTCGATTCCTTTGCGGGTGCTGTGGAAGAAATCGTAGAACAGAAGCATCGGGTTGCTTTGGTCAGTCATGCCTCTTCCACGAAAATAGCGCCAGTCCAGAAACGGCTGATCTCAGCGTTGAGCAAACGGTACGGACCGGAAACGTGCCGTCACATTCCCATGACCGCCCAGTTGAAGAGCCGATCGACCGCGGAAAGAACGCATCGCACACGCTCATTCCTGTTTGCGGTACTTGGGTCGATCACTGCAACGGCCTTTGGACTGGACCGCGTGTCGTTCCATGAAAACGGGGTCGTGAGCCTCAACCTACCGCCGGTCGGCAACGTCGTTGGAACACGAGCGACGCGAACCACGCATCCAAAGACACTGAAGCTGTTCACCGGTCTTCTGCGGCTTGTTTTCGAGAAGGATATGCGGGTCGACAATCCATTCTTCGCGCGCACAAAAGCAGAAGTCGTGGAACGCATTGCGCAACTGGGGATAGCAGACCAGATTATCGAGACGCGTAGCTGCGTTGATGTGCATAATCAAACCCATCAATACTTCCATTGTGGGCGCTGTTCGCAGTGTATCGATCGGCGGTTCGCGATGCTTTCAAAGGGGTTGGAGCGATTTGACCCGGAAGATGCCTATCGCGTGGACCTTATGTCGGACGCTCGACCGAACGGGACCGACCGGGAGATGGCGTTGTCCTATGTGCGCAATGCAGTGTTGTTTGAAAACGCCACGCCAGATGCACTGATCCGAAATTTCCCCGTTGTGTTGGATGCGGTCAATCACCTCGACAATCCGCCAGACACAGCCATGGTGATGATCGCAGATTTGCTGAACCGCCATGGAAAGGCGGTCACATCGGTGATGCGCAGAATTCTTGAAAGCAAGTCACCCGGTGAGTTCCCTGAACAGAGTTTGCCAAGACTATATGGTGCGATGCAGAGCGCCTTGTCCTTGCCTTTCGTGCCGGCTCCCTCAGTTGATAAAAACGAGAAAGAGAAACCACCGCTGACCATAGAAATCGACAAAACCTCACGTTTGGTTTTGATCGGCGAACATATTGAGCTTAAGAAAAACGCCACAGCGGATCTGTTGATCGTTTTGGCTGAAGAGTGGCTCCGTGCGGCAGGCAAAGGTCTCGAACCTTTGGAGTATCCCTGCTTGAAGTCTGGCGACCTCGTCGAAAAATTAGGCGTTGAAACCAGCGAAGTCGTTAGGCGGAGAATACTGACCGCGCGAAGAACGATTGCAAAGAGATTCGAGTCCGCTGGTCTGTCAGTTGATAAGCCCCAAGAGTTGATCGAAAATCTCTCTTGGAACGGATACCGGCTTGCTCCCGAGCGCGTGGTCGTTCGGGTCCGTCACCGGAGTTGATCATTAATCAATAACCGCGTCCTCGTCTGGCAACGGTCCACGGCGGCGAAACCGCCCCATCAGTTCGACCTGACGGCCAGGTGAAACAGAACCATAGGAGCTGAACGTCGTCATCACGTCGTCGTGTCCCATATTCTGCGACCAGGCTTTATAGTCCTCTGGTGTCCTGCAGTGAAGTTTTGCCAGCTCTGCGATCGTATCTCGCACGCGGTGCGGCGAAAACGGTGGCAGCCCGGCGTTGACGAAAGATTGCTTGAAGATCCTGGCCGCAGACGACGGGCCGGCCCACGGCTCGCGCGCGATACCTACTGCCTCAAACCGTCTGGACGGGCCAACAGCGACGCGTGTCTTTGGGAACAGAGGATCCGTGTCCGAGAAAAGATGGTCCTGACGAAGCTCCGTGATCCAGTCTCGCAGAATCCTTTCGACATCATCACCGAAGGGAAAGAAACTGGTCGTGAAGGACTTTCCAAACTTTGTATCCACGGAACGGCCGTCAAACTGAACGCATTTATTGGCTAGATCGACATGACGCAGCCGCACGGTGATGGCGGCACCTTCACGTGATCCGGTCAGAAACAAGAAGGCGATCAGCGCACGATCACGGCGCTGGATGACTGTTTCTATGGGCATCTCAGACAACAGGCGTTCAACCTGTTCGGGAGACGGATGCGGTTTCCAAAGGGTGCCGCGACGGGCCTGTTCCGATTTGCGATCCGGTGTGAGATAGGCAATGTCGGCGCGGGAGATCCTGGACTTGTACCCCGGTTGGTCCGCCATCCAGTCAAAGAACTTCATGACGTCGCGCAGCACGCCGTTGATCGTGGCAGGCGACAATGAAGCGCCTGTGCGGTCATTGCGTAGACCTTGCAGATGGCGTTTGAACGCGCGCGCCCTTTCTGAATGGAACGCCCTGTAATCCTTACCTTTGAGCCATCTGTCATAGATGGCAATCGACGCTGCGGCTTTGTCGATCGAAGATTGCGACAACCCCTTTGCGTCCTTCAGCCAGACAAGGTGTTTGCGCTTGATGCGCAGGTTATCCGAGGTGTGTTTTGGCATGGGTCTCGGGCTCCTCTTTCAAGGTCACTCTTGAATGGGGTTCGGTACAGGACACTAATCTTGGGGAGGCTTGTTGAAGTGTGACCTCCAGTTTGGCCTGAATGGCTTCCAGATCTGAACGGCGAATGATCTTGTTCATGACCGCACCACACGTCGGACAGAGGGCTGTTAGGCGGCCGCTGGAAGCTGTTTCCTGAACATAGTCAGCGATCTTGCCGTCGGGTTCGCGCGGACCTCTGCAGCTGAGGCAGTAGCAGTGATGCAATGCCAACTTGCACCGCGTCTTGCGTTGTCTTTGTCCGAGGAAGTCCTTGATCACATGTCCTTCGATCAACCAGGGCTTGCTGCTGGTATCAGCCGCAAGTCCGTTGTTCCCAATCCAGCGAATGACGGTCTGGCGATGACAGCTCAAAACGTCCGCCACCTCCCAGACTGTGTAGACAAGGTGCGATTTGACTTTGTGTGAGGGGAAGGACTTTGCCATTACACACCCTCCCCGGAAATCGGTCCGCATGTATTCTGGCAGACCTGCGCCTCCTCAAAGGCTTCGATCACGCCTTCATCGTATAAAACGCGCGCGCCGATCTTCAAAAACCTGGGGCCCTTTCCGAGCCAGCGCCACTGCTCCAGCGTCCGCGGCGACATGTGCCACCGCTCCGCCAGCTGATCTTGTGTCAACTTGGGCATATCAACCTCAATTGCTCACTGCGGCACGAGGAAGTTCGGTCCGCTTCTGTTGAACAAAGTGAGGGATCGGATCTCTAAAATCTGTGGCCGCCGCCAATAAAGGCGTGACACATGCCAGGGCTAAATCATTGATATTATGTGACTTGAATCAGAAAGGTGTGACCCATCCGCAAAATGCGTAACCTTGCCACCCAAATCGCAGGGAGTCAGCGGCTGCAAATGACCCGAAAGCTGACGTTAATCAAAAATGCTTGGAAGACGGCTTCGAGCCCATTGCCGACTTTGCCGGGTGATTAAAAACAGAATTGACTTGAGTAATCCCGAAGCGATTGAGCGAGACATTGGTTAACATTCCTGCCGGACACGCGCGGTGGGAGCGCAACAGGCTTTTTGGAAAAATACGAGAAAATTCAAAAAATCCTATGTATAAATAAATCCCTTGGTATTCTTTCTTTATGAATTCACTAACGAGAATTACGCGAGGTATAGGCGTCGCCTTTAAAGATGGCAGGGTGAAGGGCCTTCTAGCATTCACTACTGGCATGATCCTCTGGGCGTCGGTGTTTTACCGTTATGTCGAAGGTTGGAGCTGGCTTGACTCTATCTATTTTTCTGTTGTGACAATTTCGACCGTTGGGTTCGGTGACTTTTCTCCTGAAACAGCGGCAGGGAAAATATTTACAATTTTCTACATCATCGTTGGGCTCGGTATCTTCGTGACTGCAGCGACTACGGTGGCAGATACAATCCTGTCCCAGGACGACAAGCAAGAGGACAACTAGTTTTGCCCCGCCGAGCCACTGCGATTTCATACGCAGGCAATACGTCGACCGAACAGCCCCTCTGAAATCCGGATTTGCGATATACTTCAAATGGTTGCAGGTTTTTTGGTATTTTAAATATACATATTAATTTTTTTGAGTGTAAAGTTTGAACAAACAAATCTTGGAGGGATGGTATGGAAAAGACTCAGGACGCGAAGATTGTCGATCTCGCGATTAGATTGCTGTTTCTCGGGCTATTCCTTTACAGCGCTTTGGTAATGGTGGCCCCGCTGGCAAGCGTGGTCATCTGGGCGACGATCCTGTGCGTCGCACTCTATCCGGTTTTCGATTGGCTGCAGTCCAGGTTGGGCGGAAGAAAGAAGCTTGCGACGACGATACTGGTATTGTTGGGCCTCGTTCTGACCTTGGGACCGGTCGCGACAGCGGTATCCGGAGCAGCCGAACTTGGGTCTGGATTTGCAGAACAAGCTGACAACGGCGAGCTAAAAGTCCCACCGGCACCCGATGGCTTAAAGGAGCTGCCGCTGGTCGGAAACAAAATTGCTGAAGTCTGGGGCTTGTTTGAACGAAACCTTGACGGCGCGCTTGCCAAATACGGCGCGCAGATTCTTGAGATCACCAAATCACTGTTCGGAAAGGTCGTAAGCATAGGGCTTGGGCTCTTGGCGCTGGCCCTGTCCGTCTTGATCATGGGGGCTTTGTTCAGTCCTGGTCCAAGTCTGGTGCAAGGCCTGCAGCGCTTTGCCAACCGTGTCTTTGCGCCCCGTGGCGGTGAGTTCGTTACACTTGCCGGCGCTACGATCCGCAATGTGACAAAAGGTGTGATTGGCGTGGCTGCGATTCAGGCGGTCGTGGTTTGGATATTGTTGGCGCTGTTCGGAATTGGCTCGGCCGCCACGCTGGCGTTTATCTGTTTGATCCTCTCGATTATCCAGATCGGGCCCGGTTTGGTTCTTTTGCCAGTGATTATTTACGCTTGGAGCACCATGTCCGGCGGTGCCGCGTTGATCTTCACAATCCTGGCTATTCCCGTTGCGATAATGGACAGCTTCCTAAGGCCTGTATTCATCTCAAAAGGCCTCGAAACACCAATGCTGGTCATACTCATTGGTGTTCTTGGCGGCATGATGGCCTATGGCTTGATCGGCATTTTTATGGGACCTGTTCTGTTTGCCGTGTTTTATGAGCTGTTCAAGGTCTGGATCGACGCCCCTGCAGAAGCTGAAAGCGCGGCTGAAGGAGCCACGAAATGAGAAAGACGATTTGGACCACTTTGGCCGTCATTCTTGTTTTTCTTATCTGGTATCTTGTCGCTGACCGAAAAACGCCGTTTACCGGGAATGCCAGAGTAAAGGCCATTGCGACCCAGATCGTTCCACAGGTCACCGGTACAGTGACCGAAGTTCTTGTCGAAAACGGACAGATCGTCTCGGCAGGTGATATTCTGGTTCGGATCGACCCCAGGCCCTACGAAATTCAACGCAACAAGGCGGAAGCTGATCTAGAAGCGGCCACGCAGGAGGTGGGTGCATCCTCGGCAGAGGTAAGAGCCGCGCAAGCCAAACTGGCGCGGGCCCAGAGCGATCTGGACACAATACGCATTCAAACAGAGCGTGTTTTTGCGCTGGAAAGAAAGGGATTGATCGCCGTCTCAAAAGCCGACGATGCCCGAGGTCAACTGGCAGAGTCCGAGGCAAATTATGAAAACGCCAAAGCGGATCTTGAAAAAGCAAAGCAGAGGCTGGGTGACGACGGGATCGAAAATCCAAAAATTCAGCGCGCGTTAGCTGCCTTGGCGGATGCAGAGCTAAACCTGGAATGGACTGAACTGCGTGCTCCGGCGACGGGTGTCATATCCAATCTGTTGATCGCACCCGGTACGTATGCACGGTCCGGTCAGGACCTTTTGACGTTCCTGGATGCAACCGACATATGGATAGAGGCGTATTTTACGGAAAACAACCTAGGCCGGGCTGGGGTGGGTTCTCCTGTTGATGTCGTATTGGATATGCACCCCGGTCAAATTATCCCGGGTGTCATTGAGAGCTTCAGCGCGGCTGTATCCTTGAGCGGTGGCGATGAACCTGGCCAGTTGGCCAGCCCGCCAAGTACCAAGGGGTTTCTGCGCGAACCAGAACGGTTTCCCGTTCGGATCGTGCTGCCGGGATACGAGGCCGGAAACGCCGAAGACGAACTGCGCTTCCAACTCAACGGGCAGGCCGACGTGATCATGTATTTGAGCGACAATTCCCTGCTGAATGTGGTCGGCCGGACCTATATCCGTTTGGTCTCAATACTATCCTATGCCTATTGAGGATCGAAAATCCGTTATCCGGCTTGCGCTGGGTGTGACCGGCGTTTTCGCCTTGGGCTTGTTTCTTGGGTGGCCTTTGGCGGTTGTGGGAGCAGTTTTCACCGCGCTGTTCCTACAAGCGCCCACCGCGCTGCCGTTGGCGGCATTCGCAAAGCTGTTTGTTTTCTCTATAGGATTGATGTTCATCTCATTCCTGTTGTCGTCCGTTTTCGCTCCCTATCCCGTGGTATTCCTTATTCTGGTTGCCATCGGGATCATCCTGTCCTTCATGTGGTCAGTTTCAGGGGCCGGAGTTCTACCCGGTGTCATAGCACTCATGGGGGCGTTGATGATCCCGAACCTCGTTTTGCAATCGCAGGATCTGGCGCTTGTGCTTGTATTTTGGATACCGATTAACCTGCTATTTGCAGGTTTCGTATCCACGCTGATGTTTGTGATGATCCCAGCGGAACCTCAAACAGTCGCCCAAAAGAAAGCCGACGCGCCACCAGATTTTGACCGGTACCGGCGGATCGTCAGAATGTCGCTTGTGACGCTTCCATTTGCCATGGTGTTTTTTGTGTCCGGGGCATCTGCATTGTTGGTTCTGTTCTTTGTCGCTCTTTTGAGCCAGCAACTGGCCGCCATGCCGTCGATGGGAAAAGCCGTCGCCAAAGCTATGCTTACGGCAAACCTGCTTGGGGCAGCGGTGTCGATCATCTGTTACGAGATAAACGTGATCGCACCGGTTATTCTGACGCCCATTTTATTATGTCTGTTTTTCTGCTTCACCCTGGGAGCGCTTGGGAAGTCTCAGGCCGCACTCGCGGCAGCAGCCGGTTCGGCGTTGACAACGGTTCTGATCGTTTACGGTGGGTCGGTTGCACCGTTTTCGGATGAAGCTGACGTCAAAAGTATCACGCGCGTATTGCAAGTTGCAGGGGCCGCTTTCTTCGTGATTGTCGCTTATGTCATAGTGGACGAGTTCTGGCCGGAGAGGGAAATGCAAGCTTCATGAGTTGCCTGAAGTAAAGCTTTCAGGCGTCCAATCCAGCAACAAGAACAATGTGCTTCGAAGTCAGTGTTACTATCCAAGCGCGCGTCGACAACTCAGGTTAATCCCTTTCAGATTCAACACTGTTCTTCCGAATTTGGCAAACACGGCGCGCTTTTATTGCGGGTAGAAACACGGGTGCGATCGTATAGTCCATCGTTTGCCTAGCCCGCCAAGTAGACGTTCAAGCAAAGCTCAGCGAAAGTCGGCAATGCGGATAAAGCGGACGCTCAATCATTTGGCTTTCGCTCTGGTTTGTATTCTGGAAGCTTGGACAAGGCCGATTTCAACGCGTCGCCCCACACCTCGGAAATGGTGCGAAAGTACTGATCGTCGGGTTCGAATCTGGACCGTGTGCCGCCTTCAAGACTGTCTTCATCGTAAAGAAGAAGGTCAAGCGGAGCTCCGACAGATAGATTGGCCTTGATCGTGGAGTCGAAGCTGACAAGCAGGAGTTTCACAGTTTCCGCAAAGCTCATCTCCGGATCATAGGCGCGCACCAGAATTGGACGACCGTATTTCGTCTCTCCAATCTGAAAGAACGGAGTGTCAGCGCCAGCCTCGATAAAGTTGCCTTCGGGGTAGATCAGAAACAGGCGAGACGGGCCGCCTTTGATCTGGCCACCTAAGATGAGTGTCGCATGAAAGGCGCTGTCGGCTTGCTGACCGGATTGGGAATGCTCCTGTATGACGTCATTCAACGTAGCCGCGACCAGTTGCGCGACTTGGAACATTGTCGGTGCTTCCAGTATGGACGGCGAGCGATCTTCTGGCGCTTTGGTCCGCTCTTCCAGAAGGCTTATGGTGGCCTGAGTAGTCGCAAGGTTTCCGGCCGTTAGGATAGTGATCGACCGATCGCCATCAACTGTCCAATTGAACATCTTGTTGAAGGTCGAAACATTATCGACGCCTGCATTCGTGCGCGTGTCGGACATGAACACCAACCCGCGATTCAGCCGCATACCCACAGCATAGGTCATCAAATTCTCCGTTATTGCTGTGCGACCTGCAACTGCACTGTCAATTGCTCACCCGCTGCCCCAATTCTGTTCCCTATTACTGGGGCAGCTTGGGAATAGTCCAGACCGGTCGCGACGCGTACGTATCGATCGTCAGGTGAGATCCCGTTTGAAACGTCGAACCCGACCCACCCAAGCCCGTCCAAGTACACTTCGGCCCAGGCATGGGTCGCGTCCTGTAGTTCCGTTTCGTTCATCATCAGGTAACCCGATACATAGCGTGCAGGAACTCCAATCTGTCGTGCGCAGGCAATGAAAATATGCGCGTGGTCCTGACACACGCCGCACCCGGATTCGAGTGCGTCTTCTGCGCTCCAGCCCGGGTGCGAACTTCCAATCTCGTACGCGACCTGAGTGCGAATGCTTTCGGAAAGGGCATGCATCTTTTCCAGCGGTTCGCCTTTGGGCAACGCGCCTATTACTTCGGCAACCCCTTTCCCCGGCGTTGTCTGAGGGGTGCTCCTTTTGAATAGCCACAATGGAGTCGACCCTTCGTGACGCCCGAGGACGCCATGTGTGTCTTCCACTTCTACAACGCCTTCTGAAATCAACGAGATGCTTTGGGTGTTTACGTCGAAACTGATCAATTCCACGGTGTTGCGGTGGTAGTCTTCAAAAGTCAGTTCTTTGCGCCCGCCAGTGATTTGGGTGCTCCAACTTACAATGTTCTGATTGCGGAATGACTTTGGTGTCTTTCTCAGCTGTTGCAGCCCGAAGGGAACGGGTGCATCGAAGTCGTATCGTGTCTCGTGTCGAATGTGCAGTTTCATTGGCTACTCGTAGAACCTGTAATCAACCTCGATCTGTCGACTTAAGCTGCCGAGATCTGTCAGAAAATCCTGAATGTACTCATGCAGACCGATTTCGAAGATATCAGAGATTTTTTGATCCAGGTATTTCTCGTAGAGGCCATTCGAGGCCTCGCAGGAAGGCCCGGCAAAGCCATAGTCTTTCTTTAGGTAAGAAAGGTTTTCTTGAATTTTTCTGCAGCAAAAGTGAAGGCTGCGCGGCATTCGCTGATCCAAGATCAAAAACTGTGCGATATCAGACGGTTGGGTTTTCTCACCGTGGGTCATTCGATATCCTCCGCCAGCGCCGACGGAACGGAGAATGCTTTCCCATTGGATGTTGTCCAGTGATGAGCCAACTGAGAAAGCTGTGGGCAGAAGAACGTAGTATTTCACATCCAGAATGCGCCCGGTATTGTCGGCTCGTTCGACGAAGGTACCAATGCGGGTGAAGTCGAAAATGTCATTGCGTAGCATCGTGCCCAATGTAGCGCCACGAACCAGGGCCGCCTGTTGGCGAATAAGCTCCAGCGTCGCAGGCAGGTCCCGCTCATTCACGCGGCGCTTCATGACATCATCAATCTGCATCCAGGTAGAGTTTACTGCGCTCCAAACATCGTGTGTCAGTGCGGTTCGAACAAGGCGCGCATTGTCTCTTGCCTGCTTGATGACTGACTTGATCGAGGATGGATTATCCGCATCACGCAGCATCCAATCCACCGCGTTGTCTTTTGAAACATCATCGTATTTGGCGTGGTACCCATCCAGAACGCCGGCCGTTTTCAGAACAGAACCCCATTCTTCGGTCGAATTCTTGGTGCGGGTCAACGCCATCCGCTGACCTGTTTCAAGCAGCCTGGCCGTGTTTTCCGCTCGTTCCAGGTAGCGGGACATCCAGAACAACCCACCAGCAGTTTTTCCCAGCATGGTCAGTCCTCCAGAACCCAGGTGTCTTTGGTTCCACCGCCCTGGCTCGAGTTGACGACCAATGACCCCTTTTTAAGTGCCACGCGGGTCAGGCCGCCGGGAGTGATCTTGATCCCCTCAGGCGACACTAATACGAAAGGCCGCAGATCGACATGTCTGGGGGCCAGCCCCGAGCGCGCGAAGATCGGAACGGTTGAAAGCGACAGTGTCGGTTGAGCAATATAGTTCGCCGGCCGCGCTTTGAGCTTGTCGCGGAAAGCTGAAATCTCTTTCTTGCTGGCGGTCGGGCCGATCAACATCCCGTAGCCGCCAGACCCGTGCACTTCTTTCACAACAAGCTCGGACAGATTGTCCAGTACGTAGGACAGAGATTCGGGATCGCTGCAACGCCACGTGGGAACATTTTGAAGCAGGGGCTTCTCACCCGTGTAGAATTCAACGATTTCAGGCATGTATGAATAGATCGCCTTGTCATCGGCTATGCCTGTTCCCGGGGCGTTCGCAATCGTGATACCGCCAGCGCGATAAACGTCCAGAATACCCGGCACGCCCAATGCGCTGTCGGGGTTGAAATTCAACGGGTCCAGAAAGTCGTCATCCACTCTGCGATAGAGAACGTCAATGGGTTTATAACCTCTGGTGGTGCGCATGCAGACACGCCCGTTTACAACCCGCAAGTCGTGACCTTCGACCAATTCCACGGCCATCTGATCTGCCAAGAAGGCGTGCTCGTAGTAGGCTGAATTGTAGATGCCAGGCGTCAACACGGCGACAGTGGGTTCTCCCTCGGCGCAAGCTGGCGCGCATGCAGCCAGGGACCGTCTTAAACTACGCGGGTAATCGGAAACATTCCGGACATTTGTGGCGCTAAACAGTTCCGGGAACATTTTGAGCATCGTTTCCCGGTTCTCGAGCATATAGCTCACACCGGACGGTGTACGCGCATTGTCTTCCAGCACAAAAAACTCGTCCGGCCCGGTTCGCACCAAATCAACACCGACTATGTGCGTATAGACCTTACCAGGTGGCGTGATGCCCAACATCTGCGGCAGGAACGCTTCGTTTGCGGCGATCATCTCAGCCGGCACACGGCCAGCGCGAACAATTTCCTGACGGTGGTATATGTCATGAAGAAACGCGTTGATTGCCCGAACTCGCTGTTCGATACCTCGTTCCAGCCGCTGCCACTCTCGTGCCGAAATGACACGCGGCACGATATCAAACGGTATCAGTCGTTCTTCTGCCTCTGCTTTGCCGTAAACATTAAAGGTGATGCCCGTCAGCCTAAAAACTTCTTCGGCTTCACGCTGTTTCGCCCTCAGCCGTGATACGTCTTCAGCATTGAACCAGCGGCCGATCTCTTCATATGGACCTCTGAGTGATCCATCGCCGTTGAACATTTCATCAAAATACTCACTCATGTGTTAAGTTTCACGCTCAAATCAGAATTTTCAAGTCGTTCAGGCTCGATTTGATACTGTCGTCGTAAGTAACGTCTAATTTTCAGGCGAATTGAATATCGTGGTGATCCTAAAACCGTGGCGTTGTTCGCGTTTCCAGCTGTTGAAGCACAACGCAGCGAACGGGCAAATGAAGCCTATAGATATTGCCAATTTTCGGCGAAGGATGACCGCTCAGACTCGGATAAAGAGGGTTAAGTTCGCGCCAAGACGCCACGAACTCCTCCAATGGCTTCGTCAATCAGCCTAGCCATTTTGAGTAGTCGCTGACCAGAAGATGTGTCGGCGCGACGTCCTCCTGAACCTCGGCAAATCGGCCAATTGGGTCGCGAAAAACATTGTCGGTCTCGTCGTCATTGACGGTCGAGACCTCGCCGATCAGCACATCGCCACCTTCGCCCCAAAACGCGTGCCAATCACCAGGGCGAAGGGTGACGCTTTCACCAGGGGCCAGGCGCAGTTTCTCGCCCGGGCCGTAGTCGCGGCGGATACCATCCAGCCAGACTACGCCGCCGCGATCCTCTGCAAAACCTCCGGCATCATCCGAGCCGAAAAGCTCGACCACTAGGGTCGCGCCACCACGGTTGATGATATCTTCTGCCTTCAGAACATGCGTGTGCATCGGCGAAAGCTGATCTTGCCGTGAAATCAACAGCTTCTCAGCGTAACACATGCCGCCGCCTTTCGCCAAGTCGCTCTGCAGACCGTTGCGCAGGGTGAAAAGAAACAGGCCCATCCGATCAAAATCACCGTCGCCGTAGTCAGTGATATCCCAACCGCAACGCGCGTCAATCACGTGACGGGCATCGCTTTCACGAGCCTTAAATTCTTCTGGCGTCCAATAGGCAAACGGCGGCAATGTGAAACCGTGAGAGCGAATTAGCTCATTTGCTTGCGCCATAATCTCGTTGATGCGCGAACGTTTCATGCGGGCACTTTTTGAATCTTGAGAATTTCAATCACCATTGCAGCTGTCCAAGTGAAATCTCCACCCCCACACGGTTCACCGCTGATGGGATCATAGTATTCCGCAAAGCCGCTTTTCTCAATGAGGCGCAAGCTGCCAGCAAGGATACGTTGTGCCATTGCTTCCTGTCCTGATTGGATCAGCCCTTCGGCAATCATATAGTTCACGACCAGCCATGTCGGTCCACGCCAATAGCGTTTACTGTCAAAGGCGTCATCTGCCGGGTCGTGGCTTGGCACCAGATAATCGCATCGCTCGGACAGCAAGGCGATCCTTCGCACCAGGGCTTCGGCGCGCTCGGGAGGCACCTGAGCAATTGCCGCAAGTAACCCGCCGACCGTTGGCGTGTCTTGCAGAACCCCGGCGGCGCGGTTGTAACACGTGTATTGTCCAAGATTTGCATTCCATAAGCTTTCCAACGCTTCACGGCCCTTGGTGGCCATTTCGCGCGCTTCAGAGGCCATGGCAGGAATACCCAAAATCTCCGCTAATTCCGCAACATCGTCACAAGACCGAATAAGGATGGCATTGAACCCCGGGTCAACCAATCGGAAAGGCGAGGCGTCATGTAGTTTTGTGTTATCCCATCGCAATCCGCGGAAGTGTTCCACCAACCAGATATACCTTTGGTACTGATCATCTGTCGGGCGATGATCGGGATTGGCATGTGTTGTATCGCGTCGCGTGAACGGTGCTATGCCCTCAGTCGGTACAGCATCCAGCCCTTCGTCCCAGTCCACCGAGTTGTCTCGCCCGGATTCCCACGGGTGAATGATTGCCACCAGCCCGGTGTTTTCTGGATCGCGGTTGCGGTAGAACCACTGATGCCATGCGTGGACCTTGGGCAGAAGTTCAGCAAGCCGCGTCCGGGCGGCGGCTTTGTCTTCGGCGCGATTATAGAGTTTGCGCAGGGCAAGACCCGCAACCGCCGGCTGGGTGATACCGGTCGTCGGTACAGATTGGCCGGTTTGCCAGACGTCAGGACCGGGGAAATAGCCGTCATCGGGTTCGTGAAATACGATATGGGGCACCATACCGTCTTCCCACTGATGGGCCATTAGAGTCTCGACCTCGACCCAAGCCCTGTCCATGTCAAAATGCGAAAAGCCTAGCGCAGACAATGCGCTATCCCAGTTCCACTGAAAGGGATAGAGACCGTGGGTAGGCACGGTATAACTGCCACGGTCGTTGCCTTCCATTACTTTGCAGGCCTGATCGATCAGCGCTTGGCTCATCGTGGTTCTCCTTTACGCAACGGCCAGAGTTGTTTTGGGGTCAAACCAGCGTCCGCGACCCTCTTGCGGCGCCAAGGTGAGTACGTCACCTGGTTTCACGTCGAGCTCACTATCCAGCACAGCGCGGAATTGGTGCCCGTCCACATCGCAAGTCACCAGCAAATGCGCGCCCAGAGGCTCCACAACTTTGGCCCGCGCTCCGAAACCCTGATCTGCAATGCGCAGATCTTCCGGTCGAATCGCCCATTTCAGTTCTTTGCCGTTTGCCGGCCCGTCAAAGTTTTGCCCGGCCACATTCCAGCGCCCGGAACCCGCTGCTTCGGCAGGAAGGAAGTTCATTGGCGGATTGCCGATAAAGCTGGCCACAAACTCGGCCGCTGGATCCCGGTACACCTCGATTGGCGAGGCGGCCTGAACTATTTTGCCCTGATGCATGACGCTGATCCGGTCAGCCATGGACATAGCTTCGACCTGATCGTGGGTCACGTAGATTGCTGTGGTTTTACTTTCAGCCAGAACACCCTTTAGCTCGGCCCGCATCTCCATCCGCAACAATGCGTCAAGGTTAGACAGCGGCTCGTCCATCAGGATCACATCCGGTTCCATCGCCAATGCACGGGCAACGGCGACCCGTTGGCGCTGACCACCCGACAGCTCGCCCGAATAGCGCTTCAGAAGCTGCTCGATATGCATCAATCCAGCGGTGCGTTCGACCCGACGTTTGACTTCCTCATCGGGCAGTTTCTGCATCCGCAGACCAAAGCCGATATTTTCGAACACAGTCAGATGCGGGAACACCGCGTAATTCTGGAACACCATCGAGATACCGCGATCCTTTGGCGACAGGTGATCCACCCGGCGACCACCGATCCAGACCTCGCCGGTGGTCGCTGTCTCGAGCCCCGCAATGATACGCAAAAGCGTGGACTTGCCGCAGCCTGAAGCACCCAAAAGCACCATGAATTCCTGATCTGAGATGGTTAGGTTGATGTCGTGCAGAGCCTGGTAGGACCCAAAGTTCTTGGCGATGTTTTTGATCTGTATTTCAGCCATAACAGTTTCCTTTCAGCCACCGCTCAGCGGTTGGCAATACCCCACATGGCAAAGAGATATTTGCGCACGGCGAAGATGAAAATCAGTGCAGGCACCACGAGAATGAACCCGCCTGCAAATTTCAGATGCAGCGGTGCTTCGCCCAGGGTCTGCAACAGGAACGCGGGAAGCGTCCGGTTTTCGATGGTCAGAACGGCGGCCGCGAAAACCTCGTTCCACGAGATCACGAAGGCAAAGATAGCCGAGGCCGTGATCCCCGGGAGGACCAACGGCAGGATCACCTTGGTAAAGGCGGTCAGACGCGTGCAGCCCAATGTCCAGGCCGCTTCTTCCAGCTCAAGCGGAATACCTGAGAATAGCGAAAAGGTTATGAGCACCGCAAAGGGGATTGCCAGTGTGGTGTGGACAAGGGCCAGACCGAAGGCTGTGTCATCCAGACCCGTGCGGATAAAGAGAACCGCCAGAGGCAACGCCAGCAGTGGCAGTGGGAAAGCCCGTGTCAGCAGGATCAACAGGCGGAACAGTTCCTTCCCCCGGAAGTCGAACCGTGACAGGGCGTACCCAGCCGGGGCTCCGATCGCGATGGACATCACCATCGTCATCAAAGCAACCACAACTGAATTCCACAGTGCCGCCAGCATTCCCTGGAACCCCGCAAAGAATTCCAAGGATCCCATGTCAAATTCCGGGAGGAAGCTCTTGGGGAAGCTGTTCACAGTATCCGGTGAGGACATCGTGTTCACAAACAATAGGTAGAGCGGGACGATCACCCAGGCGCACAGCAGGATAACCCCGGCCCGGTAAAGCCCTTTGCCCGCCTTACGCGCGTCGGGGGCAACTACGTCTGCAACAGCCGTCATATCGTGGCTCCTTTCGGGACGCGCAAGGCGCGCATAATGATCAGAGTGAAGACGATCGAGATAATCAGAACGATGATCGCGAGTGCTGCTGCCGCACCGCCATTTTGCAGATCAAACTGATAGGCGTAGATCTCGCCCATAAGCACCGGAAAAATCGTGCCCCCAAGGGCTGCGACCACGGCAAAAACCTCAAAGGCAAGGATGACGCGCAGGACCAGGGCCGTTTGCAGGGACGGGCGCAAAAGGGGCAGGGTGATCCGCGTGAATTGCTTCCAGCGCGAGGCTCCGAACACGTCTGCGGCCTCGTAGTATTCCTTGGGTATCAAGCCGATGCCTGCGACAAGGATCACAAGCATAATCGCGGTTGCGCGCCAAATCTCGGCCAGCATAATCGCAAGGAATACAATCCAGGGGGTCTGATAGCTCAGCAAACTCACAGGTTGGTCAGTGACACCCAATCCCACCATCATCGAATTCAGGAAGCCTGACTGCTCGAAGATAGCCAACCAGATGATACCAGCTGCAAGGTCCGAAATGCCCAGCGGGATGGTCCAAATGTACAGAACCAGATCGCGTCCCCTTTGCATCTTCGTGACCATTGTGGCCATCAGAAGCGAAAGGGCCAACTGGATCGGCACCACAGCCGCTGCCAGAAGAAAAGTGTTCTTCATTGAAATCGGGAACTTCCAGTAGTTCACAACCTCGCGAAAGTTATCCAGTGAGAAACCGCTCTCGGTTCCAAAAGCCTGCTGCGCCACCAACGCAAACGGGTAAAGAAAGAACAGGCAGAGAAACAGAGTCACCGGGAGGATCAGAAGGTATGGCAATAGCCGCGCTTCCATCGGACCGCTCCTTCAAGTTGGGAAAATGCTGGGGAGCCGGGCCGCTATTTCAGCGGCCCGACCGTTGGAAGGTCTTACTCGACCGGGCACGCGCCTTCCGAAGGCGCATCAGGTGCCCAGCAGGGCGCGCCGGTTTCAGTCATGATTTTTTCAAGCTGTTTCTTCTGATCATCCAGGACCTGCTCGATGGGCTGGCCAGCCAGAACAATGCGTTCAAACGTATCTACGTAGACACGATTGAAATCACCGCCCATGCTGCCCAGACCTGCGGGCAACAATCCAGGATTGGCATCTGCCGAACCGCTCATCTTGGCAACGGCTTCACCGGCAGCTTTTACCGAAGGCGGCAAATCGTCTGGCAACTCGACGTCAACTACAGGAAAGAAGTTAGTGGCTCTCAGAGTTGCGATCTGCGTCTCTGGCTGCATCAAATAAGTTACCAGAGCTTTGGCACCTTCTGCATCCGGCGCGGTGCGCGGGATGGCAACACCTGCCAGAACAGGCATGAAGCCACGGCCGGTCGGACCTGCGGGCGCCGGGAAGGCGACGAAATCATCGGGGCGTTCATTGAATGCCTGCGCCAGGCGCGAGGTGTGATCGAAAACGATCCACGCATCTCCGTTCAATAGCTGTTCCTGCATAAACGAGAAGTTGGTTGATGCAGGGTTCGTATGGCTCCAAAGCTCTTTGAACTTCTCCCATGCGGTCACAGCCTCGGGCGACGCAAACGTTCGCACGACACCGTTAGTGTAGGACGGGTAAAGATAGCCTTGGAAAAAACGGTGTTTCAGCCCTTTGGGCCCAGCCGGAAAACCGAATTTCTTCTGACCAGTCGCTTGTTCGACATTGGCTGTCCATGCGATCAACTGGTCATAGGTCAGCGCGTTAACGTCTGCACCTTCTGGCAGGTATTGCAGCGCTTCCTTGTTGGCGGCCATGATATAGCTCGCTTGCATCCACGGCATGTATTGCAGGCTGTCCGTTCCCAGCTTAGCCAGATCGTTGAAAGTGTCCGACGCCGACATCACACCCAGATCGCTGAGATCCATCAGATCATCGGGGTTCATTGCCGAGAAGTTGCCGTGCAAAGAGCCCAGCAGATCAATACTTCCCGAGCCCGCCTGCAACTCGGCTTGGAGCCGGGTCAACCAAGGGCCATCTTCGTTTGGCTGGTAATCAACTTCGCCATCAAATCCACCAAGCACCTCGGCCCGCATGGCTTGCGCCTCTTCAGCAGGACGGGCTTGGGTCGACCAGAACAGAGTTTCGGCTTGTACGGCAGCTGCGCCAACAAGAATAGCCAAACCTGATACGGCACCCGCAAGTTTCGATTGAATGGACATGTTTTCCTCCGTTTGTCTGAGGCTGGCCAAAATCTGGCAACCTCCCTCCCTCGCCGACAATCTTGGATCAGTCTATGGCGAATGTTGGCACTATGATATATCGTTTTATCATGAGTCAAGTCAGATAGCCCGTTTGTATTCCCATATTTTACTTGAAGTATTCGATTTCGACTGCAAAATAGACAAAACGTTATATCTGTAAAAACTCATCCATGGCGAAGAAACCCACCCTATCCAGCGTTGCCAAAGAAGCTGGCGTGTCAGTACCAACTGTTAGTCAGGTCTTGCGCGACACAGGTCGAATTTCAGAAAAAACGCGTCAAAAAGTTTTGAGCGCGGCTAAGCGGCTTCGATACGTCCCAAATCACGCAGCGGCCACAATGCGATCGGGCGACAATCGCGAAATCGGCTTTATCCTTAACAAGTTGGCAAACCCGTTCAACGCAGAGGTTGTTAGCGGCGCTGTTAACCTGCTGGAGGCCGAGGGCTTTATGGTTTCGGTCCTCGATGCTCAAGGAGACCTTCAGCGCCAGGACCGCCTTCTGGAAGCCTGCATCAGATTTGGTCGACGTGGTCTGATCTGGGTTCCGGCACTCAACACCAGCGGGGACGCCATGGGGCTTCTGGATGCTCACGGTGTTCCTGCTGTCACATTCATGCGAAAGGTGTCTCAGTCTCTGGATCACGTTGGTGTTCTAAACAAAGAGGCCCTCGTGCAGGCCACACAACACTTGATTGATTTGGGGCACAGGCACATCGCCTACTTAGGCGGAACCGAACAGACGTCTGTGCGCGAAGAGCGCATCGCCGGTTATCTGAGTGCCTTGGAGAAATTGGGCGGCGTGCATCCGGTTATCTGGCCATGCGAAGAAACCAAACGCTCTGGTGTTGAAGCAATCACCGCACTTCGCCAGCGACACCCTGAGGTAACAGGCGTTGTTTGCAATGGCGATGTTGTTGCACTTGGGGCATGCTTTGGCTTGATCCAATCCAATTTGAAACCCGGGCGTGACTTTTCAGTAGTAGGCTTCGACGACATCGAAGATGCCGCCGTCTCGACGCCTGGCCTCACAACAATGGCGATCAACCCAAAAAAATTGGGTACGCGATTGGCCGAGATCCTTCTGGACCGCATGCGAACACCTGAAATGCCAGTTCGCCATTTCGAGTATTCTGCAACCCTGACAATTCGAGGAACCTCAGGGGCAGCCTCTGACCAATAAAATGTACGTCTTGGCTGCTGTTCGCGTCCATTCCGGGTAACGCACTGTACTGTCCGTCTTGCTATGGGCAAGCAACAGTTGGACAACACGCAAAGTACCCGTTTTCTGATAGATCAACTGAATCAACGCCGCTTTGGTGCGTCTGAGTGAATGGGTTCTCTGGCCTGATGACACTCATCCAATCGCTTACACCTACTCTCGGACAAGCTTAGCGTATTGGCTCCGGGCCCAAGCTTCGACACCGCGCCGACGAACACATTATCCACTGCCATGATTGATCAACCGGTCTGCGGACGATGAAGTCGTCAGCTTGAGCTGATTGCCGCAAGGGGTCGTCTGCGAGGCGCGTGCCTGTGATCATGTTTTCGTTGGTTTTCCAGATGTGCGGTCATTTGACTGACCGCCAGAACCTCTTCAAACCCTTGTAGGGGTGCTCAGGATCGGCCGCTGGGAACAGCCACGGGCATTGTGGGGCTCTCTCTTTTCGCGTTTTCGATAACAGCGTGATGGTCGGCGAAGACAAAGGCAAATGCTCGCGCCGCGTCCGTGAGATGGCGGGAAAGCCCGAAAGCGCCGGACATTCGGCGACCCAATCTGGCCCGGATTCTGCAACGGGCAGAAAAACCACGCCGAAAACCGCAGCGGGTGTCAGCCACGCTGCGGCTTTGATCGGGATGCGAAGCACCTAAACCTCGACTTCGACCTTGCCGATCGGGTTCGAGCAGCAGGCCAGAATGTACCCCGCGTCGATGTCGTCTTCCGAGATCCCTCCGTTGTGGACCATATGGACCTCTCCGGCAGTTTTCTTGACCTTGCAGGTCCCGCACACGCCGAATGTACAGCCTGACGGTATGTTCAGGCCAACCGAGCGGGCGGCGGCAAGCACCGTGTCGGTCTCGGCAACCTTGGCCGTCACGCCCGAGGTCGCGAACAGGATCTCGGCGCTGCTGTCGTCGTCCAGAACAACGTCATCCAACTCGGGCTGATCCGCCTCGGTTTCCACCGGCGCGCCGAAGCTTTCCTGATGGTAGTTGTTCATATCAAAACCAAGACCGGCCAGCGCGTCGCGTACTGCTTGCATGAAGGGCTCAGGACCGCAGCAATAGACTTCGCGCTCAAGGTAATCCGGCGCCATCAGGCCCAGCATCAATTGGTTGAACTGACCCTGATATCCGGTCCATGGGCGGTAGCGGTCCGGCTCTTCCACCACGAATTTCAGGTCCAAACCATCCGTGCGGCTGGCCATCTGTTCCAAGCGCTGGCGGAAGATGATCTCGGATGGCCTTTTGGCGCAGTTGATGAAGACAACGTCCAGATCGCGGCCTTCGTCCCACATGCAGGTGGTCATCGACATCATCGGCGTGATGCCCGAGCCAGCCGAGATAAACAGGAACTTGCGCGCATCGCTCAACGCGTTGGTGAACAGGCCCGCAGGCCCAATGGCCTTGATCCGCATGCCGGGTTGAAGATTGTCAAGCATCCAGCGCGTGCCGATACTGTCGGGTTGCGCTTTGGCGGTGATGGTGATCGACCGCGGCCGCGACGGCGACGATGAGATCGTGTAGGTGCGATGCACGACTCCCCCGGGCTGGCCGGGCGCCGGAATCTCGAGCGTCAGGAACTGACCAGGGTAATAGGCGAACTGCGCCCCCGAGGGGGCCCGGAACGAAAAGCTGGCAGTGTTCGGCATCTCGGGCACGACCGAGACACATTCCAGCATCTCTCCATCCTGCCAGACGGCTGATGAAAGCGTGTTCAGGTCTTTCATCAGACTTACTCCGCCGCCATTGAGTCAGGGGCCAGGCGGGCCGACACTGTGTTGCAATACCAATCCACGAATTGCAGCACGCCGGATTCCTGAATGGCTGAATATGGGCCGGGCACATAGGCCGGGCTGTTGATGCCCTGCTGGTTGTCCTCGACCACCTGTCGATCTTCGTCATTCGTGGCGACCCAGACTTCGGTCAGACGTTTCACGTCATAGTCAACGCCTTCAACGGCATCCTTGTTGACCAGCCATTTGGTCGTGACCTCGGTCTCTGTCGGGCTGATCGGCGTGACGCGGAAAACAATCGAGTGATCGGCAAGAAAGTGGTTCCACGTGGTCGGATAGTGGAATTTCAAAAGCGATCCCGCATCCGCAAAGGGCGACCGGCCCAACCAACGGCGCACGGCGGATTTCCCGTCCATCGTATAACTCTCGGCCCCTTCTTTCAGCGGCATCCGCGCCAGTCGATATTGGCCGTCCTCGTGCAGGTAGAACTGCGATGGCATACCCGTTGCCTGGCACCTGTCGAAATGGGCTTGCATATAGGCTGGGGTTTCACCGCCTTCGATCCCCGTCACGCCCGGATCATCAGGGAAGGTCCGGCACAGCGCAGGGTGGTTGCCGCCGCAGTGATAGCACTCGCGATTGTTTTCCCAGACCAGCTTCCAGTTGCCGTTCTCGATGATCGTGCTTTCGAAGGCGACCTTGGCATTCGCAAGATCATGCGGCTCAAGATACGGGCGCGCGATATTGGCGAACGTGTCAAAATCCGGGGCGACATCCGCCAGACAGATGTAAACCAACCCGGCAAACTCGCGGCAATGAACCGTCTTCAAACCATGCTGCTTGGGATCAAACTCCGGCCCCATGTCGCGGGCCCACAGCAAAGAGCCGTCAAGCTCGTAGGTCCATTGGTGATATGGGCAAACCAGCTTCGGCGCGTTGCCTTTTGCCGCCTTGCATATGATTGAGCCGCGATGGCGGCAGGTGTTGTGAAACGCCCGGATCTGGTTGTCGGCGCCGCGCACGATGATCACGCGATAGGCACCCACGTTGTATGTTACATAGTCGCCGGCTTTCACCAGTTCGCAAGCGGGAATGGCAAAGAGCCATTCGCGATAGTGGATGGTTTCCAGGTCGGTCTGAAAGATCTCGGGGTCGGTGTAAAAGGCCCGTTCCAGAGCATAGCCCGGGATTCGACGCGCCAACAGGTTTTGGACATTGTTCACTTCTGGCTCTCCTGCCGCGCCCCGCGGCATTGCTTGGGCAGATGACAGGGAGGAACCGTCCGGAGGCGCGCGAGGACCACGTCCGAAACCCGTGCCCCCACCGCCACCCGCGGTTTGACATATCTGCAAGGCTGGTTTCCGGACTTGAAAGGGGCTTGCACCCGGTTGCGACACCTTCCCGGGATCCTCGTCCCAGTGGTTGATTGTCGAACCTGACCTTCCTTACCGTTGCGGGGGCAGTGCCGGAATTCCACCGGCTTCCCAATTCTCCGCTGTCTGAGAATCAAGCAGCGGCACCTCACGATGGCAGCCTACTTTTTACCCGCTTGAGCGCTGAAATGCTTGCGACATTTCCGGTTTCAAAACAGACATGGAAATTTTCCGGCAGCGTGGACGGCGCCGGGATCACAGTCCTTGGCACAGGGGCGTGGCAGGCCCGCCAGCATGGCGTTTTGCGGTGGCCGATGGCCTTGCGATGGATGCGGCCACGTCTGACATCGGCGCCGCCAAATTATCCCCCAACCGCGACGGCGAAGGCCCGGCTGCTCTGATCAGAAACGAAACGCTGCACGTCGCCTGAGCATGGCTGGAAAAGAGAGTGTCAAGCCAAGTGAAGGAGGTTTGCAGCAAGCCCTTTTCGGTGAAGTTGATCCGTTTGGGATAGTGCTGGCTTTCAATGGGGCAGGTGAAGAAGGCGAATATCCGTCATGCGAGAGTTGTCAGTCCACCTTGTCAACGGCCGGTAGAAAACCTCATTTTGTCCATAAAAAATTGTCTTTTTCGGGAAAAACCATTACGTTTTCCGAAAATGGTGGAAAACACCGGAGGCAGTAAGAGAGCAGATGCCAAAACCGAAAACAGGTGTTTTGCGGACAACAGTTCCTTCGCGCCTCATGGGAAAACGGGATGGTCTGTTTTTCCTCTGGGGGCAGATAGAACGCGCGCGCTTGAAGGTCGAGGGCGGCGAACGCGCCGAGGGCGCGGCCTCGGACGGGCCAAGGGCAAACACGGCCGGTGAGGTCAAGGGATCGACGACAGCATTGGTGGACGAGTTTATTTTCTACTGACTTTTGTGATGAAACCGGTCCTGGCGGCCCTATTTCTTCTCGAAGAACAGGATGACTTCACCCAGACGGACGCCATAGCGTGAGACATACGCGCGGTTCAGCAGACGGTCGTCATCCAGCAGCCACATCCAATCGTCGAATTTGACACGCATGGTCCCGTCCTTGATCGGCAGGTCGATCTTGTATTTCCAGTTGAACGTATCCCCGCGCTCAATCCCGCTGGCGGTTCCCAGCACGCCAGGCGCCGTACCGGTCCACGTATCCTCTCCGGTTTTGGTCAATGTCCAGATGCGTTGTTCCGTCGCGCCATCGTCGTAGACGAAGTCTTCGACCAGGGTCAGGGTTTCGCCGTCCCATGTCCCGTCGATATCAACCGTGAATCTGCGGGGGATATTTCCCAGAACATCCTGAAACTGACCGTAGGCCACTGTTTTGCCTTCGAAAAATTCCTCGAGGTTCAACTGTCGGTCCGACAGAAACGTTTTTGGTACCTTCGGTTTGCTGGAGCAGGCCGCCAGAAGTGCAAGGCTTGCGATGGCGACGCAGGCGATGAAAGAGCGAAAGGTGATCATTGCAACGGCTTCCCTTCCAAAGTCGCGTCATACCCGTTTGACCCACTTGGATGCATCGGTTTAGAACTGGGGCTTGGACGCATTGTGGCGATCAGTTCCGCGACCTTGACGCCAAACTTGCGCATCTCGGACCGATTCATGATGACGCCGGTTTCTGTCAGATACATCCAATCGGTGACATCCAACGTATGTCCACCGGCGTCATCTGGCAGAATGATACGATAGGTCAGTTTCACCGTGGACCCCGAGATGATGCCCCGACCTTCGCCCACGATATCATCCGCCATTGCCGTGAACGTGTTGCCGGTTCCCAGCGTCAGGTACCATTTGCGGGTCATCTGTTTTCCATTGGAATAGGTGAAGTATTCGGTCAGCGTGCCAGAGTTGCCTTGCCATTCGCCGGACATGCGCGCGACAAAGCTGTTCGACATTTTGCCGTTGGGGCCATAGATCAGGCCCTCGGACAAGATCTCTCCGTTCAGGTGTTTTTTCAGCGAAAAATCTGGCCCGGTACCACTGTAATCGGACGGCGATTGCGCGCGAAAGCTCAGCAGCCTTGCACGGATGAAGACAGCGGTCAGAAGGACCAGAAGGATGACGGTGAAAGCATTCATTTGCTTGTGACCTCGGTGGGCAGGGTCAACACCATCCCGAACGCTCCGACTTTCAGGATGCAGGGCAGCACAGCATAGGCAAGATTGAGTGTATCCAGCGCCTGTGCGGAATTGGTTTGACCGGGGGTGAAACCGCTGCGTTCCAGCAGCGGCAGAGTGAAAAAGGCAGCCAGGGCGAGGCCCAGTTTGCCAGCGAAGGACCAGATGCCAAACGCAGCTGATGCGTTCAGCCCGGCCCGGGTAAGGACGATCGAGAACATGGCCGGCAACACGACCATATCCGCGCCCAGCGCCGCGCCCGAGGCGAGACAGATCATTGCAAACCCCGCAAGATTTCCTGCACTCAGTGTGGCGGCGCCGATAAAGCCGGCGATCGAGAGCGGCATGGCGATAATCAGAGTCTGTTTCGGGCCAATTTTGTTGCTGAGCTTTGCCCAGAGCGGGACGCTCGCGCCTGCGCTCAGGAAGAACAGGATCAACAAAGGACCCGCCTTTCCCGGCAGTTGCAGCCGGTCTTCCACAAAAAACAAAAACAGGGTGGAGGTTATGGCAACCGGGAGGCTGTTGACCAAAGCCAGCGCAAGAAGGCGCAAGCCACCGGCCTGACCCAGACCTGCAAAGGACAGGCCTGATCCGGTGATCGGTCTGCGTCGCCAGATCGGGATCGTCAGTATCAGGGTCAGAACGGACAGCAGCCCCAGAAACGCTCCGAATGCGGGGTAGCCTTGGGAGTGTGCCCCGAAAGCAACCAACAGGGCCGGAGCGCTGGCTGCGATGACCACCCCGGTCAACTGCCCGCCTTCACGATAGGCGGCCAGTGTCATCAGCTCTTTCGGATCGGTTCGCTTCGCCAGAGTTGCGCTGCGACCATACAGAAGAATGGTTCCCAGGCTGTACGCCGAGAACAGCAAGATCAGGATCGCGACAAGTTCAGGCACGCTGGCACCCTGCGGCAGATTGAAAAGCAGGGGAAACCCGATTGCCAGCCCCAAAGCCGCCATCGCCGCAAATGCAAGCTGGCCGCCGGGCCATCGGTCGATTGCCCAACCGATCAGCGGATCCTGCACCAGATCCACCAAACGGATCACCAGCAGCACCGTACCAATGACCCCAAGGCCAATACCCAGGTTCACGGCTGCAAAGCGCGGCAAGTGGATATAAAGCGGGATACCCGCCGCAGCGAGCATCAACGCATAGAGACTGACCCGGGGATAGAGCATCACCGCCCCTGTAGCCTGCGCGTGAAAGACGCGGACCGCGTGTTGTCTCCCAGGAACACAGACATGAAACTGCGCTTGATGCCCGGATACGCCATGGTGCAGGTCTTTTGCCCGTTCAGCCAGAAACTGACCTTGTCGGGACCATCAGAAACCGCCAGATAACTGTCCCCTTTTGCCACGGCTTTGAAACACCGGTTCAGTTGGTCGCGAACGGGTGCTGAACGGCCGATGCGGTCCATCTCGTCAAGCGTCGAGTTGACCAGCGCTTTCTTCTTGATGTTCTTGCGATAGGTCAGTTGCAGGGCGATATCTTCGCTCCAACTGAACGGCGCACCTTTGGGCGTATAGAGTTTGGCGTCATAGATCGGCAAACCCAGATACCGGAACGTCGCGGTTCCGCGCAGCTGGGCATCGTTCAGTTCTTCCGTGACCGGCGATGCGATCAGCCCATTAGGGATCAGCAAGGAAAGTGCAAGAAACGCTGTGCGCCATATCGCCTTATTCAGCGGCAACAGATAGGGCCGGGTCTTTCCCAGGAATGCCATTTTCAGCTCCGATGGTTTGCGGGGCACCATTTATTCGAGCAACGACATGCATCGCGCTGGCTATCCCGTCTTCGTGAAATCCGTGCCGGTTGTAAGCACCGGCAAACCAAGTTCGGTTCTGTCCCTGCATCTCGCGGATTTGCCCTTGCGCCTTCAGGGCGGCCTTGTCGAAGACCGGATGGGCAAATTCGACCTGGTCATAGATCTTTTCCGCGGGAATTTCTGATGAAGCGTTCAGCGTTACAAACAGCGGGTCACTGTCCGGAATGTTCTGAAGCCGGTTCATCCAGTAGGTTACCCCCACATCTCCGGCTTGCGAACGATAGGTCCAGCTTGACCAGCAGGCGCGCCGCTTTGGCATCTGACCTGGTTCACAATGCAATATGGCCGTATTGGGCTGGTAGCGGATTGCGCCCAATGCAGCGGCTTCCGCGGGGGTCGCGCCATCACCCAAAATGGAAAGCGACTGGTCCGAATGGGTGGCCAGGATGATTTCATCGAACTGATCCACGGCGCCCTGGCTGTGGATGGTGACGCCCATCTCGTCACGGGATACATTCTGAACAGGGCTGGCCAGACGTATTTCTGCCCCCCGCGCACGAAGGGCCGCGTCGATCCGGCGGACATACTCTATGCTGCCGCCTTTGACCGTGTACCATTGATGCTGGTTTGCGCGACCACTTGCCAGCAAAGCGTGATTGCGGAAAAACTGCACCAAAGAGCGTGCGGGGAACTGATCCACGAACTCGACCGGCGTAGACCAGATGGCACCGCACATCGGCATCAGATAATTGTGCCGGAACCAGTGACCCAGCCGCAGCTGGTCCACCAATTCGCCAATCGTGGTGTCATCGTCCTTGGCGGCTTCTGGGGCTTCTTTGCCAAACCGCAGAATATCAGCGATCATTTTATAGTAAGCCGGACGCGCCAGATTGCGCTTTTGAGCGGTCAGTGTGCGCAGATTGTTCAACCCGTATTCAATGCGGCCATTGTCGATTGTCGCGCCAAAGCTCATCTCGCTTTCGATCACGGGCACGCCCAGTTTATCAAACAGCCGGGTCAGGTAGGGATATGTCGCATAGTTGAAGACGATGAAGCCCGTATCGACCGGTTGATCCCCGTTCTTTCCGGCCATCACCGTGCGGGCATGGCCACCAAGCCGAGGTTCGGCCTCATAGACTGTCACGTCGTTGTTTTCTGAAAGATAGTAAGCGGCGGAAAGTCCCGAAATGCCTGCACCTACAATCGCGATTTTCTTCCGTACGCCCCGGGGTTCGTCGAACATTCCAGCCTCTTTATGTGACAGTTTACAAAAAGATACGCAGGGTAGGCACAAGTGGATCAATCCGATTAGAAGTTTTTAACAGATGCACTACCTTGTGGCTTCTGGTTTGAGCTTCCGTGACCTGCGCTACCGTTTTGATCCGAAGCGGATGCGAGGCCGTATTATGGTGAAACACAACTGAATCGGCCCACACATGAGCAGCTTTGACGGCAAAACCATTTGGATCATCGGCGCAAGCGAAGGGCTGGGTCGCGCTTTGGCGCATGCGCTTGGCCAACAGGGTGCTTCCCTGATCCTGTCTGCGCGCAATCTTGAGCGGCTGTCCGAACTGTGTTCTGAACTGCCGGATGCGCGCGCGATCCGGTGCGATGTGACCGAGTTAGACTCTGTTCGCTCGGCTGTTGCCGAGGCGGGGCATGTCGACGGGCTGGTTTACAATGCCGGGGCTTATGACCCCATGCGTTCGGCCGAATGGGACACCGAGGCGTCGCTCAGGATGAGCGATGTGAACTATCTGGGTGCGCTACGGGTTCTGGGTGAAACCGTTCCGGGTTTTGTCCGGGCAGGCCAGGGAGAGGTTACTTTGATCGGGTCACTGGCCGGGTATCACGGGCTGCCCGCCGCAATCGGGTACGGAGCCAGCAAGGCCGCGCTGATTTCTCTGGCCGAGACGATGCGACACGACTTGGCGGGTACGGGCGTGACGGTGCGTATCGTCAATCCGGGCTTCATCAAAACCCGCCTGACCAAAAAGAACGGTTTCAAGATGCCGATGCTGATGTCGCCCGAGGATGCGGCGGATCGCGTGGTCAATGCGATGGCGCGTCGCCGTTTCCGTACGGATTTTCCGGCACCGTTTTCCTGGTTCATTCGTCTGATCGACTGTTTGCCGGATCTGCTAGTTTATCGTGGAAAATAGACTCTAACAAAACTGCCCCTGACAGAACCAGCCTGCGGACATCGCGCCCCCGTGGCCATAGAACAACCACAGGCGCTCGCCTTGTTCTGTCACCACCACCCAGTAATCGCGTACCCCGCTGCGCCAGTTGGGGTCATCCAGCCACCATTCCGGCGCGATGCGTTCCGGGCCGGTGGCCTGCGCCAGTTGCCAGTCTCGTCCACGCCAGCGAAAGGTGCAGGGCACATTCGGGGTTTCCGGGGCCATCACGGGTTCGGGCTGCCACATCTGCAAGGGGCGGGGGCGCGGCGGGGCAGGCCAGTCGCGCGCGGGTTCCGACCAGGCCGCCGCCAGCGTTTGCGCCGTTTTCTCGGGGATATGAGAGGCCGCAGGATGCCGCCGGGTGATCGCGTCCAGCCCGACCCGCGCGCCCAGCTTGGCCGTAAGGTCATCCACGGCTGTATTGCCCTCAAGCCGGTTGCAGGCCACGCGGCGCGCTTCGGCATGACCGGCGATGGTGCGGGCGTGGATGGGTTCTGTCTGGATCGCTTCAAGCCGCAGCAAGTCGATGCCATAGCCTGCGTCGATCTTGTCAACTTTCATCTCTAACAAAGGGCGAATGCGATTTTTGTCATAGGTCGGACGGGCCAGGCCGATCTCGATGATTTCAGCGGCCTGATCCGCACGGTGGGCTTCCAGACGCAGCGTGCGGGCCCCGCGCCCCTTCTCTTCCAGTTTGGTGCAGAGCGTTGGCAGAATCCGATCGACAGCGGCCATCACGTCTTCGACCAGGCCAATCGGGTTGGGCAGAGTCATCCGCACTGCAAAGTGATGTGGCGGACGGGCGGGCGAGACCGGCTCGGGCGCGCTGCCCATCGCCTGATCCAGACGCAACACCAGCCCGCGGCCGAACCGCCGTGCCAAACTGGCACGCGGCTGGCCCAGCAGATCACCGATCCGGCGCAGGCCCAGGCGGTTCAGTTGCGCCACGGTCTGATCGTCCAGCCGCAGCGCCGCGATGGGCAGGGGGCTGAGCGCGCCATAGGCCTGCCCCGGCGTGGCAATCCGCGCGCCACCGCCCAGCGCCATCACCTGTGGCGCGGCCCCGCCCCTGGTCCAGTGCCGCCGCTTGCTTGCCCGGGCGCGGGTGGCGCGTGCCTCTTGGCTGATGGCGTCGCCGTTGCGGTCAGACGTGGCCTCTTGCCCCGCATAACGCGCCAGCGCCCAGGCTGCGCCCAGCGTGTCGGCGATACCCATCTGAACGCTCAGGCCCATGTCGGCGCAGTCGGTCTCAAGCACGCTCAGCAAGGTCTCTTCACCGCCGAACAGATGGGCACAGCCCGACAGGTCAACGATCAGGCCATCGGGGGCCTCTTCGGCCACCCATGGGCTGAACTTGCCCGCCCAGCGGCGCAGCGCGGTCAGAAACGCAGCCTCGACCGGGGCGTTGCGAGGGCGGGTGATCAAGCTGGCGCACATGGCATGGGCATCGCGTACCGGCTGACCCACGCGCAATCCGGCGGCCTGTGCCTCGGCATTCAACGACGTGACGATCTGCATGTTCGACTGTTCGGCCACAACGGCCAAAGGCCCGGCATGCAGGCCCCGCGCGGCGCGGACCAGCCGTTCGGCCCCCAGACGGGGAAACCACAGCGAAAGAATTCGGCGTTTGGGCATCGGCAGGCATCATTGATGTTCTTATTTTGTTCTTAATTCAGAATCACCTGCCGAGTCCACGCTTACCCGCAGGTCAGACGCTGAATAACACCGGTGTCGTTCACATAGACGTTCAGCCTGTCGATACGGTAATCCTGTGTGGCGATGTCATCCGGGCCCAAAACACGAGACCGTTCGGGAAGGTCGGCTTGAATCGTTGATACGGGCTGACCGACCGTTTCGGCAAAGGGCTCGCCCTTGCAAAATGCCAGATCAACAGGAGCGTCTTCTGAGGTGGTGGCGACATCCTGCGGAACGCTTGTGTCTGCGCAGGCCGCCAGAAAGATAAAGATCGGTAAAAAACGGTGCATTGGCGCTCCTCATTCTGGCAATGTCGTTTCTGCAATATCAAACAATTAGCCAACCTGCCAAGAAAGCACAGTTGAAAACACCCTGTATTTGACGCAGGGTCGGGGCAAAAGTGACAGGGAGATAAGTACCATGCGTACCCGTGCTGCCGTCGCCGTACAGGCGGGCAAACCTTTGGAAGTGATGGATGTGAACCTTGAAGGCCCAAAGGCGGGCGAGGTTCTGGTTGAAATCAAGGCCACTGGCATCTGTCATACGGATGAATTCACCCTGTCGGGCGCCGACCCCGAAGGCCTGTTCCCGGCCATTCTGGGGCACGAGGGCGCCGGCGTGGTGGTCGAGGTCGGCCCGGGTGTGACCAGCCTGAAGCCGGGCGATCACGTGATCCCGCTCTACACGCCTGAATGCCGCGAGTGCGAATACTGTCTGCATCCCAAGACCAACCTGTGCCAGGCCATCCGCGAGACGCAGGGCCAGGGGCTGATGCCCGACGGCACCTCGCGCTTTTCGACGCTGGATGGCGATCCGATCCTGCACTACATGGGCTGCTCGACCTTCTCGAACCACACGGTTCTGCCGGAAATCGCGCTGGCCAGGGTGCGCGAGGACGCGCCGTTCGACAAGATCTGCTATATCGGCTGCGGCGTGACCACCGGCATCGGCGCGGTGATCAATACGGCCAAGGTGGAAATCGGCAGCCGCGCCATCGTGTTCGGTCTGGGCGGCATCGGTCTGAACGTGATTCAGGGCCTGCGTCTGGCCGGGGCCGATCAGATCGTCGGCGTCGACCTGAACCCCGCCAAGGTCGAGATGGCCACCAAGTTCGGCATGACCGATTTCGTCAACCCGTCCGAGGTCGAGGGCGATCTGGTGCCCTATCTGGTGAACCTGACCAAGGGCGGCGCGGATTACACCTTTGATGCAACAGGCAATGTCGGCGTGATGCGCGCGGCGCTGGAATCGGCGCATAAAGGCTGGGGTGAGTCGATCATCATCGGCGTCGCACCCGCGGGGGCCGAAATCTCGACCCGTCCGTTCCAGCTGGTCACCGGCCGGTCGTGGCGCGGCACCGCTTTCGGCGGCGCACGTGGGCGGACGGACGTGCCCAAGATCGTCGACTGGTACATGGAAGGGAAGATCGAGATCGACCCGATGATCACCCACACCATGGGTCTGGACGACATCAACACCGGCTTTGACCTGATGCACAAGGGCGAAAGCATCCGGTCGGTGGTGATTTACTGACAACCAGAAATTGCAAGGGCGGGGTTTAACCCGCCCTTTTTGTCTCCTATCTTCAGAGCATTGATAAATACCTGAATAGAGAGACTAAATTGACCACCACCACCACAGAACGCCTTGCCGTTCTGATTGATGCCGAGAATGTTCCGGCAAAACACGTCGCCGAAATCTTCGAAGAAGTCGCCACATTGGGCGAGGCAAGCCTGCGCCGGATCTACGGAGATTTCTCGGGCGGCACGCCGCAGGGTTGGAGCGCCGAGAAACTGGCGGAATACGCCATCGTACCGCACCAGCAATTCGCCAATACCACTGGCAAGAACGCCGGGGATATCGCCCTTGTGATTGATGCCATGGACATATTGCATTCCGGCCGGTTCGGTGGGTTTGTACTGGTGTCGTCAGACAGCGACTTTACCCGGCTTGCCAGCCGGATCCGAGAACAAGGGTTGAGCGTGTTCGGGATCGGCGAGGAAAAGACGCCCAAAGCCTTTGTCGCGGCTTGCAACCGATTCATCTACATCGAGAATATCAAAAAGGAGGAGGTGCAGGCGAACGATTCCCCGGAGAAAGCTAAGAAGCCCTCTGCCAAACAAGAGCTGAACCATGCTTATCAGTTGATCCGGAATGTCGTGCTCAAATCCGAGGAACCGGACGGATGGGCGGGCCTTGGCTGGGTCGGCAGTCAGCTCAGCATGAACTATCCGGATTTTGACACGCGAACCTACGGCTTCAAGCGGCTGAGCGACTTGGTACGAGCCACCGGGAAGTTCGAGGAAACAGGCGAAAACGGTGGCCGGAAGATCAGACTGAAAGATCAGTAGCGGCCGCCCTACGACCCCGGCCGCGCCGAGGCGCCGGTGTCGGAACGCGGCGAGCGGACACGCAGAACCGGCTTGTTCGGCGATACATTGGCCCGGCTCTCGCGCCAGACAACGAACACACCGGACGCGATGATGATGCTGGCCCCGACTGCGACCCACATGTCGGGCGTTTCGCCAAAGAACATCATGCCGAATATCGTGGCCCAGATGATCTGGCTGTACTGGCTGGGGGCGATGACACCGGCGGGCGCAGCCCGATAGGCCAGAATGATCAGGTGCTGGGCGATCACGGAAAACACGCCGACCAGCGCCATCATGGCCAGATGCAACAGGGACGGCGGCTGATAAACGGCCGGTTGGGCCAGGCTCATGACCACGATCGCCAGCAGCATCGGATACAGGATCAGGACGGCCGAGCGTTCCTCGTTCCCGATCTTGCGCACCAGCACGGATGCGAAGGCGCTGCAGAATGCGGCCATCAGGGCAGCCAGATGGCCGAGCGTGATATCCGTTGCGCCGGGGCGCAGAACGATCAGCACCCCGATCAGACCCACGCCAACCGCAGCCCAGCGCTGGGCCCGGACGACTTCGCCCAGTATCGGAATCGACAGTACCGTGACGATCAGCGGGAAAGAAAACAGCAACGAATAGACCTCGGCCAGGGGCAGGACCGAAAAGGCATAGAACGCGCAGGACATGGCTGTGACCATCAGACCCGAGCGCAGCAACACCAACCAGGGGTGATGCGGCCGAAAGTTGCCCGTGGTCCGGTCCGTCAAGATCGTCACGGCCATCGGGACAAAGGAAAACAGCGTGGCAAAAAAGATGATCTGCATCACCGAGTAGGTCCCGCCCAGCGTCTTGATCAGCGCGTCATGGGTGGCAAAGACCGCAAAGCCCGCGAATGCATAGCCAAGACCCCGGAGGGTGGTGTTCTGAGTGCTCATGGGTCGGCCTCGGGTGATGTGTCGATGTGAAGGGGCAGCGCAAAAGGGGCTGTCTTGTCTCTGACTAACCCTATTTTCTCGACCCGCATAGCCCCTAATTTACCGCTAACATCGCAAGGCAGCCATGACGTGGGCTCAACGCAGGATCGGTGGCGCGTCCTTGGGCTGGCGGGCCGATTGCACCCCGGCCTTCATCCCAACACCGATGCGGCGCGCCAGAGCGACCCATGGTGTGGCGGTTTCCGGAGGCAGGGTCTCGGTGGCGACCTTTTCGAACAGGTCCAGCCAATGGGCGAACATCTCGGGCTTTACGTCCGGTCGTTCGATATGCACCCGCTGCGGGTTGCCGTCATAGCTGCGCTCGAACAGGATGGCGTTGCGCCAGAAGGATGCGATCTTTTCCTCATGCGCGGGCCAGTCGGTGACATGGTTGGCGAATACCGGGCCAAGTACCGCGTCCTGCCGCACTCGGGCGTAAAAGGCGCGAACCTGTGCGTTGATCTGCTCGGGCGTCGCGGGAAAGCGCGGCGGAAGGGTTGGTCTGGTCATGGTGGCCTGTTTTCGACTCTGTTTTTTGGCAGATAGGCGGTTCCGGCGTTATGTGACAGAGGTGGTATTGTCGCGCTGCCCTGGCGTCAGCAGGTGCCGCAGCAGAGCCACGGGATGCGCCCGCAGGCTCAGGCGGGTGGCGACGTAATCCTCGACCACCTGTTCGCCCAGCGACATCCGGGGCAGATGGGCGGCGGGCTCGTCCAGCGCCTCGCCTTCCAGATCCTGCGCGAACAGCGGCAGGGGCCTGGCGGTGGCGATCGCCTTGGCCTGCCACAGCGCCTCGCGCCGGGTCAGGCCGCAGGCGGCAAAGGCATCGGCCTCGGCCAGACGCTCGATCACCGAGGGGCCAAGGCCCGCGCGGCGCCAGACGTCGTCAACCTGATGATAGCCATTGCCGCGCGCGGCGGTCAGCCAGCTGGCGTCCTCCTCGCTGAGGCCCTTGATCTGGCGAAAGCCCAGCCGCAGGGCCAGCCCGCCATGGCCGTCGGGCTCCATCACGTTGTCCCAAAAGCTGGCATTGATGCAGACCGGGCGCACCTGCACGCCATGTTCGCGCGCATCGCGCACGATTTGGGCAGGGGCATAGAACCCCATCGGTTGCGAGTTCAGCAGCGCGCAGGCGAAGATGCCCGGATGGTGGCACTTGATCCAGGCGCTGGCATAGACCAGCAGCGCAAAGCTGGCCGCGTGGCTTTCGGGGAAGCCGTAGGAGCCGAACCCCTCGATCTGCGAAAAACACCGCTCGGCAAATTCGGCGTCATAGCCGTTGCGCTGCATCCCGCGCAGGAACAGGGTGCGGAATTCGCTGACATTGCCATGCTTCTTGAAGGTCGCCAGCGACCGCCGCAGCCGGTCGGCCTGTTCGGGGGTGAAGCCCGCGCCGACGATGGCGATCTGCATCGCCTGTTCCTGAAACAGCGGCACGCCCAGCGTCTTGCCCAGCACCTCGCCCAGTGCGTCCGAGGGGAAGCTGACCTCCTCCTCTCCGTTCCGGCGGCGGATATAGGGATGCACCATGTCGCCCTGGATGGGGCCGGGGCGGATGATGGCGACCTCGATCACCAGATCATAGAAATTGCGCGGCCGCATCCGGGGCAGAAAGTTCATCTGCGCACGTGATTCCACCTGGAACACGCCCACCGAATCCGCGCGGCACAGCATGTCATAGACCGCCGGGTCCTCGGGCGGCAGGGTGGCGAGCGTATAGCTGGTCTGATGATGCTGGCCGATCAGGTCGAAGGCCTTGCGGATGCAGGTCAGCATCCCCAGGCTCAGAACATCGACCTTGAGGATGCCCAAGGAATCGATGTCATCCTTGTCCCAGCAGATGACGGTGCGGTCCTCCATGGTGGCGTTCTCGATGGGCACCAGCTCGTCCAGACGGCCCTCGGTGATGATGAACCCGCCCACATGCTGGGATAGGTGGCGAGGGAACCCGTTGATCTGATGCACCAATGTTAGAGTCTGTTTCAGGCGGCGATCCTCGGGGTCGAGGCCGATTTCGCGCATCCGTTCCGCCTCGAGCCCCGAGGCCGAGAAGAACCCCCACAGCTGCGAGGACAGGGCGGAAATCGTGTCCTCGGTCAGGCCCATGGCGCGGCCCACCTCGCGGATGGCGCGCTTGCCGCGATAGTGGATCACCGTGGCGCACAGCCCCGCGCGGTGGCGGCCATAGCGTTCATAGATGTGCTGGATCACCTCTTCGCGGCGTTCATGTTCGAAATCCACGTCGATGTCGGGCGGCTCGTCCCGCGCCTCGGAGACGAAGCGTTCGAACACCATGGTGCCCATCTCGGGGCTGACCTCGGTGATGCCGAGACAGAAACAGACGACAGAGTTCGCCGCTGACCCGCGCCCCTGGCACAGGATCCCGCGGCCGCGGGCGAAATGGACGATGTCGCGGACGGTCAAGAAGTAGGGTTCGTATTTCAGCTTGCCGATCAGCGTCAGTTCATGCGCCAGCATCTTTTGGGCTTTCTCGGACGCCCCGGCGGGATAGCGCCATTTCAACCCTTCATGCGCCAGCCGATGCAGGCGCTGGGTCGGGGTTTCCTTGTCGCTGCCCTCGCTGGGATATTCATAGCGCAGCTCGTCCAGCGAGAATGTGAGTTCCTGGCTGAGCGCATAAGCGCGGGCCACGGCGCCCTCAAAGCCCTTGAAGATGCGCAGCATCTCGGGTTCCGAGCGCAGGCGCTGTTCGCCATTGGCCAGCGCGTGGCGGCCCAGATCGTCCACCTTGCGGCGCAGGCGGATCGCGGTCAGCACATCGGCCAGCCGGCGGCGCGACCCGTGATGCATCATCGGTGCGGCGCTGGCGATGGTGGGCAGGCCCAGATGAAGCGATTCAGTCTCTAACAAATGGAAAAATGCCGTGTCCGCCCCGTCATAGCGGGGATGCATCAGCAGATGCATGCGCCCGGCAAAGCGGCGCGTCAGCTGTTGCGCCTGTGTTCGCCACCCGCTCGCGCCGCCGCTCGGACGGCCCGCCTGTGGCCAGAGTAGCAGGTGCAGACCGTCGGAAAACTCCAACAGGTCGGACAGGTGCAGGATGCACTCGCCCTTGGCCGCGCGCAGCCGTCCGGTGGACAGGAGGCGGCACAGGCTGGCCCAGCCCTGCCGGTTGATGGGCAGGGCGGTGACGGGCGGGGCATCGGTAAAAATCAGCCGCGCCGCCGGGATCAGGCGCGGCACTGCATGCACCGGGAACGAGGGTGGTTTCGGGATGTGATCGGGGCAGGGCGGGCCGATGGGCGTGTTCTGCTCCTCCCACGCGCGGCGCTCGCGCACCTTGCGGGCGATCTCGCGCGCCTGGGTATGGGCGCGGGCGATGCCGGCCACCGAGTTGTCATCGGCGATGGCGATGGCGGGCAGGCCCAGGGTGACGGCGCGCTCCATGTACTCCTCGGGGTGCGAAGCCCCGGTGAGGAAGGTGAAGTTCGACGTGATCGATAGCTCGGCATACATGGCGATTCCACATTATATTCACGTTTTGTTCTTTTTCGAGTCCTTTGCGCAGAAAACGGGTCGCCTGGACCAGGCCAGGCGCGCATGGTTGCAGAAAAAGGAGACCTGATATGTTCAAGATCACCGCTCTGCCCACTGACGAAGTCCGCGCCCTTCAGGCAGGTCAGCCTGATGCATATGGCGCCGCGCCCGAGCGCGCCGTTTCGTCGGGGGCTGGCAATCCCTGTCGCCACTGCCTGAAGAACATTCCCGAAGGCGCAGAGATGCTGATATTGGCGCATCGCCCCTTTTTAGAGCCACATCCATACGCTGAAACAGGGCCGATCTTTCTGTGCGCAACGCCTTGCGAGCGCTATGAAGGCGGCGCCCTGCCCGAGATTTTGACCAGTGCACCCGACTATCTGATCAAGGGGTATGGACCGGATAACCGGATCGTCTATGGCACCGGCGCAATCACGCCCAAAGATCAGATCGACGCAAAAGTCAGCGATATTTTTGCCCGCCCGGACGTGGCCTATATTCACGTCAGATCGGCGCGGAACAACTGCTACCAAGCACGGATCGACCGGGTTTAGAGCTTGACCCGGTGCAGGCCCCGGCGCGGCTGGTCCTGATCGTCGGCCGGAGCATCGTCGGTCCGCGAGGAGGTCAGGGCCAGGAACACATCCTCGAGATCGGCCTCTTCGGTGCGCACGTCGCGGATGCGGATGCCCGCCGCCCGGACGGATTCCAGAACCTGCTCGGCGCTGGTCCGGGCGCTGCGATATTGCAGTATCAGGCTGCCGTCTTCGCGTAAGCTGGCCTCGACGCCTTCGGTCACCGGCAGGTCGACCACCGGGGTGTCCGGCACAATGACCATGGTCCGGCTGTCCATGCGGCCCAGCAGGTTGGCGGTACTGTCCTGAGTGATCTTTTCACCGTGGTTGATGATGGCGATTTCGTCGCACATCTCCTGCGCTTCTTCCAGATAGTGGGTGGTCAGGATGATGGTCATGCCCTGCTGGTTCAGCTTGCGTACATTGGCCCACAGCATCTGGCGCAGTTCGATATCCACGCCTGCCGTGGGTTCGTCCAGCACCAGGATTCTGGGGTGATGCACCAGCGCCTTGGCCAGCAGCAGTCGCCGCCGCATCCCGCCCGACAGCGTGCGGGCATAGGCCTCGGCCTTGTCGCTGAGGCCGACCAGTTCAAGGATCTCGTCGCTGCGCCGTTCGGATTTCGGAACGCCGTACAGGCCTGCCTGTACTTCCAAGGCGCCCCGCGGGGTGAAAAACGGGTCAAGGTTCAGCTCTTGCGGCATCACACCAATCGCGGCGCGGGACTGCCGCGGATTCTGATCCTGGTCGAAACCCCAGATCGATACACGGCCCGAAGACTTCACCACCAACCCGGCGAGAATATTGATCAGGGTCGATTTCCCGGCGCCGTTCGGGCCCAGCAGCCCGAAAACCGAACCCCTGGGAACAGTCAAATCAATGCCTTTCAACGCGTGTTTCTCAGGCTGACCCTTGCCGCCTCGATAGGTCTTGCGCAGACCTTCGATCCCGATTGCCGCATCGCTCATGTGGCTCTTGCCCCCGGATTGCTCATCGCTCATAAACGCACCTAATACATGCCCGCGAGGCCGACAACCGAAGAAGGATCGCCAGCCGTGACCATCGAAGCGCCGGAAACCAAGATCGTCGAAACCGCCCGTGTCGCCTGTGACGGCGGCGAAGGCGCATTGGGCCATCCGCGCGTCTGGCTGCAAATCCCCGAGGATACAGGCTGGGTCGAATGCCCGTATTGCGACTGCAAATATGTGCTGAAGGGCCGTGAACAGGGCTGATTGCCCGACCAGCCGGGTTTTGCCCAAATCTTGCCTCGGTTTTCATGTTAGTGCTTTGGCGCAACCAAAGCAGGGATACGTGATGACCGGAATTTCGGCCACTGACAATGTTAACCCGGTTTTCGGCTGGGTTGGGTTCTGCATCGCATCTTTGGCGTTGTTTGCTGCGTTGTTCGTATTCTGGGCGGGGCCCTTTGCACCTCAGCAGACTGCGGGTGTGTCGCTGGGCGAACTGGCGGCCGAAATCGGCAAATCGACACTGAGGGCCGCCGCGGGGATGGAACAACCCGAGCCCGTTGCCCGCGCCCGCGATCTGGATGATTTCCTGCGGATCGGTGTCGCCATGCTTGGCGGGCTTGCGATTGTCATATCAGCTGTTGGCATCCTGCGTCACGAAAAGCGGCGCCCTGCCATCGCCGGAATGGTTATAGGTACGGGGGCAATCCTGTTCCAGTTCTTTGCCTTTGCGTTTTTTGCGTTGCTGGGGGTGTTGGTGATCATGGCTTTGCTGAACAGTTTCTCTGACGTCTTCTCGGGATTGTTTGGCGGTTAGGCTGCGTTCTTGGCTGGTCACCCGCGTGACCCTGTGGCAGAACCATCCCTGACCGACAGGGAGCGCGCGCATGAGCAATTTCGGAAAAGGATGTCACCTGCATCTGATCGACGGATCGGCCTTTATTTTCAGGGCCTATCACGCGCTGCCTCCGCTAACCCGCAAGTCGGATGGTCTGCCGATTGGGGCGGTGTCCGGGTTCTGCAACATGCTTCAGAAATATGTCGAAGGGAACACCGGGCCGGATGCGCCAACCCATGTGGCGGTGATTTTCGACAAGGGGTCGCACACATTCCGGAATGATCTGTACGACCTGTACAAGGCCAACCGCGAAGCGATGCCCGAGGACCTGCGCCCGCAAATTCCACTGACCCGCGAGGCGACAAAGGCGTTCAATATCGCCTGCAAGGAACTCGAAGGCTATGAGGCCGACGACATCATCGCCACCCTGACCGTGCAGGCGCGCGAGGCTGGGGGCCGCGTGACCATCGTAAGTTCCGACAAGGATCTGATGCAGTTGGTCGGTGACGGTGTCGAGATGCTGGATGCGATGAAGAACAAGCGTATCGACCGGGACGGGGTGATCGAGAAGTTTGGAGTTGCTCCTGAGCGCGTTGTGGATGTTCAGGCGCTGGCGGGGGATTCCGTTGACAATGTGCCGGGTGCTCCGGGAATCGGGGTCAAGACGGCGGCGCTGTTGATCAAGGAATACGGTGATCTGGAAACACTGCTGGACCGGGCCGAGGAAATCAAACAGCCCAAGCGCCGGCAGACCCTGATCGAAAAGCGCGATCAGATCGAACTGTCGAAGAAACTGGTACAGCTGGACGAGAACACACCGCTGGATTTCACGCTGGATGACCTTGAAGTGAGAGAGCCCGATGCAGAGACCCTGCTGGGTTTTCTGGCGGATATGGAATTCCGCACACTGACCAAACGGATCGCCGACAAGCTGGGGGCCGAAGCACCGGCCATCGCCGACGCTCCGGCGCCTGCGGCCAAGGAAGTTGAGGCCGAGACGATCCCGTTTGACGCGGCAAAGTATGAATGTGTCCGTGATGCAGCGGCTTTGCAAAAATGGATCGATCAGGCCCATGAACGAGGCTGGATCGCTGTTGATACCGAAACCACCGGTCTGAATGAAATGATCGCCGATCTGGTCGGTATTTCGCTGTGTGTCGAGGCTGGCGAAGCCTGTTACATCCCGCTGACCCACCGTGATGGTGCGGCGGATGATCTGTTCGGGTCGGACGCGCTGGCTGAAGGGCAAATGCCTCTGGATGAGGCGCTGACGCTGCTGAAGCCGGTGCTTGAGGACCCCTCGATCATCAAAATCGGGCAGAACATGAAATACGATGCCAAGATTTTCCGGCGTCACGGTATCGATGTGGCCCCGATCGATGATACGATGCTGATGTCCTATGCCATGCATGGCGGTGAGCATGGGCACGGCATGGATACGCTCTCGGAACGGTATCTCGGCCATACGCCGATCCCGATAAAGCCGCTGCTGGGGTCAGGCAAATCTGCGATCACCTTCGACAAGGTGCCGATCGACGAGGCCACCGCCTATGCCGCCGAGGATGCGGATATAACGCTGCGCCTGTGGCAACTGTTCAAACCGCAGCTCCACCGGGTGCAGGTGACGACTGTCTACGAGACGCTCGAACGACCACTTGTGCCGGTTCTGGCCGAGATGGAGATGCATGGCATCAAGGTCGACCGCGACGTGCTGAGCCGTATGTCGAACGCCTTTGCCCAGAAAATGGCCGGTTTAGAGGCTGAAATCCACGAGTTGGCGGGTGAGAACTTCAATGTCGGCTCACCCGCGCAGTTGGGTGAGATCCTGTTCGACAAGATGGGCCTGGAAGGTGGCAAGAAGGGCAAGACCGGCAAGTACTCGACCGGGGCTGATATTTTGGAAGATCTGGCGACCGAGCATGAACTGCCGCGCAGGGTGCTGGATTGGCGCCAGTTGTCCAAGCTGAAATCAACCTATACCGACGCGCTTCAGACCCATATCAACCCCGACACGGGCCGGGTGCACACGTCTTATGCCATCACCGGGGCGAATACCGGGCGTCTGGCCTCGACCGACCCCAATTTGCAGAATATCCCCGTGCGCACCGAGGAGGGCCGCCGCATCCGCGAGGCCTTTGTCGCCGAGCCGGGCAATGTTCTGGTCAGCCTCGACTACAGCCAGATCGAGCTGCGCATCCTGGCGCATATCGCCGACATTTCGACCCTGAAACAGGCCTTTGCCGACGGGCTGGACATCCACGCCATGACCGCGTCGGAAATGTTCGACGTGCCGCTGGACGAGATGACGCCGGACATCCGCCGTCAGGCCAAGGCGATCAACTTTGGTGTGATCTATGGCATCTCGGGCTTCGGACTGGCGCGCAACCTGCGCATCCCGCGGGCCGAGGCACAGGGTTTCATCGACCGCTATTTCGAACGCTTTCCGGGCATTCGCCAGTATATGGATGACACGGTGGCATTTGCCAAAGAGCACGGCTATGTCCAAACTCTGTTCGGGCGCAAGATCCACACGCCCGAAATCAACGCCAAGGGGCCGCATGCAGGATTCTCGCGCCGGGCGGCGATCAACGCGCCGATTCAGGGCACGGCGGCGGATGTGATCCGGCGCGCGATGGTGCGGATGCCGGGTGCGATCAACGGGCTGCCCGCCAAGATGCTGTTGCAGGTCCATGACGAACTGTTGTTCGAAGTCGCCGAGGATTCCGTGGATCCGCTGATCGACGTGGCGCGCGAGGTGATGGAGGGTGCCTCGGACCCGGCGGTGAAACTGGATGTGAAGCTGAGCGTGGATGCTGGCCAGGGTGCGAACTGGGCCGAGGCGCACTAGCACCAGGTCAGCCTTCCGGGTCAGCTCTGTGGCCTGACCCACCCTTCGACCATACGTTTAACCGAAGGTCCTAGGACCAGGATCACCGTGAACGCGATGGGCCAGCAAAAGGCCCAGGACGCCATCCAGTCACCAAGCGTTTCAGGATGGAACCCCACTGCCTTGACCGTAGCGATCCCGGTGACAATGCACGACATCAGTCCTGACATGATCAGTCCAAAGATGGCATGGGCAAAGCGGGCAGGAATCATATCGGGCATCCTCGAAAACGGCTTGCCCGATATGTGCGCCTTTCGGGCAGCGAATTCCAGACTAATGAACGTCGTTAACGTCGCATCCAAGCCAGGGTCGCATCCGTTCGAGCCGTCGAAGGCGCGTATTCGGCGCTGACCCAACCGCTGTAACCAGCATCATCCATTGCCGCGAAAAGCTGCGCGAAATCCGTAGGCCCGCGTCCCGGTTCAGAACGTTCGGGGGCGGCCCCAATCTGGGCGTGGACAACACTGGGGTGAAAACGCTCCCAGACGGCCAGCGCGTCGCCGTGGATCATATGTGCGTGAAAACTGTCATATTGCAGACCGACATTCGGGCGATCCACGCGGCCCAGTACCTCGGTCGCCAGATTATAGTCGTTCAGGAAATAGCCGGGTTGGGACATCGGATTGAGGGGTTCGATCGTAAATGTCTGCTGCGGTGCGAAATCGGCGGCCCACTGCAAGTTTTGCACGAAGCAGTCCAACGCATCCGTCCCGGCTGCGTATCCGGACATTATATGAATGAAGCCCGGCCGCAGCACCTGAGCGTAGCGCAGAACGCGGCGGATATCAGACTGAAACCGGGACGCACCGCCGGGGATGGCGGCATAACCCGGTGCGCCACCGGTATAATTCGGCGGGGGCGCGTTGATCAGAACCAGTTCGAGCCCGTTGGCCAGCAAGGCACGCCGGGTTTCTTTTGCAGCAAGTTCGTACGGAAACAGGATCTCGACCGCCTGGAACCCGGCATCTGCCGCTGCCTGAAACCGATCCAGATACGGAAGTTCGGCAAAGAGCAATGAGATATTCGCGGCGAATTTTGGCATAGGCGGCCCATGGATTTCTGGTGGCCCGACCTTATCCGCGCGTTGATTTCTGTGAAAGTGACAGAAAACGACAGTTTGTCGAAATTCGACCAGATCGACCCGATGAAATCGGAAACGCTTCCTGCATTGCGGCGAATCAATTTTCTGACGCCGTGCCAATGGAAGGTTTGAAAACGATGGCGATGAGCCCAGACCCCGTCCGCGGGAACAGCCTTTCTGCGCCGACGGGACAGCATTCTGCCTTGTCCGGTAACGGGTTGGCCGTGGCTTCGATGCTGACATGGGCGGCCGGGTTTCCGGCGGCCGAGGTGCTGTTGCAAACATGGCCGCCCGTCGCCCTGTTGGCCGCGCGACTGGCGCTGGCCGTGTTGGTGATGGTGCCGGTCTGGGTGATTCTGGACGGGCCGCGCCGGGTTGTTTCAGCCCGCTGGGGTCATGCAATGACCGTCGGCGGCCTTGGAATCGGGTTGGGAATGTTCCTGTTGATCTTGGCGCAAAAGCTGACCGACCCGGTGACGGTGGCAATCATCGTCTCTTGCGCACCTTTGGTGGCCACATTGCTTGAATTGGCTGCTGGCACACGCCGGTTGAAGTGGAATTTTGCGCTGGGCGTAGCTGTATCGATTGTCGGCGGGTTGATCGCCACCAGCGCCTTGGCCCCGGCCCAGTTGGGTCTGGGCGCGGCCTGTGCGGTTGGATCAACGGTGCTATTTTGCTGGGCCAGCATGGCAACCGCCCGGGATTTTGCCGAACTGAGCCAGACCGGGCGCACCACGATCACCTTTGTCGGAGGGCTGGCCATGGCATCGCTGCTGGTTTTCGGATCGGCGCAGTTTGGTCTGGACGTGATGCCTGCAACTGCGTTCGACATGCAGCAGGCAGGCATGCTGATGATCTATGCGCTTATCTCCATGGGTCTCAGCCAGGTATTTTTCATCACCTCCGTCGGTAAGCTGGGCGTTGCGCTGGCCTCTTTCCACATCAATGTTGCCCCGTTTTACGTGATGCTGATCATGCTGATGCTGGGGGACGAATGGAACTGGACTCGGGCATTGGGTGCGAGCATTGTTGCAATGGCTGTCGTGCTGGCACAGGATCGCGCGCCACGGTCAGCTCAGGTCGGCTGAGGGGATCAGGCCAAAGAACTGCCCGCCTGACCAAACACCGAACCAGCCGTCATGGTGCGTTCCGATCTCGACGAGGCGGTAAAAGCTTTTGCGGTCTATCCGAGCTTCGAGGTTGTCGCGGATCAATATGTAGGGTGAGGGTTCGTCTGTTTCAGGGTCGATAACAATCCGGATCGGATGATCAACTCCGGCCACGGCCCGGTCGCCAACATGGGTTGTGAAGGTCAAGGACTGGTTCTTTCCATCCCCGTCCCGGTCGAAATCCACAGCGACAAACGGCGCGTCTTCGACAGTGATTCCCACCTTCTCGACCGGGGTGACGAGGAAGTACTTGCCGTCTTCCTTCTTAAGAATTGAGGAAAAAAGCTTCACAAGCTCGAAACGGTTGATGGGTGAGCCTAAATAACTCCATGTGCCATCTTTTGCGATCTTGATGTCCAGATCGCCGCAAAACGGAGGATTCCAGAGGTGAACGGGCGGTAAACCGTTGGTTTTGGCCGCTTTGACCGATGCCGCCAGACCATCTGGCGACGGTTTCACAGGTTTTTGTCCGCTCATTGCTTTTGCCATTTCCTCTCAGCGCGATACACTTCAATCATAATAGTCCACGGAAGGGAAAGTCATGACCGAACCTGCCGACCTCGTAGCCGAGATCGAAGCGCTGGAAAACAAGCTGCAAGAGGCCAAGGCCTCGATCACCCGCCGCTTCATCGGGCAGGAGAGGGTCGTGGACCTGACGCTGACCGCACTTTTGTGCGGCGGCCATGCCCTGTTGATCGGTCTGCCGGGTTTGGGCAAGACACGCCTGGTCGAGACTCTGTCGACGGTGATGGGCCTGCATGGCAGCCGCATTCAGTTCACGCCCGACCTGATGCCCGCCGATATTCTTGGGTCCGAGGTTCTGGACACTGCCGACGATGGCAGCCGGCATTTCCGGTTCATTCCCGGCCCGATCTTCTGTCAGTTGTTAATGGCGGATGAAATAAACCGGGCAAGCCCGCGGACACAATCGGCACTGTTGCAGGCGATGCAGGAACGCACCGTTACCGTGGCAGGTGAAGATCGTTCATTGGGTACGCCGTTCCATGTGCTGGCAACGCAAAACCCGATCGAGCAGGAAGGCACTTATCCGCTGCCCGAAGCCCAGCTTGACCGGTTCCTGGTGCAGATTGACGTCGAATATCCCGACCGTCAGACCGAGCGGGATATTCTGCTGGCCACGACCGGGGTTGAAGAGGAAGAGGCGCATCAGATTTTCAGCAAGGAAGAGTTGCTGGCTGCGCAGGTCTTGTTGCGCCGGATGCCGGTCGGAGAATCCGTCGTTGAACTGATTCTTGATCTGGTGCGGGCCTTCCGCCCCGAAGAACCCGGTGTGTCCGAACGGGTTGCCGAAACCGTGGCCTGGGGTCCGGGCCCCCGTGCCGCGCAGGCGCTGATGATGACGGTGCGGGCGCGTGCCATGTTGCAGGGACGCCTGGCACCAAATGCCGAGGATGTTCTGGATATGGCGCGCCCGGTGCTCAGCCACCGGATGGCACTGAACTTTGCGGCAAGGGCGCGTGGTGACAGCCTTGCAGAGCTGATTGACTCGACCGCTGTCGGGCTGATCCGGACCGAGGCCGCGGCGTGAATGCCGAGCTGACCCTTCGCGAGAGATCCGAAGCCGAGGCATCACGGCTGCCGCCCCTCTTGGCGCGGGCCGAGCACTTGGCCGGAACCGTTCTGCTGGGCGACCACGGTCGACGGCGGTCCGGGATGGGGGATGATTTCTGGCAATACCGCCCGGCGCAGGTCGGCGACAGCCGTCGCATGATCGATCACCGCCGCTCGGCGCGGGGGGATCAGCAGTTCGTACGTGAACGGGAATGGCAGATCGCGCAATCCGTGATGTTATGGGTCGATCAGGGGGCTTCGATGCGGTTTGCGTCCGACAAGACCCTGCCGACCAAGGCGGATCGCGCCCGGCTGTTGGGGCTGGCGACATCCATCCTTCTGGTGCGCGGCGGTGAACGCGTAGGTCTGACCGGCACCACCTTGCCGCCCCGGCGCGGCAATGCGCAGATCATCCGGCTGGCGCAGGCCTGGACCGAGGATGATCAAGCGGATTACGCCCCGCCCGAACACCGCGCCATGATCCCTCATGCCCGCGCCGTGTTCATCTCGGATTTTCTGGGCCCCATGGATGAGGTTGAACTTGCCCTGACCAAAGCCGCCGACCGTGGCGTGCGCGGCGTGGTTCTGCAAGTGCTGGATCCGGGTGAAGAGTCGTTTCCCTATCGCGGACGCACCATTTTCGAAAGCGTCGGAGGGTCTGTCCGACACGAAACGCTCAAGGCCGCCGAGCTGCGGGACCGTTATCTGGAACGCCTGGCGCACCGCAAGGACGCGCTGAGGCAACTGTGCCGAGCGACGGGCTGGCAACTGGGCCTGCACCACACGGGCGACAGCGCACAAGCGGCTCTTTTATGGCTTTATCGGGCCTTGGATGGGGGCACGCGATGACGGTTCTGGCGGGCATCGGCTTTACCGCGCCATGGGTGTTGCTGGGTCTTCTGACTCTGCCGATCCTGTGGCTGATCCTGCGCGCGGTTCCGCCGGCACCGATCCGCCGCTTGTTCCCGGCGGTCACGCTGCTGTTGGGCCTGAAAGATGACGAAAGCGTATCCGACCGCACCCCATGGTGGCTGCTGCTGCTGCGGATGCTGGCGGCGGCTGCGATCATCATCGGGCTGGCAGGGCCGGTTCTGAACCCGTCACGGGATGAAACCGGAACCGGGCCGCTGCTGCTGGTGCTGGACGCCAGTTGGGCCGGAGCCGCGCGCTGGCCGGCGACACTTGACCAAATCGACACGCAACTGTCGGAGGCCGGGCGCGCGGGCCGAACGGTTGCAATTTTGCGCCTGACAGAACCTGAAACACCGGTATTTCAGGCTGCGGAAGCGTGGCGCGGGCGTTTGCCTGGGCTGACCCCGAACCCCTGGCAGCCGAATGCAGATCAGATTGCTCAGACCATTGCCGCGTTGAACGCCGTTGACGGCGGATTTGATACCCATTGGTTCAGTGACAGGCTGGACTATGCAGACCACGCTGAACTGGTGTCCAGCCTTCAGGCGCGCGGAGATGTGACGGTCTATCAGGCGGCCTCCCGGCCCGTTGCGATCCGGCCTGCGGCCTATCAGGACGGGCTGATCCAATTGACGGTCCAGCGCGCGGGCCTCGGACCGGAAGACCGCGTGACGGTATTGGCGCAAGGCCGTGATCCGGCGGGCACGGCCCGGGTGCTGCATTCGGTCGACCTGACCTTTGAAGCCGGCGAAACCACGGCGCAGGCCGATCTGGCGCTGCCGTCGGAATTGCGCGCCCGTATCACGCGGTTTGAAATACAGGGCCAAAGGTCCGCCGGGGCCGTGACTTTGACCGATGACAGTCTGCGCCGGCGCGAGGTTGCGCTGATTGCCGGAACCCGCAACCGTGAAGGGCTGGAGCTGTTGTCACCCCTGCATTACCTGACGCAGGTCCTGGTCCCGACCGCGGATTTTGTCGATGGCGGCCTGCTTGAGGTTCTGCCCGCCAACCCGGATGTGATCGTCCTGTCGGACGTGGCGCAGATGTCGGAGCCGGAAGAGGCCGCTTTGATCGAATGGGTCGAACAGGGCGGGCTTCTGCTGCGTTTTGCCGGTCCACGCATGGCGGCCAGCGATCTGGGCAGGGATACCGAAGACACCCTGTTGCCGGCGCGGCTGCGCAGCGGTGGGCGATCCGTCGGCGGTGCGATGAGCTGGGGCGAAGCCAAGACGCTGGCTCCATTCCCCGAGAGCTCTCCGTTTTTTGGCCTGGATATCCCAAAGGACGTGGTTGTTTCGACCCAAGTCATGGCGCAACCAGACCCTAACTTGGCGGATCGCGTGATTGCTTCGCTGTCCGACGGAACTCCGTTGGTGACACGCAAGGCTTTGGGGCTTGGGCAGGTGGTGCTGTTTCACGTCACTGCGGATGCCGAATGGTCCAGCCTGCCGTTGTCGGGCCTGTTCGTCGAGATGCTGGATCGTTTGGCCGTGGCTTCGGCGGCCAAGTCGCGGCAAGAATCGCAACTGCAAGGCACCACGTGGGAGCCGGTTCAGATTATGGACGGGTTTGGCGCCCTGTCAGATGCCGGAACCCTGGCCGGTGTGGATGGCGTTCAGCTGATCTCGGGCCGGATCGGGCCAGATTTGCGTCCGGGTCTCTATGAAAGCGGAAAGCAGAAGCTGGCATTGAACGTGGTCTCGGAAGAAACCGAGCTGCGCCCGGTGACCTGGCCCGCCAATGTGCCGATCAAAGGGCAGGAGGTCAGCACGGAAACCCCGCTTGGTGGCCTGTTACTAAGCCTCGCAATGATCTTGCTGACGGTTGACGTGATTGCCTCGCTGGCCTTGTCGGGCAGGCTGGGTCTGGCGCGAACGGCGGCTGCCGCGCTGGCCGCTTTTCTGCTGGTGCCGGACGTACAGGCGCAGACGCCGGAGGATACCGAATTTGCCCTTGCCGCAACGCACGAGCTTGTGCTGGCGCATGTGCTGACCGGTGAGACGCAGGTGGACGATATTGCCGAGGCCGGATTGCGGGGCTTGGCGCAAACCCTGTTCTTTCGCACCTCTGTCGAACCGGCGGACCCAATCGGCGTTGATCTGGAACGAGACGAGCTGGCATTCTTTCCGCTTCTCTACTGGCCCATTACGCCGAACCAGCCGCAACCTTCGGCCGAGGCGTATATCAAACTGAACGCCTATTTGCGTTCGGGTGGGATGATCCTGTTTGATACGCGCGATGCGGATATTGCCGGTTTCGGCGCATCCAGTCCGAATGGCCGCAAGTTGCAGCAACTGGCCGGACCGTTGAATATCCCTGCATTAGAGCCGATTCCCCGCGATCACGTCCTGACCAGAACATTCTATTTGCTCCAGGATTTCCCGGGCCGCTATTCCGGCGCAGAAGTCTGGGTCGAAGCTGCACCCGGGGATGCAGAACAGATCGAAGGGATGCCTTTCCGAAACCTCAATGACAACGTGACACCGGTGGTTATCGGCGGCAATGACTGGGCCGGGGCCTGGGCCGTGGATCGCAACGGCCAGGCCCTTTTGCCTGTCGGTCGTGGGTATGCCGGGGAACGGCAACGCGAACTGGCCAATCGTTTTGGCGTCAATCTCGTGATGCACGTGCTGACCGGGAATTACAAATCCGATCAGGTCCACGTGCCCGCCCTTTTGGACAGGTTGGGACAATGACCGGAACCGTCATATTCGACCCGCTGATCCCGTGGCCGCTTTTGGCTGCTGTGGGGGCGATTGCCACTGTCGGAGTAGCTCTGGCCTTGTGGCGCGGTTTGTCGGGCTGGGCCCTGCGGGGATTGGCGGCCCTGGTTGTCGTCGCGGCACTGTCCGGTCCGGTCTATCAAGTCGAGGACCGCGCGCCGCTGACGGATATCGTTTTGATGATCGAGGATGAAAGCGCCAGCCAGTCACTTTCGGACCGGGCCGAACAAACGGTGCAGGCCGCCGAAGATCTGGCCGCCGAGATCGAGGCGCGGGACAATACGGAACTGCGCCGCATTCGGGTCGGCGACGGTGACGGGGATGAGGGCACGCAGGTCATGGCCGCCCTGAATGAGGCCCTGGCCGAGGAACCGCGTGCGCGCATCGCAGGCATTCTGGTGGTATCGGACGGGATCGTGCACGATGCCGATCAGGCCCCGGAATTGCCGGCGCCGATGCATCTGCTGCAAACCGGGCGTGCGGACGACTGGGATCGCAGGCTTATCGTCCGAAATGCGCCTGCTTTTGCCATCATCGGTGAATCGGTGACTTTGACCCTGCGGGTTGAGGACAGCGGAGCAGCACCCGCGGGTGCCGCGACAGCGCCGTTGGAGATTTCCGTGGATGGTGGTGAGCCTCAGCAACTGAGTATTCCAATCGGTCGGGATGTCGAACTGCCTGTCACCCTGCCTCATGGCGGGCGCAACGTGATCCAGTTTTCCGTGCCCCTGGCCGAAGGCGAGTTGACCGACCGCAACAACACCGCGCTGATCCAGATGAACGGCGTTCGGGATCGCCTGCGCGTTCTGCTGGTCTCGGGTGAACCTCATCCGGGCGGGCGCACATGGCGCAACCTGCTGAAATCCGACAGCTCGGTCGATCTGGTGCATTTCACCATCCTGCGCCCGCCCGAGAAGCAAGACGGCGTGCCGGTGGACGAATTGTCTTTGATCGCCTTCCCGACCCGCGAGTTGTTTCTGGAAAAGATCAACGATTTCGATCTGATCATATTCGACCGCTACAAGCGGCGCGGCATCCTGCCTGCGATCTATCTGGACAACGTCACCAGTTATATCAATGACGGCGGCGCGGTTCTGATTGCGGCCGGTCCCGATTTCGCCGGAGCTGACAGCATTTTCCGGTCGCCGCTGGCGCCGATCCTGCCGGCGCAACCTTCCGCGCGTGTCTTCGAGGAACGCTTTGTTCCGAAGGTCAGCGAGTTGGGTCAGCGCCATCCGGTGACAACAAATCTGGGCGATTCCGAGGATTGGGGGGCCTGGTTGCGCCAGATCGATGTGAACCATCGCTCGGGCGAGGTTCTGATGACGGGCATTGACGAACGCCCCCTGCTGGTTCTGGACCGAGTGGGAGAAGGGCGTGTTGCGATGCTGGCATCGGACCATGCCTGGCTGTGGAGCCGTGGCTTTGAGGGTGGCGGCCCGCAACTGGAGCTTTTGCGCAGGTTGGCCCATTGGATGATGAAGGAACCCGAACTCGAGGAGGAGGCGCTGTGGGCCGAAGCCAACGGGCAGTCCATGCGCATCATTCGACAGACGCTTGGGGATGATGTGGGTCCGGTGACTGTGACGCGCCCGAACGGGGAAACGCTGGAAATCACCTTGCAAGAGGTCTCTCCGGGGCGGTTCGAAGCGCAATACTATGGGCCCGAGATTGGTCTTTACCGTTTGCAGGAAGGCGACCACATGGCCGTGATTGGCCTTGGCCCCGCCGCACCGAAGGAGTTTGAACGCACCATCGCAACCGGCGATGTTCTCGAGCCAGTTCTGGCCAGTATGCGGGGTGGCGTAATCCGCTTGGAGGACGGTTTACCGTCGATCCGCAACGTGCGCACCGGGCGTCCGGCAGCAGGCCGGGGCTGGATCGGTCTGACGCCGCGAAATGCCTATGAGACACGAGACGTTACGCAAGCGGGTCTGCTTCCGCCTTGGCTGGTTTTGATGTTGGCCGGTGGGTTCCTTCTGGGCGGTTGGCTGCGCGAGGGGCGACGTTAGTCGATCCGGATGGATGCCCGGTCGGATTGACCTTGCGCATCCACCACTACAAGCGAAGTGAAACCGGCCCCGGGATTTGGGATTTCGAACTCTCGGTGTCGCTGCCCGGTCAGCAGGGGTACACCGTCTGCCAGCACTGAAAACGGCCCGACACCCCCGCGCAGTTTGACTGTCAGAGGTGCCCCAAACGTCTCTAACACGGAATTATCGGGCGGAAACAGCAAGTCTGGTGCGGACGGGTCATTGTCGAATACAGCCGTGCGGGGGCGGAAACGCTGCAAGGGTTGGGGCAATTGAGCAGCACCCACCAGCAGGGTCGAAGGCGGCGGCGGGCGCAGGGGCGTGAGCTCGGGTTTCAACAGGTTGAAAGCCTCGGCCAACAGGGGTGCGGCAAGGTCGCCCCCGAATGCACCGGGAACAGGCGTTCCATCGGCGCGGCCCAGCCAGACCCCTATGACGTGCTGCCCGTCAAAGCCGATGGCCCAGGCATCGCGGTGGCCATAAGACGTGCCGGTCTTGTAGGCCAGCGCCCCTGTCGCACCACCTGCCGGTGGCGCAAGCCCGGCCAGAATGTCCGAAACCTGCCAGGCCGAGGTTTCCGACAGAACGCGCCGGGTGCGCCGGGCGTCTGCCAGAACGTCATGATGCAGGATCGGGCCTGTACCGCCAGCTGCCAGAGTGGTGTAAACCTGTACCAGATCGTGCAGGCTCAACCCCACGCCACCCAAAGAAATCGCCAATCCGGGTGTTGCGCCATTCAGACGTGGCTCTGACCCGGCCAACCGCAAAGCCGTCATCAACCGAGCTGGCCCCAGCTCATTCGTCAGGCGCACTACGGGGATGTTCAGCGACAGCTGTAGGGCGTCCCGCACCCGGACATCGCCACGGAAGGCGCCGTCGAAATTGCGCGGTGCGTATCGGCCAAACATCACGGGGCTGTCGCTGATCAGGGTCTCGGGATGGGCCAGCCCCTGATCGAAGGCCAGCCCGTAGACCAGAGGTTTCAGGGTCGATCCGGGTGACCGTACGGCCCGGGTCATATCCACGAACCCCTGACGGGCATCTTGGTACCCGGCAGATCCAACCGATGCCAGAACCTCGCCGCTGCGATGGTCGGCCACGATCAGAGCCCCGGAAACGCGTGGTCCGACGCGGGTGGCGGCCTGGGCCACCAAGGTTTCCAGCCGGGCCTGTAATCCGGCATCCAGCGTCAGATCGAAGGCCTGGATTGCGGGTGCTTGCAGCCTCACGCGGTCAGTCAGATGGGGTGCAAAGCGCGGAAACAGATTCATCCGATCCGGAAGGGGTTCGGTCATGGCCGCACGCGCTTGGGCATTGGTCAGGACGGTGTGGCGCACCAGCCTGTTCAGAACCAGGTCGCGGGCCTGCCGGGCAGCCTCTGGCTTGCGATCCGGGCGCCGGGCCTCGGGGGATTGCGGCAACGCAACCAACAGGGCGCTTTGCGCGGGCGTCAGCCGCGTGGCGTCCTTTCCAAACCACGCGCGGGCGCCGGCACGGAGCCCTTCAAGATTGCCACCATAGGGGGCATGGGTCAGATAAAGGTTCAGGATTTGCTGTTTGCTCAGACGCCGCTCCAACGCCAATGCGACTCTGATCTGGCGAAATTTCCCGCTCCAGCGCCCGGTTGGGCCATCTTCGATCAACCGCGCCACCTGCATGGTCAGGGTGGACCCGCCCGACACGTTACGCCCGTTCCACAGGCTTTGCCCGGCAGCCCGCAGCATCGCGATGAGGTCCACTCCGGCGTGGGTCCAGAACCGTTTATCCTCGTACCGGATCAGCATCGCGATGAAATCCGGGTCAACTGCGCCGGGCCGCAGCCTCCAGATGCCATCCTCGACTGGAAACGCCCGCAAAAGCTCGCCATTCCGGTCCCGCATCTCGACCGAAGTTTCAGCCAGAACGGAAGGCAGCGTTGTGGCATCGACCCAGCGGTCAACACCATCCCGTGCCAGTGCCGTCAGATAGAGTGCTCCGGCCAGCGCAAACAAGAGCCGCGACCGCCTAGGCATGTCGACCGCCCAAACAAGGGTATGGCGCAAGGCCGGTCACTGGATCTCGACCCGTCCGGTAGATGTCCGCGCCCGGTTCTGTGGGCGGTACATGTCCTCGACCGAGGCCGCCGGATGATGGAACACGCCAGGTGTCACGGCGCGCGCCACGTAGGCCAGCGTCACGGTTTCACGACCGGACAAATCAACGGCGGCCAGGAACCGGTCCGAGCGGAACTCGGTATGGGTGGCGTCGGACAGATCCAGCCAGTCCAGCGAGCGGACATCGCCCGAGCGCAGCAGGCTTGGGTTATCAATCTCGATCCCGGCGGCCAGTGGATCGTTCACCATCAGCCGCGCGCCGCCGTTTTCGAACGGTGTTATTTGCAATACGGTGACGAACCGATCACCCACGGCAAAGCTGTCTGAATCGATCAGATCGCCATCCATCGAGTAATACCGCCGTTCGATTGCATAGCCGGTGCCGCCTGCCTCGGGCGGAATCTCAGGGATGCCTGTGACCGTCAAGGTGATATCCGTCGCCTGACCGTCGGCGGCCGTGACGTTGATCTCGTCCGCCTGTCCGGATTGCAGAACTTTCACGAACGGACCGGAAACCGGGGCCCCGTTGACCATCAAGCCCGATCCCGTTGGGTCAGACACAAGCGCGTGCGCCGCCAGCAATGACCACGTGGCCTCCTGAGTGGACAGCGGCGTGCGGCCCGTGCTCACCCGTTGGATCAAAGCATCGCGGTCGATCGCCTCGCTGCCCGCGTCCACGGCAAGGCTCAACAAGCCCGCTGCATCCCGCAGGTGGGTGCCGTAGTCAGCGCGCCAGACGTTCTGTTGCTGGTTCTGTTGCCGATCCAGCATCCGCGCGGCACGGTTGAACATCGCATCCGCGCGGGTCTGGTCGCCGTAAGAGGCCAGAGCTGCGCCCAGTTGCGCCGCCGCCAGAGGGGTGTCGAAGGCATCCCCTTTGACATCCGCGTAATAGCGCAGATCGCCCATCGAGGCCGCGCCTTCCCGCGCAAGAACCATCAGGGCATAGGCGATGTCCTGACCGCCTTCGTCGAAATCAGGCGCGTAATTGACCCTGTTCCGAAGATTATCCATCGCCTGAGCAAACGCCCGGTCCGGCACGGGATGCCCCTGAATGCGGGCACGGGACAGGAAATCGGTCACATATGCGTCCAGCCAGAAATCCCCGCTGTCTGCGCGCCACAGGCCAAAGGCGCCGTTTGCGGCCTGACGGGTCAGGATACTGCGGATCGAATCGGCGATGCGTTGATCTACAACCGGGCCATCACCCAGCCCCGTGGCTTGCGCAACGGATGACAGGTACAGCAACGGCAGCGCTTTGCTGGTGATCTGTTCGGTGCAGCCATAAGGGTAACGGTTCAGCTGATCCAGCAGACCGGGCGTGTCGAATTTGGCCAACGCTCCGGCGGACAGGATGGCCTTGGCCGAACCCGGCTGGAACCCGTCAAACACATCCTGCGAAAACAGGAAGCTATCGCCTGCGCCCAAGGCAAAACGCCGCGTCTGTGCAATCACCGGGTCATTGGCCCGCACCGGCATGCGCAGGGTTTGCGACAGGTCGCGCCCATCAGGTGTGGTGATCGATACGCTGATTTCAGGATCGCCGATGGCGCTGGCCGTGATCGGGATGTCGAAAACCGCCTTGCCACCGTCCTCCAGCACAAAGCTGGCCGGTGCCGCGCCCAGTTCCAAACCCTTGGAGGCGGTCAGGCCAAGTGCCATTTCTCCGGATGTGCCATCCGCATGGACGATCTCAAGACGCATCCGGCTTTGATCGCCCGGGGCAAGGAAGCGCGGAAGGCTGGCGGTGACGACCACCGGGTCGCGGACGATCATTTCAGCTTCGGCCTGACCGACGGATTTGCGCGACCACGCGACGGCCATCAGCCGGACGGTTCCGTTGAAGGCAGGAAGGGGTATGTCGATCTCAACCTCTCCGTCCGCGCCGATCTCGACCGGTCCACTGAACACGGCCATCAGGTCTTGTGTCGGTGGCGGAGACTGGCGACGCATCCCGCTGTCATTGTCGCCGCCCGAGCGCACTGTGCCCATGGCTCCGTTCATGCCGTTGATCAGTCGTCCGTAGACATCCCGCAGATCAACCCCCAGACGGCGCTGCCCGAAATAGTATCCTTGCGGGTCCGGGCTTTTGAACCCGGTGAGGTTCAGAATGCCCAGGTCGACGGCGGCCAGCGTCAGCCAGACCGGTTCGTCGTCCACGGTATTTTCGACCCTGATACGGGCTTTTTGCGTCTGACGCGGTGCGGTGACCTCGGGCACATCGACAGTTACGGAAAGTCTGCGGTCCCCTGGATCGATGCTGGCATGGGCCACGCCCATCGCCCGCGCGGGGTTCCGACCAGCTGCAACATCCATTGGGCGGATCACGGTTGCGGTGACATAAGCCCCGGCGCCCCAATCCTGGGTCACCTCAATCGGGATCAGAGTTTCCCATTCGGGCACCTCCACGATCTGGCGGTGGATCAGACGGTTCGAAAGGACTTCGATCTGAGCGACACCGGCCATGCGGGGCACGATCCGCAACTGCGCCGTATCCCCGATGCGATAACTGTCGCGATCCAACGACATTTCAAGCCGGTCCGGCGTGGTCGATGCATCGGCGGCCTGATACCAGCCCGCATAGAAATCGACGGCGGTTTCGGTATATGTTCCGTCAACTCGCTGCACCACCAGTTCATAGCGCCCCCATTCCACCGGTTGGGTCAGTGTCAGAGGGTCAGAGGAGACGTCCACCTCGCCGGAGGCGACACGGCTGCGGCGCGTTGTCGGTTCCCAGTTCCAGTCGCCGTGAAGCTGGTACCATTGATAGCGCGTTTCTATCTTGTTCAGCGTCCAGCGGAGATGCATCGGAATGGGCGTCAACTCAGGAGACAGGCCAACGATCTCGAATGCAGCTTCGGTGCCTTCCGGAATGACTTCGTCGAACAGAGGTTTGACACCAATAACAGGGTGCGGCGGCAGGACGGGCGCGGTCAGGCGACGCTCGACCGGGCGGCCTGAGCCATCGGCAAGCCGGGCGATGATTTCGGCCTCGATTGGCTTTCCCTCAGTCTCTAACACGGGGATTTTGACTGCTACGGTCGCGTGCCCCGTCGCGTCTGTGCGCGTGTCTCCGAAATATGTGCTCTTGATCGAGGTTTCTGCATCATAGCGACCAAAGCGATATCCGTCGTAGCCCGGGACCGTGTCCGCCGGGCGTGCGATGACCTGCCCGTCGATGCTCAGGTCCGACCCCGGCGCTCTAAACAGATAGCGCGCGTCGATCGAGAGCGGTGGGCTGTCGCCGGGGCGCAAGGGTGCGTCGGGCAGGGTCAGTTCGAAATCGATCCGTTCGGGCAGGAAATCCTCGACAAGAACGGTCTGACGCGACAGCGCATCGCCTTTTGGATCGGATTTGATTTCAATTTTCCATGCGCCGCGCGGTACGTCTGCGGCCACGGGCAGGGCAAAGACATGGCCCCCGGCAACACCGCCATCCGAGACAGACCGGCGGTATTCCACCCCGTCCGGGCGATACAGGATCGACGTCAGAGGCAGGCCCTCGATGGCCTGCGCCTTGCCATCGCGGGACAGGGCGGTGACATGGATCACTTCGCCGGCCCTATAGGCACCTCGGTCGGTGGTCAGAAAGACATCGACCGGCCCCGCCGGTGCGCGCCCTTCAACGCCGCGATCCGACAGGTCAAAGGCAGGATCGATCAGCGAGAGAAAGCTGAAATCCCTATCATCGATTGCCGCCGTCACCAGAGCAGGCGCGCTGGCCCCTTTGCCGCGTGTCAGGCCCGGATCGAACCTTGCATAGCCGGTTTCATCGGTCTGTGCCGATGCGATGACAGCATTCGCCCCTGAGACCAGCGAAACTTCGACACCCTCGCGCGGTGCCGCATCGCTTAGCCCGCGCACGGTCACGTGCAGCCCGTCAGTGCCCAAGGCGGTGCTGATCCCCAGATCAGAAAGCACAAACCATTGCGTTGCGCCGGGATCGTCATAGGGATCGGCCCCCGGAACCCGGGCGGTCAATGCATAGATACCCGCAGGTTGATCCGAGATCGCTTCGGCCATGGGAAGACGTGCCGTCATGGTTTGGTTCAACTGGTTTGAAACCTCGGCAGTACCCGTCCAGATGTCCTGGGCAATCTGGTCCGAGAATTCTTCCTCCTGCCATTCGCTGAGCGGGCGGCCGAAAAAGTCCTGTTGCACGGCCCGCAACAGGTTCCGGTCGCTGACCCGCCGCAGGGTCAGGTCAAGTTCGGTGACATTGACCGTTTCGACAGGCAAGGCCGCGTCGGCAGATTTCGGAAGGACATAGCTGCGCCCGGGAAACCGAACCGAAGGCGTCCGGTCGCGTACATAATGGGTCAGTTCGATGCTGCGATTCAGTGCTTCGCCCGAGGCGGCAGGCAAGCCTTCGCGCAGCGTCAGGCGATAACGCTGGCCATGCGCGACCCCATCGATGCAAAGCTGGCTGTCTTCGGCCTGCACGACCAGCCCGTCGGCGTCACGTTGAACGAAGGGATCATAGTCGACCCCGGCCTTGACCAGCGATTCCGAGAATTCGATACAGATCCTGGGGGCTGCGGCATCGCTTTCGACCGAGCTGTCGACCACGCGGAAACCGTATTTGCCGATGGCTTTGTCCAATGCGGTCAGCACGTCTTCGCGCGGCTGCACCTGCTCGGCCAACCGAAGAACGGGAATCATGTCGCGCCCGCGCTCAACCTCTTCCAGGGCGTCCGCAAGGGTCACCAGGGCAGCGATCTGGGTGCCGGGGGTTTCGGCGCGCAGATAGCCATTGATCGACGCATTCAGCGCGCGGTTGCGCAGGTCGCGCCGCTCGTTCCAACCCGAAGGGTTCATGGCCAGCAGCAGGCGCGCATATTCCACCCAAAGATCCGCGCTGTCGCTGAGCGATACGGCGACACCGGTCCACTGCATCGCTTGTGCGACACTGCCCGTGTCGCGCGCCGCATCCAGAACGGCCCGCAGATCATACCCCCCTGCCGGGTGCAGGAATCCCAGACCGCGGGCTTGTTTTCTTGCATGCCCCAGATCGCCAGAACTCAGGACGCTCAGCGCTTGTGCGCGCGTTTTTCCCAAGGTTAGGGTCTGTTCGCTGCTTGGCACCTTTTGCGCGGACAATGCGCCTTGATACGCCTCTTGTCGGTTCACGCCACTTTTGGGAAAGCAGGCATCGGACCGGGTGTTGTAGGTGAACGCCGTACATTGCGCGTTGGCCGAGCAGGCCTGAATACAGGACTTCAGATCGGTGTCGAACAACGGATCCAGATCCGACCCGTAAAAATCCGTGTCCCGAGAGGTGACATAGCGGAACTCGGGCACTGCACTCTGCGCCAGAACGGCAGCGGGAAGGATCAGAAGGCAAATTATGTAAGTTATTGAAATAAAAACAAAGCGGTGCATCGTGCTCTCCTCTTTGCGCTCAACCTTGCATGGCGCGCGCCTGTAGCGCAACGGCTTAAACAGTTTTTCATTCTCTGTCGCGATGCTGAGATCCGAACGTCCCGGAATCGATCAAAATGAGTCTTGCAAACAAACTGGCACAGGAACGGCGTGCGCGTCTGGCAGCCGAACGAATGCTTGCCTTGAAACAGGCCGAACTTTCGGCCGCCAATCGCAAACTGGGCCAACACGCCATGGCGTTGACCAGGCGCATTGGTGAAACTCAGGCCGAAGTCGAAACTGTTCGCGGCGAAAACGAAAAGGTCAAATCCGATCTCACCGTCGCTCATGCCAAGATCGAGATTGCCGAACGCCGCCTCTGGCATTCGATCCAGACGATTCAGGACGGGTTTGCATTCTTTGACGGAGACAGCAGGCTCATTAGCGCAAACGCTGCATATCTCAGCGTGTTTGAAGGGCTGGATGAGGTGGCGCCGGGGATTTCCTACCAGCGCATTCTGCAATTGCTGACCACCGAAGGAATTGTCGATACCGGTGACGAAACCGCCGAGGAATGGCAGGCCAGAATGCAGGCACGCTGGAACCGGGCCAATCCACCTCCGATCGTCATGCAACTGTGGAACGGTCACTACATCCGCCTGATCGATCAGCGTGGCAGCGGCGGTGACGTGGTCAGCCTGGCGCTCAACATCACCGCGTTGGTCCGGCACGAAACAGAACTGAAGGCTGCCCGCGAACGGGCGGAAGCGGCCAACAGGGCCAAATCAGCCTTTCTTGCCAATATGAGCCACGAAATCCGCACGCCGATGAATGGTATCGTGGGTATGGCCGAACTGCTTGATGAATCTCCGCTGGACGAAGAACAGCGGCTCTATGTCAACACCATCCGCAATTCGGGTGAGGCATTGTTGGTTATCATCAACGACGTGCTTGATTACTCCAAGATCGAGGCGGACAAATTGGTTTTGCACCCTGAACCCTTCGATCTGGAGCGCTGCATTCTTGAAGTCGCAATGCTGTTGCAGCCAAGCGTGCGCGACAAGGGGCTCACGTTGCTTGTGGATTACGACCTGTTCCTGCCCACCCTTTTCGTGGGCGATCCGGGCCGAATACGGCAGGTTCTGACCAATCTGGTCGGCAACGCAGTCAAATTCACCACGGAAGGGCATGTCCTGGTCCGTGTGACAGGCGTTCCGCATGCCCAGGCTCAGACATGCGATATCCATGTTGCCATCGAAGATACCGGCATCGGTATCGATGCGGACAAGATCAACCACGTTTTTGGTGAGTTCAATCAGGTCGAAGATGAACGCAATCGTCAATTTGAAGGTACCGGGTTGGGTCTTGCGATCACCAGGCGCCTGATCACCATGATGGGCGGTTCAGTCTGGGTCGAAAGCGAACCGGGTCGGGGATCCTGTTTCGGGTTCAGGGTGTCGCTGCCCACGGCAGAAGGCCCACAGCCCGAGCCTCCGAAACTGGCGGATTGCGTGAAACACGTCATGGTGGTCGAGGATCTGGCCGTAAACCGGGCCATTCTGGCGAAACAACTTGGCCGTTTGGGGGCCGAAGTGACGGTTTGCGCATCAGGGGCCGAGGCGCTGGCAGAAATGCATGACGCGATTGAACTTGTCCTGTGCGATCATGATCTGCCGGATATGGATGGCTTGGATCTTGCCGTCACCCTCAAAGACCGTGGGTGGGGCGACGCCTCGGTCATAGTGATGTCTGCAAATCCATCTCTGATCCACACGCACCCAGCCCGCGAACTGATCGATGGTGTGTTGCAGAGGCCAATTCCAAGGGCCGAGTTGTATTCCAGGCTCGTGGCTCTCAAGGACATCCCGCCGCCAGAACGTCGTTCGACGCAGCGAAAACCCGTCTCTGACGGCCGAGAAACCAAGGTCTTGGAAACAAGGCGCATGAAGGTACTGGCGGCCGAGGACAATCTTACCAACCAGCTGATCCTGAAAAAGATGGTCAAAGACCTGCATATAGATCTGCGATTTGCGTCCAATGGAATAGAAGCCGTCGAGATCTTTCAGGAATTTGACCCGGACTTGATCTTCATGGACATATCGATGCCAAAAATGGACGGCAAACAGGCCACTGCTGAAATCCGCAGGCTTGAGGTCGAAACAGGGCGTCATGTCCCGATCGTCGCCTTGACGGCTCATGCAATGGCCGGTGACGATCAGGGCATCCTGTCCGCGGGGTTGGATCACTACATGACGAAACCGCTGCGCAAAAACCACATTCATCAAATGATCCTGCAACACCAACCGGATGGCGTAAGCGAAGTCATGGACAATCACCTCGCCCAGAAGCATGCACCCATGTGTGACCGCAAACAGGATCCCACTTCATCTGGCTGAAAATATCCCGGGGAGCGCGAGGGGCTGGCCCCTCGCCCGGACCCACGGCCCAAAACCGTGGAAGGAAGTATCGATCAGGCTGTCAGGGTCTCAGGCCGAATAAGGTCGAACAAAGACAGGTTTATCCTTTTCCGACAGGTCAGCACGATACGCGTAACCGCCCGTATCGAAATCCAGCAAGGCATCGGGGTCGGTCAGGCGGTGGTGAATGACATATCGCGCCATTGCACCACGCGCCTTTTTGGCAAAGAAACTCACGATCTTCGGTGTGCCGTTCCTGTCTTCCATGAACACCGGCGAGATGACGCGCAATTTCAGCGCGTTCGGGTCCACGGCGCCGAAATACTCCTGACTGGCGCAGTTGATCAGAACGTCGCTGCCGATCATGTTGCCTTGTGCGTTTAGAGCTTTGCTCAGCTGGTCGCGCCAAAACTCGTAAAGGTTTTTGCCGCGCCGTGTTTTCAGCTTGCTACCCATCTCCAGCCTGTAGGGCTGTATCGCATCGAGTGGCCGCAACACACCATAGAGACCTGAGAGGATGCGCAGATGATCCTGTGCCCATGCCAGTTCGTCAGGATCGAGCGAAGCTGCTTCCAGACCCTGATAGGTGTCCCCCGCAAAGGCCAGCGCGGCAGGGCGCGTTGCATCAGCGTCTGGCATGTCGGAAAAAGCACGATAGCGATCGCGGTTCAGGCGCGCCAGATCATCGCTCAGACCCATCAGCTTTTTCAGATCGCCAAGGGTCAGATTGCGCGCGGTTTTGGACAGTCTGATCGCATCATCCTGAAAATCGGGCTGTGTGACTTCAACGTCCCGCTCTGTCCAGTCCAGCCGTTTGGCCGGGGAAATCACTACCAGCATACCTGCCCTCTTTCCTTACCTGTCCCGGCGTATCTAGCCCGCCTCACGCAGCACGTCCAGAAAGGCGGTGCCAAACCTTTCGTGACGCCGGTCGCCCAGCACCTGTTCAAGCCCGCGCAGGTCATCCGGGCGCATCTGTGCCACCTTTGCCAGTTGCGAGGCCGAGCAGGTCAGAGGCTTGTCTATCCCGTCGGGACCGCGGGACAATTGGGACTGTACTTCCAGCAAGCGGTCAAAGATGTCGCCCTGATCGCGACCGGCCAGCTTGCGGCGCGCCGGGTGCAACGCCTGGGCCTCGCCCGCGATCACTTCAAGGAAGGTGTCGCCATACCGTTCCAGCTTCTTGGCGCCGACGCCGCCAATCCGGGCCATCTCGTCCAGCGTCATGGGGCGCTTTTCCGCCATTTCGATCAGGGTGCGATCCGGAAAAATGACATAGGCCGGGACCCGGGCGGATTCTGCCAAAGCGCGTCTTTTGGCCTTGAGAGCCGACAGCAAGGGCGCATCTTCATCGGACACCATGGCTTTCACGGCGGGGCGACGGGTTGCCTTGCGCAGGGCGTCCTTGCGCAGATTGATCTTTGCCTCGCCCTTGAGAATAGGTTTGGCGGCCTCGGTCATGCGCAAGGCCCCGTGGCGTTCGGGGTCGGGGCGCACCAGATCGTGCCCCATCATCTGGCGGAATATCGCCTGCCATTGCGCGCGCGACCAGTCCTTGCCGATGCCCCAGGTGGACAGACCATCATGACGACGGGCGCGGATCTTGTCGGTCTCGTTCCCCAGAAGGATGTCGATCAGATGACCGCTGCCAAACCATTCCTCGGTGCGAAGAATCGCGGACAAGGCCATTCGGACGGGTGTTGTTCCATCAAATACTTCGGGCGGTGTATCGCACAGGTCGCATTTGCCGCAGGGTGCGGCCTGTTCCCCGAAATAGCCCAGCAGGGTCTGGCGGCGGCAGTGCAGCGCCTCGGCCAACCCCAGCAGCGCGTTCAGCCGCGCATGGTCCGCCATGCGGCGTTCGGGTGGTGCCAGCCCCTCGTCAATCTGGGACCGCCGCAAACGTATATCGTCGGGGCCGAACAGAGTCAGGGTCTCAGCCGGCCCGCCGTCGCGCCCGGCGCGGCCGATTTCCTGGTAATAGGCCTCGATGGATTTCGGCAGGTCCGCATGGGCGACCCAGCGAATGTCGGGCTTGTCGATGCCCATGCCGAAGGCCACGGTGGCCACCACGATCAGCCCGTCCTCGCGCGCGAAGCGGGTTTCGACGATGCGGCGGTCCTCGGCCTCCATCCCGCCGTGATAGTGGCAGGCGCTGTGGCCCTGTTCGCGCAGCGCCTGCGCCAGAACTTCGGTCTTGTTGCGGGTGCCGCAATAAATGATGCCCGACTGGCCTCGGTGGGCGTCCGCGAAATCCAGGATCTGCCTGCGCGGGCTGTCCTTGGCGGCAAAGGCCAGGTGGATATTCGGCCGGTCGAAGCCCCGCAGAAACTTGCGCGGGGGTGTGCCGTCGAACAGTTTCTCGACGATTTCGTCCTGGGTTTCCGCATCCGCCGTGGCGGTGAAGGCGGCCAAGGGCACGTTCAGCGCGCGCCGCAACTCTCCGATCCGTAAATAATCAGGGCGGAAATCATGGCCCCACTGGCTGACGCAATGGGCCTCGTCCACCGCGATCAGGCTGACATTGATCCGACGCAACACGCCCAGTGCCGACCCGGCGGCCAGCCGTTCGGGCGCCATGTAAAGCAGTTTCAGCCGCCCGGCTTCGAGCGCCGCCCACACGGCATCTGTTTCCTCGGGGGTGTTGCCCGAGGTCAGCGCGCCGGCTTCGACCCCGGCTTCTTGCAGCCCCCGCACCTGATCGCGCATCAGGGCGATCAGCGGCGAGATCACCACCGTGACCCCGTCGCGCAGCAGGGCAGGCAGTTGATAACACAGGGATTTGCCGCCGCCCGTGGGCATGATGGCCAGCACGTTCTGGCCGGCGGTTACGGCATCGACGATCTCTTCCTGCCCGGGGCGGAATTCATCGAATCCAAAGACATCTCGCAGCAGAGGCGCGGCGTCGAACATGTGCGTGGGTGCCCTGTTTCAAGATTTGACTGCTCTTGAAAGGACAATCACACAGTCGGAATCGGGGAACAAGAGGTCAGTAGAAATAGACCGCGTTGTTGATCAGGATGATCCGCAGCGCATAGACCCCGATCAGCACCACCAGCGGCGTCAGGTCCAGACCGCCCATGTTGGGCAGGATACGCCGGATCGGGCCATAAATAGGCTCTAAAAGGCGGTTCAGCCCGTACCAGATTTGCGCGACCAGTTGTTGGTGCAGGTTGAGCACCTGAAAGTTGATCAGCCAGCTCATGATCACATGGGCCAGGATGATGAACCAGACAATGTCCAGGATCAGCAGCAGGATTTGGATCAGCGACAGCATGGGTTCTCCGCATTCTAGTTGGCCGAGACCTAAGCACCATAGCGACAAAGAGCAAGTGTCTGGCACTCAACGCTTGCGATTTGAATTAAAGCCCAGTCATATAATCGCAACGATAAACAGGGGCAGAGATGGCAGAGATTTCCAAGCGCAGGCGCATCTGGGGCTGGTGGTTCTTTGACTGGGCCAGCCAGCCCTATCATACCCTTCTGGTCACCTTTGTCTTTGGCCCCTACTTCGCAGGCGTCGCCGCCGGGTATTTCACTACTGAAGGGCTGGATGCGCAGGCGGCTGCGGCGCGCGCGCAGACTGTTTGGGCGAACTGTCTGACGATCACTGGGTTGATCATCGCTTTTGGCGCGCCGCTGCTGGGGGCGATGGCGGATGTTTCGGGGCGGCGTATCCCGTGGATATTTGCCTTTTCGGTCATGTATGCGGTCGGGTCTGCGGCGCTTTGGTACACGATGCCCGATGGCTCGAACATGTGGTTGATGCTGTCGGCTTTCGGTTTTGGCTTCGTCGGCGCGGAATATGCGCTGATCTTCATCAACTCGCAGCTACCCGATCTGGGTGATGACAGCGAAGTGGGAGAGATCTCGGGCTCTGGCTTTGCCTTTGGCTATTTTGGAGGGCTGATTTCGCTGGCGATCATGCTGGCGCTGTTTGTGGAACAGCCAAACGGCAAAACCCTGATCGGGATGACGCCCGCCTTTGGTCTGGATGCTGCCACCCGGGAAGGCACGCGTTTCGTCGGCCCATTTACGGCAATCTGGTTCATTCTGTTCATGGTGCCGTACTTCCTGTGGGTCCGCGATGATGCGGCGATAGACAGGAAAGGAAGCGTGGGAGAGGCGCTGCGCCTGTTGTCGAAATCAGTGTCTAACTTGCGCTATCGCGTCAGTCTGGCCAGTTACCTCGGTTCGTCCATGTTCTATCGCGACGCGCTGAACGGGCTGTACAGTTTTGGTGGTGTCTATGCGCGGCTGGTGTTGGAATGGGATCTGATCAAGATCGGAGTATTCGGGATCGTCAGCGTTCTCGCCTCGGCCGTTTTTGCGTGGATCGGGGGAAAGGCAGACAAGAAATACGGCCCGAAGCCGGTTATAATGGTGGCGATCTGGGTATTGATTTTTGTCTGCGTCACAGTGGTGTCGATGGACCGGACGCAGATCTACGGCATCGGCCTGCCTGACGGATCCAACCTGCCTGACCTCGTCTTCTTTGGCTGTGGTGTGCTGATCGGTGGCATGGGAGGCATTCTGCAATCGGCCAGCCGTTCGATGATGGTGCGCCACACCGACCCTGAAACCCCGGTCGAAAGCTTTGGTCTTTATGGTCTGTCGGGGCGCGCGACCGCTTTTGCGGCCCCGTTGTTGATCGGGATTGCAACAACCGCAACCGGCAGTGCGCGTCTGGGGGTGTCACCAATCATTCTGTTGTTTATTCTGGGTCTATTCCTGATGCGCTGGGTCAGACCGGAAGGGGATCAGAGCAGATGATTTTACTACGTTTTTTGGCACTATTGGTAATAACCGCGCTGGCGAATACGGCATCAGCGCAGCCCTTGGCAAAGCAGTTGTTCGGGGCACAGAAGGTAAGCTCGCAACAAAAAGCAGCGGCGTTCGGCAGTTATTCGCGCGGATGTGCGGCCGGATCGGTTCAATTGCCCGAGACCGGGCCCACGTGGCAGGCAATGCGGCTGTCGCGCAATCGCAACTGGGGGCATCCCGAAGCGATCGATTACGTGCAGGACCTCAGCCGGTTCGCGGCGAAACAGCCGGGTTGGAACGGTCTCTATATCGGGGATATCAGCCAGCCGCGGGGCGGGCCAATGACTTCGGGCCACCGCTCGCACCAGCTGGGGCTGGATATCGATATCTGGATGCTTCCGGGTGACAACATGCGCCTGTCGCGCAAGGCGCGCGAGAATATTTCGTCCATATCGCTGCGCCGCTCGAACGGTGCCTACGTCAACAGCAACTGGACCAAACAGCACCACGCGGTGCTGCGCGAAGCCGCCAAGGACAAGCGCGTGGCACGTATCTTCGTGTTCCCCGGGGCGAAGGTTCAGATGTGCAACGATGAAAAAGGCAACCGGGCCTACCTGCGCAAGATCAGGCCCTGGTGGGGGCATCACTACCACTTCCATGTGCGCCTGAAATGCCCAAGAGGATCAAAGGGATGCGTCAACCAGGATGCACCACCCAAGGGCGATGGCTGTGCCGAGGCGCAACAATGGGTGCGTAACATCCTGAACCCGCCGCCGCCAGACCCGAACGCGCCGGCGCCCAAGAAACGCCGGGAATATGTGCTGGCCGATTTGCCGAAACAATGCGCCTCAGTCTTGCAATCCAAGTAAGTGCGGCACTGTTTCTGGCCACGGCGGCCCCCGGAGTGGATGTAAAAACCGCCACACATCAAAGCAGTTTTGCATGGCGTGACAAGGCGGATTGGTTCGGTGGATTCTCCGCGCTGCACATTTCGGACAATGGGCAGAAGATGATGGCGCTGAGCGACCGGGCACGGTTGGTGACGGCGCGCATTGACCGTCTTGATGGCGAGATCACCGGCATTCGCATTCTGGGGCAATGGCCGGTTCTGTCCAGCAACGGGCATCTCATGTCCGGCGGCGTTGGCGATTCCGAGGGGATTGCGGCGGCTCCTGACGGTGGATTCTATATCTCATTCGAAGGGGTGCACCGCGTCGCCCATTACCCCGCACCGGGCACGAAGGCGCGTGTATTGCCACGCCCGCAGGCATTTCAGCATCTCGCCGACAACGGGTCCTTTGAAGGTCTGGCCATCGACAGGCGCGGGCGGCTGTATACGCTGCCGGAAACGAACCGCACCTCGGACGGAGATATTCCCGTCTATCGCTGGAATGGCCAAACCTGGTCGACCCCATTTGTTCTGCCCCAGCGTGGTTGGTTCAAACCGGTTGCCGCTGATTTCGGTCCTGATGGGCGGTTCTACGTGTTGGAGCGAAACCTCACGGCAATCGGATTTCGCTCGCGCCTGCGGCGATGGGATCTGACAGGCGACGTGCCAAAAGCCGAGGAAACCCTGTTCGAAACCGGAACCGGCGCGCATGACAACCTCGAAGGCTTGTCGATCTGGCGGGATGATCGGGGACGTTTGCGGGCCACGATGATCTCGGATGACAACTTTCTGGCACTGCAACGGACCGAGTTGGTCGAGTATCTGCTGCCCGATTGACACGCGGCAGATGAAGGTCTAAACGCACAGCCTGCCTTGGGACGGTCCCTTGGCCAAGTCGCCGCTACCTTGTCAAAACGGGCATCAAAAAATGCAACGCAACTTTATTCCCGGCATTCTTGCCATGGCCGCCATCGTCGTGGCCTCGAACATCCTGGTCCAGTTCCTGATCTTTGATGGCCTGTTGACCTGGGGTGCCTTCACCTATCCGTTGGCCTTTCTGGTCACTGACATCATGAACCGCGTCTACGGTGTGGGCCCTGCCCGCAAGGTTGTTTTCGCGGGCTTCGTCACCGGGGTGATCTGCTCGCTGATCGGCAGCCAGATCATGCTTCAGGGCGACGGGTTCACCTATGCCGCCGTGCCGCTGCGCATCGCCGTCGCCTCGGGCACTGCGTTCCTGATCGCGCAGCTGACCGACGTCACCGTGTTCAACGCCATGCGCGGTGGTCAATGGTGGCGTGCTCCGCTGGTCTCGACCCTGGTTGGTTCAGCGCTGGATACCGCGATCTTCTTCACCATCGCCTTCTCGGCCTCGGTCACCTTCTTTGGTGCCGATGCAGATGCGGCCATCAATTGGGCGTGGGAGCCCGTGCCCTTCATGCTGTCGGGCCCCGAGGCACCGCTGTGGGTGACGCTGGCCTTTGCTGACTGGTTGGTGAAACTGTCGCTGGCCCTGATCGCGCTGATTCCGTTCAAGGTGATCGTTGCGCGACTGACCGCTGCACAGCCTGCGTAAAAAAGTGCTTTGAGAATGGCGCATCTTGTGTCACGCTTCTTTTCAACCGCAACAGATAGAAAAGGAGGTGATCCAGTGTCGAGAAAGAGATTGGAGAGAGGTGTCGGAACAACCGGGGGGACCGCCTGCTAGGGCAGCCCTTGGCCGAGCGTATGCTCCGGCTGGTCGATTGATCTAACCGACCCGACCTCCTGAACTTTCGAAGGGCCGTCCCACCGGGGCGGCCCTTTCTGTTTTTAACCGCTCCAGCTATGGTCTTGCCCATGTTGCGCATCTCTGACGAAATCACTCTGCAAGACTGGGAAATGACCGAGAGCTTCATGCGTTCCTCCGGTCCAGGTGGGCAGAATGTGAACAAGGTCTCGACCGCCGTTGAACTGCGCTTCGAAGCCGCGCGCTCACCCTCGCTGCCCGATCCGGTCAAGGCGCGGCTGAAACGGCTGGCCGGGCGCCGATGGACCAAGGATGGCGCGATCATCATTCAATGCGAAGAAACACGTTCCCAAGCCCGCAACAGGGAAATTGCGCGAACAAGGCTGGCCGAGCTGATCGGCAAGGCGCTGGTCAAACCCAAGCGGCGCATCGCGACGAAACCCACCTATGGTTCGGTCAAACGCAGGCTTGCGGCGAAAAAGGCGCGGGGCGACGTCAAGGCGCTGCGCGGCAAGGTGTCCGAAGATTGATCTGGCATCTCGTCCGGGCGTTGATAGTCTGGCCTGCAAAAGGTGCAGGAGAGTAACACCATGAGGCTGGAGGGAAAAACCGCAATCGTCACTGGCGGTGCATCCGGGTTTGGTGCGGGGATCGTAAGGAAGTTCCTGGCCGAAGGCGCGCGTGTCATGATCGCTGACATCAATGGCGATGCTGCGCATGAACTCGCAACCCGGCTTGGGTCCGAGGCGGTTGCCCAGCAGGTCGATGTAGGCGAGGGCGCTTCGGTTCAAAAGATGGCGGATGCGGCTTTCTCAACCTTCGGCCATCTGGACATCCTTGTGAACAACGCCGGTGTGACCCACTTGCCGGCGCCGCTGGAGGAGGTAAGCGAAGCGGATTTCGACCGTGTTTTCAACGTGAACATGAAATCCGTCTATCTGACCGCCCGCGCATTGGTTCCACCCATGAAGGCGTGCGGGGCGGGTTCAATACTGAATGTTGCTTCAACCGCGGGCCTGTCACCGCGCCCGAACCTGAACTGGTACAACGCTTCCAAGGGCTGGATGATCACCGCAACCAAAACGATGGCGGTCGAGCTCGCCCCGTCCGGCGTGCGGGTGAACGCGATCTGCCCGGTTGCCGGGGAAACGCCGCTATTGAAATCCTTCATGGGCGAGGATACGCCCGAAATCCGTGCAAAATTCCTGTCGACCATCCCGTTGGGCCGCTTCTCAACCCCCGAAGATATGGCCAATGCCGCCTGTTTCCTGTGTTCGGACGAGGCCAGCATGATCACCGGCGCCGCGCTCGAGGTGGACGGAGGCCGATGCATCTGACCCGCTCTTCATCTGGCCAAAAATATCCCCGCCGGAGGCAGCGCGCGCCAGCGCGCTTTCCCGCTCAACCGCCGAGGCTTGCATGATCCCCGGACCCAGAAACCTGATCACGGATGTCCCCGGCCTGAAGGTCGGCAACGCACAGAACGCAACTTTGAAATCAGGCGTCACCGTCCTGACCGGCGCGCAACCACTCCGCGCCTCGGTGCATGTGATGGGTGGCGCTCCCGGCACGCGCGAGACAGATTTGCTGGCCGCCGACAAGACCGTTGAAAAGGTGGATGCGATCGTGCTTTCGGGCGGGTCGGCCTTCGGGCTGGATGCCTGTTCGGGCGTCATGGATGCGCTGCATGCCCTGGGCCGCGGGTTCAAGGTGGGTTCCGCCGTGGTGCCGATCGTGCCCGGGGCAATCCTGTTCGACCTGCTGAATGGCGGCCACAAGGCGTGGTACGAGAATCCCTATCGCGCCTTGGGCCGTGCGGCGTTCGAATCCGCGTCGGACCGGTTCGAACTCGGAACAGCAGGTGCAGGAACCGGGGCTTTGACCGCGATGCACAAAGGCGGGTTGGGTTCGGCCTCGGTTGTTTTGGACAGTGGTGTTACCGTTGGCGCATTGGTTGCGGTCAATCCGCTGGGCAGTGTCACCACGCCGGGTGACAGGCATTTCTGGGCAGCCCCCTTTGAAGTGGACGGCGAGTTCGGTGGGTTGGGGCCTGATCCCAATGCCGGACTTGGCCAACCAACGGTCAGTCGCAAAGCGCAGGTGATGCAGTCCGCGAACCCGGACAAGGCCAATACCACGATTGCCATCGTTGCGACGGATGCGGCCCTGACCAAACCGCAATGTCAGAGACTGGCCGTTGCCGCCCATGACGGTATTGCCCGCGCCATTGTACCCGCCCACACGCCGGGGGATGGTGATCTGGTATTCGGGGTCAGCACGGGCGCGCGGAGTGTCGCCACCGACACCGAACCAGGTGTCATCGGGCATGCGGCCTCGCTGTGCCTGGCGCGAGCTATTGCGCGCGCCGTGTATCTGGCGACTCCGGCCGCAGGCGATCTGTTGCCTTGCTGGTCCGAGGTACATGACAAAAGTTAAGGACATCCTATTTGTCGCAGTGGCACATTAAGCGCGCGCGGCAATCTGCGCGTTGACTCTTTTTTGCGCCGACGGTCCATTCGGTGCAGCCAATTTCTATCGGAGCAAAAGCTATGAATCGCATCCTCGCTACCGCAATCGTCGGCCTTCTGGCCCTTCCTGCTTATGCTGAAGGTGACGCTGAGGCGGGCAAGAAAACCTTCAACAAATGCAAGTCCTGCCACATGATCGCCGACCCGGCAGGCGAAGTGATCGTCAAAGGTGGCAAGACCGGCCCCAACCTCTATGGAATCGCGGGCCGCACCGCTGGTACCGTTGAGGGTTTCAAATACGGAGACAGCATCGTTGCCGCCGGTGAGAAGGGCCTGGTTTGGGACGAAACTACTTTTGTCGAGTATGCTCAGGACCCCAAGGCATTTTTGAAATCCTATCTGGATGATACATCCGCCAAATCGAAAATGACCTTCAAGCTGAAAAAGGGCGCCGAAGACGTCTATGCCTATATCGCAAGCGTGTCGGGTGAATAACACCTGATACTGTGCACTACTGCACAAGGACCAAAGGCCGCAGCCCCTGCGGCCTTTGGTGCGATTGATAACAATGTGGAACAGCCGCACTTTAAAGTCAGACGGCGGATTGCCAAGCAACGCCGCAAAGCCAAGCCGATCCGGCAACAGCAATAATCAAAATCAGGGCTCGTCAGGCGGATTGGCAGCAGGAGAGGACAGATGGGTATCATGATCCCAGCTTGGGTCGATGGTGAGTTGACCCCTGTAGACAAGCTTGAAGTTCACGAGAAGGGGCTCAAGCACAAGGCTGTGTCGGTTTTTGTCGTACGGGGGACCGAGATCCTGTTACAGCGTCGCGCATTGGGCAAGTACCACACGCCCGGCCTTTGGGCGAACACCTGCTGCACGCATCCCGATTGGGACGAAAGCTCGTCCACCTGTGCCGTGCGCCGCCTGCGTGAAGAGCTGGGGATCACGGGCCTGTATCCAGAATACCGACACCGGCTGGAATATCACGCCGATGTGGGCAACAGCATGGTGGAAAACGAGGTTGTCGACGTCTTTCTGGCCCATGTCCGCGGCTCGCTGAAAATCGCGCCCAACCCGGATGAAGTCATGGATATCCGTTGGATCGACTATCACGATCTGTTGGCCGAAGTGAAACGTCACCCGGATCGGTTTACGCCCTGGTTGAAGATATATCTTCACAACCACGCGGACACGATTTTTGGCCCGGATCTGATCATTTCTGCCAAATCATGACCGCGGCTGGAAATCCGTGCCTTGCAAGGGCGGCGCAAGCCGCCTAAATCAACGCGTCATGGCCAAGCAGAAGACAGACCCGAATTACAAAGTGATCGCCGAAAACCGGCGCGCCCGCTTCGATTATGCCATCGAGGACGACATCGAATGCGGTATCGTTCTGCAAGGATCCGAGGTCAAATCCCTGCGCGCGGGTGGCTCCAACATCGCGGAAAGCTATGCCACCGTCGATGATGGCGAGCTGTGGCTGGTCAACAGCTATATTGCGCCATACGAGCAGGCCAAAGTGTTCAAGCACGAAGAACGCCGCCGTCGCAAGCTGTTGGTGTCCCGCAAACAGATGTCCGATTTGTGGAATGCAACCCAGCGCAAGGGCATGACGCTGGTGCCGCTGGTTTTGTATTTCAACCACAAGGGGTTGGCCAAGATCAAGATCGGCATCGCCAAGGGTAAGAAAACCCATGACAAGCGCGAAACCCAGGCCAAGCGGGATTGGTCACGGCAGAAACAGCGTTTGTTGAAAGACCACAGCTAGAACGCCATCGCTGCCTGTACCGCGCGTTGCCAACGCTCATAAGCCGCATCGCGTTCGGCTTGTTCCTGCGTTGGTTCGAACCGGCGATCCAGCGCCCAAGTTTCCGCAAACCCGGCCTGATCCGGATAAATTCCGGCTTTCATGCCTGCCAGCCATGCGGCGCCCAGGGCTGTCGTCTCTTGCATGACAGGGCGGTCCACAGGCGCGCCAAGACAGTTCGACAGGCCTTGCATGGTCCAGTCAGACGCGGCCATCCCGCCATCGACGCGCAGGATGACATCGGCATCGGCGCCCCAGTCGCCCTGCATGGCATGCCACAGGTCGCGGGTCTGGAAGGCGATGCTTTCCAGCGTGGCGCGGGCAATCTCGGCCCGGCCGGAATTGCGCGTCAGCCCGAACAGCGCTCCGCGACAGTCAGGTTTCCAATAAGGCGCCCCGAGGCCGGTGAAGGCGGGCACAAGCACCACATGCTGGTTCGGATCGGCCTGAGCCGCCAGTTCGCCGCTTTGTGGCGCCGCATCAATGATCTGCAACGCGTCGCGCAACCATTGCACTGCGGCCCCCGCGATAAAGATCGAACCCTCCAGCGCATAAGTTCGCCGGCCGTCCAGTTGATACGCGATCGTCGTCAGCAGGCGGTTATTCGACTGAACCGGCTGCGCGCCAGTGTTCAGCAGTGCAAAGCAGCCCGTGCCATAGGTTGATTTCATCATACCGGGCTGGAAACAGGCCTGCCCGATGGTGGCGGCTTGCTGGTCGCCTGCAACGCCCAGAATGGGAATGTCGCCCCCGAGCAAAGTGGTGGTTCCGAAATCCGCGGCGCAATCCTTCACTTCGGGCAAAAGGTTCAGGGGCACATCCAGCAGGTCGCAAATCTCGGCGCTCCACGTGCCCGAGTGAATATCGAACAGCAGAGTACGGGCAGCGTTGGTGGCATCGGTTGCATGGACACGGCCTTCGGTCAGCCGCCAGATCAGGAAACTGTCGATCGTGCCGAACAGCAGGTCTCCGGCTTCTGCGCGCTCGCGTGCACCGGAAACGGTATCCAGCAGCCATTTGACCTTGGTGCCCGAGAAATAAGGATCTAGCAGCAGACCGGTCTGAGCTGTGACGTCATCCTCGCACCCGGCCTGTTTGTAGCGCGCGCAGATATCGGCGGTGCGGCGGTCTTGCCAGACGATGGCATTGTGGATGGCCTTGCCGGTCTGTTTGTCCCAGACGACCGTCGTTTCGCGCTGGTTGGTGATTCCGATACCGGCAATCTGATCCGCTGAAACACCGGTGGTTTCCATCACCTCACGGCACACGTGCAGAACGCTGGACCAGATATCCTCGGGGTCGTGTTCAACCCAGCCTTCCTGCGGAAAGTGCTGAGGAAACTCCTGCTGGGCGGTGCCAACAGGCCGCATCTGCGCGTCAAACAGAATGGCGCGCGAGGATGTGGTGCCTTGATCGATTGCCAGAATATGGGTCATTTCCGCTCTCCCCCGGTATCGTTTTGCCGGACTTTAGCGCAAACAATGGCGAAGGGGCCAGTGCAGAAATCAGGCCGGATTGACAGGAATATTGTCGATCAGGCGGACACCGTCGGCCCAGGCTGTGACGAACAGGCGGGCGGGTTGACTTGCGTTGGACAGGCTTTCCAGCGTCTCGGCACAGCGGAGGTCGATATACTCGACTTCGGTGAACCCGACCTTCAGCAGGGTTTCCTTGGCATCCTGCGCCAGCACGGCAAAGTCTGCGCCCTTGGCCAGATCGTCCGCCACCTGCCGCATGACGCTGTTCATTTGCTCTGCGATCTCCAATCCTTGGGGAGAAAGAAGAAGGTTGCGCGACGACATCGCCAGGCCCGAAGGTTCTCGGACAGTCGGGCAGCCGATCACCTCGATTGGGATGTTCAGATCGCGCGCCATCCGGCGGACAACCAGCAGCTGTTGATAGTCTTTTTCCCCGAAATAGGCTCGATCCGCCTGTGTTTGCAGGAACAGTTTGGCGACCACCGTGGAAACGCCTTCGAAATGTCCGGGGCGGAAAGGTCCTTCCATCACGTCGGTCAGACCGGCAACCGACACCGTCGTCGAAAAACCTTCCGGATAGATTTCCTGCGGGTCCGGCACATAGATCGCATCCACGCCATACGGGGCCAGCTTTTGGGCGTCTTCATGTTCGGTGCGGGGGTAATTTGCCAAGTCTTCGGGATTGTTGAACTGCTTGGGATTCACAAAAATCGTCACGATCACCCGGTCGCAGCCCTGTTTCGCAGCCTGCGCCAGCGACAAATGCCCCTCGTGCAGCGCACCCATGGTCGGAACCACGCCGATCCCCTCACCGTTTCGGCGCCATGTGGTGGTTTTGGCACGCAGCTCGGCCAGAGAGCGCAGAATCGGTGCGGTCATGTCTTTTGTCCTTTGGCCGGAGCCTGATCGGCAAAGACATGTTCGTCCGCCGGGAAGGTCCGCGCGCGGACTTCGGCCGCGTATTCCGCAATGGCCGCTTCGGCCAACGGACCAAGCTCGGCATAGCGTTTGACGAATTTGGGTTTGAAGGCGGTGAAAAAGCCCACCATGTCGTCCACGACCAAAATCTGCCCGTCACAGCCCGCAGATGCACCGATGCCGATGGTCGGGATCGCAATCTCTTCGGTGATCTGGTTCGCCAGACCTTGGGGCACTTTCTCCAGAACGACCGAGAACGCACCAGCCTCGGTTACGGCACGGGCGTCTGCCATGACGGCTTCAGCCTGCTCGTCCCGGCCCTGCACCTTGTAGCCGCCCAGGGTATTGATCGACTGCGGCGTCAGTCCGATATGAGCCATCACCGGAATGCCTCGTTTCACCAGAAAGCGGATGGTTTCAGCCATTTCGACCCCGCATTCCAGTTTGACCGCGCCTGCATTTGTGTGCGCCATCAGGCGTGCGGCGTTACGAAAGGCTTGTGCCGGGCCTTCCTCATAGCTTCCGAAAGGCATGTCGATGACCATCATCGCACTTTTCAGGCCGCGTGATACGGCCTGACCATGCAGGATCATCATCTCCATCGTGACCCCCAGCGTGGATTCCAGCCCGTGCAGCACCATGCCGACGCTGTCACCGACCAGCACAAAATCGCAATGGGCGTCCATCAGGCGCGCCATTGGCGTGGTATAGGCGGTCAAAGAGACCAGAGGTTCGCCGCCTTTTCGGGCGCGAATGTCCTCGGCGTTCGGGGCTTTCTTGCGGGCGGTGGCGCTCATGGATCGCTCCTGCAGTATTATGTTGCAGTGCGGCATAGCAGATCGGGAGGGGCCGAAGAAACCCCGGTTGCGCGAACATTCCCTTGATTGACCTGAGGTTTACAGGAAGACTGTCAGTAAAATGGCCCTGAAAACAAGGGCACAACCCATTTCAGTAGGGAGAGTTCACATGACAAAATTCCTGTTCCGGACATTTGCATCGACCCTGGCCGTAGGGGCCAGCCTGCTTTCCACGCAGGCTTTGGCCAAGTCGGACATCACCATTGCGATGCAGCTTGAGCCTCCGCATCTGGACCCGACTAGCGCCGCGGCGCAAGCCATCGACTCGGTGGTTTACACCAATATCTTCGAAGGCCTGACACGTTTCATGGGCGACGGCTCGGTTGTGCCCGGATTGGCGGAAAGCTGGGAGATTTCCGAAGACGGGACGGTCTATACCTTTAACCTGCATGACGGGGTGACCTTCCATGATGGCACCACCATGGACGCCGAGGATGTCAAATTCAGCCTTGACCGCGCAACCGCTGAAGACAGCGCCAATGCGCAGAAGGCCCTGTTTGCCGGTATCGAAACCGTCGAGGTCGTCGACCCGCTGACCGTGAAGGTTACCCTGTCAGAACCGAACGGAAATTTCCTGTTCAACCTGGCCTGGGGGGATGCGGTCATCGTCGCGCCGGAAAGCATAGACAACATCAAGACCAACCCGGTTGGTACCGGTGCCTATACCTTTGGAAACTGGGTGCAGGGCGACAGTATCACGCTGAACCGAAACCCCGATTACTGGGGCGAACAGCCCGAATTAGAGACTGCGACGTTCAAGTTCATCTCGGACCCGACCGCCGCTTTTGCCGCCATGATGGCCGAGGATGTCGACGTGTTTGACAACTTCCCGGCGCCGGAAAACCTGCCTCAGTTCGAGGCCGACCCGCGCTTTCAGGTCCTTGTGGGGTCGACCGAAGGTGAGACGATCCTGTCCACCAACAACAAGCAACCTCCGTTTGATGATATCCTTGTTCGTCAGGCATTGGCCCATGCCATTGACCGGCAGGCGATCATCGACGGCGCAATGTTTGGCTATGGCACGCCGATCGGAACCCACTTTGCGCCGCACAACCCGGCTTACGTCGATCTGACCGCGCAATCCGCTTACGACCCCGAAAAAGCCAGAGAGTTGCTGGCCGAGGCGGGATTCGAAAATGGGTTCGAGACCACATTGCATTTGCCCCCGCCGTCTTACGCCCGTCGTGGGGGCGAAATCATAGCGGCGCAGCTGGCCGAGGTTGGCATCACGGCCGAGATCATCAATGTGGAATGGGCCCAATGGCTGGAATCCGTGTTCAAGGGCAAGGAATTCGGTCTGACCATCGTCAGCCATACCGAGCCTATGGATATCGGTATTTATGCGCGGCCTGATTATTACTTTCAGTATGACAGCACGGATTTTCAGGCGCTGATGGACACTCTGAACACCACCACCGACCCCGAAGAACGCACCCGTTTGCTGGGTGAGGCGCAGCGCCTGATCGCAAGCGACTATGTCAATGGCTACCTGTTCCAGTTGGCCAAACTGGGCGTTGCGAAAGTCGGCGTTCAGGGCCTTTGGGAGAACGCGCCCACCGCCGCAATCGATCTGACTCAGATCAGCTGGTCCGAGTAATGTTACAGCCCGGGCCGCGCCGGGCGGCCTGGGCCTTCCATTGTGTCAGGGTGTTCTCACGTATGTTCTTGCTCCGTGCCATTCCCGTCTTGGTTTTAGGTTTTTTTCTGGTGCTCGGTTCCTCTGTCGCGGCCACGGCGCAGAATGTGTTGGGGGGTCGGATGGATGCCCTTCCCGGAACGCCCGAGAACCCGTTGAATGTTGGGATCGGAATTCGCATCGACCAGATCACCGGTGTTGATCAAAAGGCCGAAAACTATGGCGCGGTTGTGGTCTTGCGGGTGGAATGGACCGATCCGGCGCTGGCGTTTGATCCCGAGGAACTGGGGAGGGATGTCCGGGTCTTCAACCCGCCCGACCTTGCAAATCACGCGGCAAGTATCGGGTCCGTTCTGCCGGCTTTTGTCATTCACAATCAGCAGTCCAACAAGTGGATCCACGAATCCGCCGCATCCCTGCGTTACGACGGACGGGTGCTGTATGTCGAAAAATCGTCTCTTACACTCCAGGCGCCTCATTTCGATTTCCGAAAATACCCGTTCGACACGCAGGAGTTTCATTTCGAGGTCGTTTCGGTCTTTCCCTCTGAATACGTCAATTACCATCCGTTGAACGAATTCTCGGGCCTCGGAGATCAGTTGGGCGAAGAAGAATGGATTCTGAACAATGCACGGTTGGAAACATCCAGGGTCTTGGGTCTATCCGGCAAAGAAAGCGATCAGGTCGCGCTTGTTTTTGAGGGCAATCGACATCTGACCTATTACGTCATTCGGGTTTTCCTGCCGATGCTTGTCTTGATCTCGGTCGGCTGGGCGCTGTTTTTTCTGGATGAATACCGCCGGAGGATCGAGATTGCGGGCGGCAACCTGCTGGTCTTCGTCGCGTTCAACTGGGCAATATCCGCAGATCTGCCCAAGCTGGGTTATCTGACTTTTCTGGATTTTGTCCTTCAGTGTATGTTCCTGATGACCGGGGCGCTGATCGTGTTCAACGTCGCGCTGCGACGATTGAAAGTGTCCGGCAAGGAGGGGGCGGCGCGCACTTTGGACAATTATGCGATCAAGTGGATCTATCCACTGGGCTATGCCGCGATCGTTGCCTATGCGGTTTCCGCTTTCCTTCTGGTGCCTTAGACGCTGGACCCGTGCCTGATGTGACCCTAACGTGGTGCCAATGCTCCGCTACGTCCTCAAACGACTGATTTCCTTGCTTGTCAGCCTGGCCGTCGCCTCGGTGGTCATCTTCGCCGTGATCGAGGTTGCCCCGGGTGATCCGGCGTCGTTCATGCTGGGCGTCAACGCGCAGGAGGACACGCTGGCCGCGTTGCGGGCCGAGCTGGGTTTGGATGCGTCCAGGATACAGCGCTATTTCCACTGGGTTGGCGGCATGCTGGTGGGCGATTTCGGCACGTCATACACCTATCGCACACCGGTGTCGCAGATGATCGCTGACCGGCTGTGGGTATCGTTGCCCCTGGCACTTTATGCGCTGACGCTGTCCACGTTGATCGCCTTTCCCGCCGGAATTTATGCCGCTGCGCGTCGGGGCAAACCGGGGGACCTTGCAGTGATGGGGGCGACGCAGCTTGGCATCGCAGTCCCGAACTTCTGGTTCGCGATGATGCTTGTGCTGATCTTCGCCATCAATCTGCGCTGGTTCAATGCGGGCGGGTTTGCCGGTTGGAACGACGGTCTGTGGGTCGGCCTGCATTCCCTGACCCTGCCTGCCGTGGCTCTTGCCTTGCCACAGGCGGCGATTCTGGCGCGCGTCATGCGGTCGGCCTTGCTGGACATTCTGGGTGAGGATTTCATGCGCACGGCTCGGGCCAAGGGCCTGTCCCGTCGTCAGGCCCTTTGGCGGCATGGGGTGCGAAATGCGCTGATTCCGGTGCTGACCATCATCGGCTTGCAGTTTTCCTTCCTGCTGGCGGGATCGATCATAATTGAACAGGTGTTCTATCTGCCGGGCCTCGGGCGGCTGGTGTTTCAGGCCATTTCTGCCCGAGACCTCATCGTCGTGGAATCGGTCGTGATGTTGCTGGTCTTTGCCGTGATAACGGTCAATTTCCTTGTCGATCTTGCTTATGCGGCCGTGGACCCACGACTGAGGAGCAGGATATGAACCGGAACCTGATCGTTGGGGCCTTGTTGTCGTCGCTGGTGGTTCTGGCCGCGTTGGTCTCGTTCATTTGGACCCCTTACGACCATGCCGCGCTGGACATTCCCAATAAATTGCAGCCACCAAACGGGCAGCATTGGTTTGGGACCGATCATTTCGGCCGCGACATGTTCTCGATGATCATGGTCGGTGCGCGTACGTCGATTGCGGTGGCGTTGGTGGCCGTCGGCATCGGCATGGCAATCGGCGTTCCTCTTGGCCTGGCAGCGGCCGCGCGCAAAGGCTCATGGCTGGATGAGGTCATCATGCGTGGCAATGATCTGGTCTTCGCTTTCCCCTCGCTGGTGATCGCCATCCTGATCACGGCCGTCTATGGCGCCGGAGCGATCAACGCCATTGTTGCGATCGGTATTTTCAACATCCCCGTCTTTGCCCGTATCACCCGCGGGGCTGCTTTGTCGCTTTGGGAGAGAGAGTTCATCCTCGCCGCCCGTGTGTCGGGCAAAGGGGCCGCGCGGATATCGGCTGAACATATTCTGCCCAACGTGGCCAATCTGCTGATCGTGCAGGGGACCATCCAGTTCAGCCTTGGCATTCTGGCCGAAGCGGGCCTGTCATATGTAGGTCTGGGCGCTCAACCTCCAACGCCCAGCTGGGGCCGGATGCTGGCAGACGCGCAGACGATGGTCAGTTTTGCCCCGCATTTGGCTCTGATTCCGGGTCTGTCGATCATCGTCACGGTGCTGGGTCTGAACGTGTTGGGCGACGGAATGCGGGACTGGCTGGATCCCCGGATCAGGGTGGCGCGGGCATGAGTTTCTTGCAGATTGAAAACCTGTCGCTGACGATCCACGGGATACCGATTCTGAAACAGGTCAGCTTGTCGATCGACCCCGGCCAGATCGTGGCGGTGACGGGTGAAAGCGGTTCGGGCAAATCGATGACCGCATTGGCGGTAATGCAACTGCTGCCGCATGCGGCCAGCACGGAAGGTGCGATCTGGCTGGACGGTCAGGATCTGTTGACACGGTCAGAGCCCGATTTGTGCGCCTTGCGCGGCGCGTCCGTGGGGATGGTGTTTCAGGAACCGATGACAGCGCTCAATCCGGTGAAAACCATCGGTGATCAGGTGATGGAGACGATCCTGATCCACAAGGCGATGCCCCCGACCCAGGCCCGAACACGCGCCAAAGAGGTGCTGACCCGCGTCGGCCTGCCACCTGATCGGTTCCCCCTTTCCCGCTATCCGCACGAACTGTCCGGCGGGCAACGGCAACGCGTGGTCATTGCCATGGCCATCGCTCTGCGCCCCAGGCTGCTGATCGCGGACGAGCCGACGACAGCGCTGGACGTCACGACACAGGCGCAGATTCTCGACCTGCTCAAGGGGCTGGTGCGCGAATACGACATGGGGCTGCTGATGATCACCCATGATCTGGCTGTTGTCTCTGATATGGCCGACCAGATCATCGTGATGCGCCACGGAGAAGTGGTTGAAAGCGGGGCCACACAGCACCTGCTGCGTCACATGCAACACCCTTATACCCGAATGCTGTTCGAGGCGTCTGGTCATCAGGTCACTTTGCCGGAACCCGCACAACCGCAAACGTTGCTGGAGGTAACCCAGGTTGTCCGGGACTACCGATTGCCCCGAAAAGGCCTGTTGGACGCGCCGCGCCATCACCGGGCGGTGGATGGTGTCAGCTTCTGCCTCAACCGAGGCGAGCGGTTGGGGCTGGTCGGGGAATCCGGATGTGGAAAATCGACCCTGACACGGGCAATTCTGGGCCTGGAGGAGGTTCAGTCCGGTCAAATCCGGTTGGGTGGTCAGCCGGTATTCACCGGTCACAAATCCAACCTTGCCGTACGTCGAAGGATGCAGGTTGTGTTTCAGGACCCATATGGCAGCTTCAACCCCCGCCATCGTGTCGCGCGCCTGATCACCGAGCCTTTCCACTTGCTGGACACCCCGCCCACCGGATCAGATCGACAGGATCGGATCTCGGAAATATTGACGGCCGTCGGCCTCAGCCCCGACGACGCGGGCAAGTACATCCACGAATTCTCGGGCGGGCAACGACAACGGATCGCCATTGCACGCGCCCTGATCATCCGGCCCGATCTGATCCTGTTCGACGAGGCGGTTTCGGCGCTTGACGTTTCGGTCCGTGCACAGATCCTCGATCTGCTCGCTGAACTGTGCGATGCCTATGACCTGACCTATCTGTTCATCAGCCATGACCTGAGCGTTGTCCGCACGATCACCGACCGTGTGCTTGTGATGCAGTCCGGGCGGATCGTCGAACAGGGTCAGACCAAGCAGGTGTTCGAAAATCCGCAACATCCCTATACGCAAACCCTGATTGCCGCTGCGCCCCGGTTGCCCGAGATAAGGCCGCTGACGGCATAAAGTTCCTTGTTAGATCCTGATTGGAGGCCCAAAATGACCCAGAAGATTTGGTTTGATCCCACCTTGTGCCTGATCGGCGGGCGCTGGATCCGGGCGGCTGCGGGCGACAGCCTGCCCTTGATCAACCCTTCGGACGGGACCGAGATCTGCCGGATCGCCCGAGGGTCCGAGGCGGAAATCGACGCGGCGGTACAAGCCGCCCGATCTGCGTTGAATGGTGATTGGGGGCGAAAGACGGCGTTGGAACGCGGCCGCATCCTGACCCGGCTGGGCCAACTGGTGCTGGAACGGGTGGACGATCTAGCGCGGCTTGAGGCGATGGATGTCGGCAAACCGCTGACACAGGCCCGGGCAGACGCGGTCGCCCTGGCGCGCTATTGCGAGTTCTACGGCGGCGCGGCCGACAAGGTGATGGGCGAGACCATTCCCTATCTCGATGGCTACACCGTCTATACCCTGCGCGAACCGCATGGGGTGACGGGCCATATCGTGCCCTGGAACTATCCGATGCAGATTATCGGGCGTTCGGTCGGGGCGGCGTTGGCCATGGGCAACGCCTGTGTTCTGAAACCTGCGGAAGAGGCCTGTCTGACCGCGTTGGCCTTTGCCCATCTTGCGCAACAGGCCGGGCTGCCGGCCGGTGCTTTGAATGTCGTGCCCGGTCTGGGGGCCGAGGCGGGTGCGGCGCTGTCCGGACATTCGGGTGTAAACCACATCTCGTTCACCGGTTCAGTTGCCACAGGGGCCCTTGTGCAGCAGGCGGCGGGACGCAACGTGGTGCCCGTGACGCTGGAACTGGGCGGGAAATCCCCGCAATTGGTTTTTGACGATGCCGATCTGGATGCGGCGCTGCCGTTTCTGGTGAATGCGGGGATCCAAAATGCGGGCCAGACCTGTTCGGCCTCGTCCCGGATCCTGGTGCAGCGGGGCGTTTATGAGCAGGTCAGATCGCGCATGTCCCAGGCCTATGAAGAACTGACTGTCGGCCCGGCGATGCGGGATCTGCGGGTTGGGCCGTTGATCTCGGACCGGCAGAAACAGATTGTCAGGGGCTTTCTGAAAACCGCCACGGACCTGACGATCGCTGCGCAGGGACAGATTGTCGAAGACGCGCCAGAGACCGGAGCCTATGTCCGGCCCACTTTGTTCGCAGACGTGCCGCCAGATCATCAGTTGGCACAGGACGAAATTTTCGGCCCCGTCCAGGTTCTGATCCCGTTCGACACCGAAGAACAGGCCCTGACCATAGCGAATAGTACAGAGTACGGCCTTGTCGCCAGCGTCTGGACGCGGGATGGCGCGCGGCAGATGCGGTTGGCGAAAGCGCTGCACTCGGGTCAGGTTTTCATCAACAACTACGGTGCAGGCGGTGGTGTTGAACTGCCGTTTGGCGGGGTGGGAAAATCCGGCCATGGCCGCGAAAAAGGGTTCGAGGCTTTGTACGGCTTTTCACAGTTGAAGACAGTTGCCGCGTTTCACGGATAACATTTCCCAGGCAATTCAGATCAGCTTTGCTTCCAATGTATGATTGCCCCAAATCTGTGATGTCCGCGTGGCAGAATGCCCACTGAACCAACCTCCGACGACCTCGTCGGCAACGTTGGCACTGGCGGGGAACTTTTGTCTTCCGCCATCTGCCAGGATCACCAGGTCAAACCAGACCCGAACAGAATACGGCACATTGATCCGGCCTGAATTCAGGTTGTACTTGTGCCAGTGTACCGGGCAGCTCAAGAAAACGACCTTGTTGAAATGTGCCCCCATCTCGGCGGCTTTCATGACGACATTGCAGCCGTGGCTGTGGGCAACCACATCGCAGCCGTGATAAGCCTCAAGATCTATCCAGTTTTTCAAGTGTTTGGCAGCAATATGTCGGCCGCGGTCGGACCACCGGCCCTCCCATTCATAGTAGTTTTGCCCTGAATAGATGTCGTTGCGATGCGGCCTGATGTAATTGTGCAGATCTCCGACATGGGGATAGTACCATGTGGGGTCGGGATTGACTTCGAAGTGTGTGCCATGAACCAGAAGCAACCCCGGCGCACCGGCTTTCTGTTGCGCGGGCGCCGGTGGAATCTTCGAACCCGGCGGGTCTGAAATCAGAGCGGACGACAACACAGTAAGCAAATCTTGCGAGAGCGGCTCCAACTGCGCCCAACGCGCCGTAAACACACCAAGCCAAAGACGTGGCGGAAAAGATTCCGGCGAATACAGTTTGAGGCACGAACTCAGTGCGGCAAGAGCAACAATTGAATCAGGGGCCGCCAGTCCAAGCTTCAAAGCAGCGTCAATATGTTCGACGTTCGGCTGTTCTTCTGCTGCTTTGATCGCCTCGAACAAATGTTGGTAATACCCCTCAGGCTCTGGCGAAGTAAGCAGGTCAACGGGCCTTGGATCGCCGGGGCCATCAAAGAAACGCATGTATTCGTGGGCGGATATTTGGCGGTCGTCAATTGGCCGGAATCCGAGCATGACAAGCTGTTTGGACAGAACGGCATCTTCGGTTTCTTCCAAATCGCGGCCCAACAGGAAAAGGTCGCTGTCATCGCCTTCGGCTTGCAGAAACTGCGCGCGGGATATCAGGTATGCGGCGTAGGAAAAAAGTGAAAGCTCATCTCGGGATCCGCCGGTATCGTAGAAGTTCTTTGGTTCAAAAATCATTGTATCTCAACCTTAATGCTCAATGGGAATGCCTTCCAAAATAGCATCAGGTGAGGTGCCGATAAATGATGAATGCACCGCCGTGGTTCAGACGATCACCTCGATCGCCTTTTGCGCTCCGACGCCGAACACCCGCTTGTAGCGTTCGATCTGGTCCTCCGGACCCATAGCCTTTTCCGGGTTGTCCGACAGTTTGACCGTCGGGCGGCCATTGGCGGATACCGCTTTGCAGACCAATGAGAACGGCGCCAGCGCGTCATTGGGGACGAGTCCGCGAAAATCGTTGGTCAGCAAGGTTCCCCAACCGAAGGAAATATTGGCGCGGCCCGCGAACTGGGCATGCAATTCCTGAATTTTCTCGACATCCAGACCATCAGAGAAGATGATCCGTTTCCCTGTCGGGTCTTCGCCGCGTGCGTTCCACCAGTCTATTGCGACCTCGGCCGCTGCTGCCGGGTCTCCGCTGTCGATGCGAATGCCGGTCCATCCCGCCAACCAGTCAGGAGCATTGTCCAGAAACCCCTTGGTGCCATAGGTGTCGGGCAGGATGATGCGCAGGTTGCCGTCATGTTCGTCATGCCAGTCGCTGAGCACGTCATAAGGCGCCTGCGCCAACGCTTCATCCGTATCGGCCAGCGCGGAATAGACCATGGGCAGTTCATGCGCATTGGTGCCGATGGCCTCGACTTCGCGTCGCATGGCGATCAGGCAGTTCGAAGTTCCGGTAAAGGATGCGCCCAGCCCTTCGATCATCGCCTGCACGCACCAATCCTGCCACAGGAAGGAATGCCGCCGTCTGGTGCCGAAATCCGCGATCCCAAGCCCGTTTATCGAGCTCAACTTTTCGATCTTTTCCCAAACCCGGGTCATCGCGCGGGCGTAAAGCACCTGCAATTCGAACCGGCGCATATCGTTAAGCACCGCGCGCGAGCGCAGCTCCATCAACACCGCCAGCGCGGGAATTTCCCACAGCATGACCTCGTGCCACTTGCCTTCAAAGGTCAGTTCAAATTGGTCACCTTTGCGTTCAAGGTGATAGGGCGGCAGGCGCAAATTCTCGAACCACTCCATGAAGTCCGAGCGGAACATCTGCCGTTTTCCGTAGAACATGTTGCCGCGCAGCCAGGTGCTTTCCCCACGGCTGAGGCTGAGAGAGCGGATGTGATCCAGCTGTTCCCGCAGCTCTCCCTCATCGATCAAACGCGCCAGAGGTACGTGATTCGACCGGTTGATCAACGAAAAAACGACATCTGTTTGAGGCTTGTTTCGAAACACTGACTGGCACATCAGCAGTTTGTAGAAATCAGTATCGATCAAAGACCGTACAATCGGGTCAATCTTCCATTTGTGATTGTAGACGCGGGTCGCGATGTCGACCATGGGGAACTCCTGCGATTTCCGTAGTTAGATCAATCGACTCTGGAAATAGCAAGAGTCACTGATTTGGTGACAATGCCAGTTTGACGTCACAATACCGGCATATTGTGCATTGTTTTTACCGGTTAGTGAGAAGAGGGGATGGAAAGTCGAAACTGAGTTTGTGAATGGGTATCGAGTACGATTTTGATATTGTTAACGTAGCGCTGGAAGATCTGGACCCTGAAAAGCTGGGGTCTGCCTCTGATACGGAACGCCAGGTATGTGCGGTGTTCCGCGATATCAGAGCCGCGGACGCGTTGCGTGGAACATCGCCGAAAATCCGCAAGATTTTCATGGATGCCGGGTTCAGCCTCGAGTCGCGCAACAGCGGCATCGTGCCGGGTGTTTTTCCGGCCGAGGATCATGCGGATCGGGTGCGAATTCTGCGGTCGCTGTTTGACAACATCAGGACGCGTGGAATTCAGGGTGAATATTGCGGCGATTTCAACCTTTGGGATTTCTTGCACTACGTGCGAACCGCGCAACCCATGGCTGGGATCGTACGCAGCCGACCGATGCGCGTTCCGCCACCTCCGTCAAACCAGACCAACCCGGAACGTCGCACGATACCAGGGCGCATTGGGTTCGCGCTGGGTCTGGCGGTTGTTCTGTTCGTGATGATCAAGCTTCTGGCCGCTGCAGGCGCCACACCTTAGGTCAATAGGACGCCGGCATCCCGCATCGCCTGTTCGGCGGCTGCCAGCGAACCGTCCATGTCAATCGCGCGACAGGCACCCATGCGAACCGTGACGTCGAAACCCAACCTGGCGGCATCTACCGCAGAATAACGCACGCAGTAATCGGTGGCCAATCCCACAAGGGTCAAACGGTCGATGCCGCGTGTATCCAAATAGCCTTTCAGGCCTGTCGGTGTCTGGTGGTCATTCTCGAAGAATGCGGAATAGCTGTCGATGGCACTGCGGAACCCCTTGCGAAGGATCAGGTCGCCATCCGTGCGCAATTCGGGATGAAACCCGGCGCCGCGCGTGCCCTGCACGCAGTGGTCGGGCCACAGAACCTGTGGGCCATAGGGCATGTCGACCAGGTCGAACGGGTTTTTGCCATCGTGGGAACTGGCAAAAGAAGAATGCCCCGCTGGATGCCAGTCCTGAGTCAGGATCACGGCATCGAATTCATCCATCATGGCGTTTATCTGTGCGACGATCTCGTCCCCTTCTACCACGGCCAGTGCCCCGCCTGGGCAGAAGTCGTTCTGGACATCGATCACGAGCAGGGCATGGGTCATGGCGGCCTCCTTTTACCGCTCTATCGGTAGGCGGCGGCGCGCGGGGCGTCAATGCAATCCCTTGCGACTCTGGGTCTGCAAAGGTAGATCGCGCGTATGTACACAATCGCTGCCCTCTATCACTTTACACGTTTCGCGGACCCGGCCGCGTTGCGCAACCCCTTGCTGGACCTGTGCCGCGCGCAGTCTGTCACAGGTACGCTGCTGCTTGCCCAGGAAGGGATCAACGGCACGATCGCCGGCCCGCGGGCCGGAATTGACGCCGTGCTGTCACATGTCCGATCCTTGCCCGGTTGCGCTGATCTGGAGTGGAAAGAAGCGACCTCGGACCACCCGCCTTTCGGCAAGATGAAGGTGCGGTTGAAGAAAGAGATCGTGACCATGGGCCAGCCCGACGTGGACCCGCGCGCCCGCGTCGGCAACTATGTCGACCCGCAGGAGTGGAATGACCTGATCCACTCTGACGATGTGGTTTTGATCGACACGCGAAACGATTACGAAGTGGCAATCGGGACGTTTGAAGGGGCAATAGACCCTGAAACGGCCAGTTTCCGCGATTTCCCTGCATGGTGGGAACAGAACAAGGACCGCTTTCACAACAAGCGGGTCGCCATGTTCTGCACGGGCGGCATCCGTTGCGAGAAATCCACCAACTACCTGTTGGGGCAGGGGGTCGAGGATGTCTATCACCTCAAAGGCGGTATCCTGCGGTATCTTGAGGAAATCCCTGCTGAAGACAGTTCCTGGCAGGGTGAATGCTTTGTGTTCGACAATCGCGTTTCGGTTGGCCACGGTCTTGTTGAAGGGCCGCACAAGCTTTGTCATGGCTGCCGGCGTCCAATCCTGCCCGAGGATATGAAGCGCCCGGAATACGAGCATGGCGTTTCATGCCATCAATGCATCGATGAGACGTCCGATGCTGACAAAATGCGCTTTCGCGAGCGGCAAAAGCAGATCCTGCTGGCGCGGGAACGGGGTGAGGCGCATTTGCGGCAGGATTGAATTCGGGTTGCGGGCGATGCCTTTAGGTCGGATGATTGCCCGAAGACCGGATTGAAGGGGCGTTCATGCACCGCAAACCCACGACATTGGACGAATGGAAATCGACCCTGATTGCGGCACTGGGGCTGGTCCTTGCTAGCTTCCTGGCTTGGTATGGCCTGTCCCGCCTGAGCGAGGCGGCTGCGGGCGATACGATTGGCACAGTCGCCTCAATCGGGCTGTTGATCTGGCTGGTGTCACAGTCCTGGTATTACATGACACAGGTGAAATCGCCCCGCAGGCTTTTGTTTCTGATGGGTGTTTCGTTCATACAGGTTGTTCCATTCCTGTTCGCCGCAGTTTACGGGGCCTTTGGGTATAACGACCACTGTGTCATTGGTGCGCAGGGTCCGGGGGATATCCTGTATTTTTCCTATGTCACCTTTACCACAGTCGGATATGGCGACATGTCCCCGACCGGTCTGTGCCGTGGGCTCGCCGTGTCCGAGGCCGTAACAGGCTATATCCTACTGGGTATGTTTGTTGCCGCAGCAGTTTCGCTTTATGCCCGCAACCACAATCCGGATAGACCCTAATTCGGGACTATTTGTTGTGATCGATCCAGCGCGACATCATTTTCTTGTCGCGGAAACACTCGGATGGGATCGGGCGGCGCTTGCTGCGTGAAATCCGCTCGGCAAACGCGACTTGTTTTCCCGTCGGGTAATTGTCGAACTGCGAGGTCCCGCGTGGTTTGTGGGCTGAAATCCAGTCAGACAAAAGCCGCCGGTCACGCTGTGCCTCAACCGGAATCTCAAGGGCTGACTTCTCGGCAATCGCACGCGCATACCGCATCTGCCGATCGGTGACCGGAAGCAGGTGATAGTCGTTGTTCGGCCCGTTCAGGGCTGTGGGGCGTGTTTGCTGGGTCATCGGTTTGTCCTCTGACTATGTAGAACATAAATAGAACATTAACCAAAAATTTCAAGGTTTGCGGGGTTTGACAGGCGTGAAACCGCCCCTTTGATGATTTTATTGACTGGTCAATCAATAACCGATAGGCCGATTTTCGACTGACCATTTGTCCCGTCCTGACGGGTGCGAAAGAAAAGGACACGGTATGAAGTTTCAGCCCCGGGCCAGCCATTTCATTGATGGCGAATATGTCGAAGATACAAACGGCGCGGCCATCGAAGTGATCTATCCCGCTACAGGCGAAGTGATTGCACGGTTGCATTCAGCGACGCCGGCGATCGTGGAAAAGGCTCTAAACAGCGCAAAAAACGCTCAGGCAGCATGGGCGGCCCTGTCCGGGACGGAACGTGGCCGCATCCTGCGCCGCGCCTCTGATATCATGCGCGAACGCAACTACGACCTGTCCGTTCTGGAAACCCATGATACCGGCAAGCCGTTTCAGGAAACCACAGTTGCCGATGCCACCTCGGGGGCCGATGCGCTGGAGTATTTTGGTGGATTGGCAGCCTCTCTGACTGGCGAGCATATTCCGCTGGGCGGGGGGGATTTCGTCTATACCATCCGCGAGGCGCTGGGCGTGTGCGTCGGGATCGGCGCCTGGAATTACCCCACGCAGATCGCCTGCTGGAAAGGTGCACCTGCACTGGCCTGCGGCAACACGATGGTATTCAAACCTTCGGAAACCACGCCCCTTTCGGCATTGAAAGTGGCCGAAATTCTTGTCGAGGCCGGAGCGCCCAAGGGTGTCTACAACGTGATCCAGGGATACGGTGATGTCGGTGCTTCGCTGGTCTCTGATCCGCGCGTGGCCAAGGTCTCTTTGACAGGTTCTGTGCCGACGGGCCGCAAGGTCTATGCTGCTGCTGCGGATGGCATGAAGCATGTGACCATGGAACTTGGCGGCAAATCCCCGATGATCGTCTTTGACGATGCCGACATCGAAAATGCTGTTTCAGGTGCGATCCTGGGCAATTTCTACTCTTCGGGCCAGGTTTGTTCCAATGGCACCCGCGTCTTCGTTCAGAAAGGTATCAAAGAGGCATTCCTGAAACGTCTGTCAGAACGTCTGGATCACGCGAAAATCGGCGATCCAATGGACGAGGACGTCAGCTTTGGCCCGATGGTCAGCGAGAACCAGATGAACATCACCCTGGGCTATATCGAAAAGGGCAAAGCCGAAGGCGCAAGACTGGTTTATGGCGGTGAACGGATCGAAAGAGACGGCTATTTTGTGCAACCCACGGTTTTTGCTGACGTCACGGACAACATGACCATCGCGCGCGAGGAAATCTTTGGCCCCGTCATGTCGGTGCTGGATTTCGAGACCGAAGAAGAGGTGATGGCCCGCGCCAATGACACCGAGTTCGGTCTGGCCGCAGGTGTCTTCACGAATGATCTGACCAGGGCGCATCGAATCGTGGCCGGATTCGAAGCTGGCACTTGCTATATCAACACCTACAACCTTGCCCCGGTTGAAGCGCCGTTTGGTGGATCGAAGATGTCCGGTGTCGGGCGCGAGAACTCGAAACTGGCGATCAATCACTTCTCGGAAATGAAAACCGTCTATGTCTCGATGAATGATGTTGAGGCTCCGTACTGAAGCAAGGACGGTTGTCCGCTGTTTTTGACGTCTCTGCTCCCGGTGCCCGGCACCGGGAGCAGAGAAAACGCCAGCCAGTGGCGTGCAATACTGCACTGGCAATACCGATGCCTGTCAGCGTGTCGGAAAAGGCGGGCTTGCAGAATTTGTGTCCAAAGACGTTGCCATCCCAAACCGGTTGGCCAGGTTTGATGAGGAGACACGTCCGCGAATTCTCTGACCACGGAACTCATTGAAGGCGTGGAACTTTTACCGCCGTCCTTCGGATGTGGCGTCTCGTTTTCACGCATCTGTCGTCAATGCCACGGCACCGGTTGCTTCACAGGCGGTCAGCCGTCGTGACCTTTGTGGTTGAGGAACGCGGCCTGAAGTTCGGCGGCCTGTTCTTCTGTGTCATGTCTGGAACACAACATCCTTGAAAGAAGTTGGAGCTTTTTTGCATCCCCGCCTGATCGGGCGTTCTGATTGGACCGGCTTTGAAGCAACGGCGCCGGGTTGCCAGCGGTTGAAACGCATCGCAGGGTATACCGGGACCGGCGTCCACTTTGCCGGGTGCGGCCGGAACAGCCGCGATATACGTCACTTTACCCCAACTGCGTTCAACATTTCATCGATCCGCTGACGGGCCGACTGGCTGTCCTTCAACAGGTTTTGCGCATCCGCCAGCGGTTTTTCCGCCAACCGTTCCGGCAGGTCAGACAAGGCTTGGGTCGTTTGGTTCAATGCCGCGTATTTCCCGCCCGCAGGTTCCAACCTTTTATCCGATACTCCGGCCAGCCAGAAGTACCGGTTTGCCGCTTCGTTTTGTTCGAGATCTCGGAGCATTTCGCCGGCGGCTGCAAAATCTTCTGTTGAAACCATCGCCTGCGCGCGCAAGGCGATCGCCTCTGCGGAATTGTCATCAGCCAGTTCCAGCAGGGCTTGATGAGGGCGCTCCGACAGCAAAGCGGCCCGAGCCCGCAACCGAGCCCGATCCGAGCGCCGAGACTGATCTTCCGGTCTGTTCGCCAGCGCGAATGTCTGCTGAGCAAAGCCCAGATCAGCAAGACGGCTTGCCAATGCAATTACAGTATCGGTTGTCAGCACTTCCGTCATGTCTGGCTGCATTACCTCCATCGTCTGGCGTAGAAAGGTTGCGTCGTCCGATCTCTCGGCAAGCAATTGCAGATGCCGATTGATCGCGCCGTCACTATCGGGTCCGGGTGGCTGCGCTTCGATCACGTCAAATGCGCGGTCGAATTCCTGGCTCAGGCTCAGAGCGATCGCATAGGTGCGGTTCATCATCGCGCCCAGCTCCGATCGTCTGAACTCGACCGCATAAGATGCCGCCAGATCAAGCTCCTGAAAAGAAACAGCTTTGCGTTCAGACCAACGTTTTTCCACCAGGCGCGCCAAAGCCAGCGGAGATTCAGCGGCGGCGTCGGTAGAGGTTATAACCTCGGTCAACAACTCTTCTTCACGGTCACTGTCCCCTTCCGCCTTGGCAACGCTGGCTTTGGCCTGAGCGACACGGGATGTCGTTTCCGGTTCAATCCGGTCAACCGACCGAAGGATTCTGCGGGCAGCCTCCAGTTGTTGTGCGCTCACCAGTATTTCTGATAACCGCGGCCCCAGCTGGCGGCGAAGATGATCCGGCAGTCTTGAATACGCGTTTTCGATTGCTTCCACGTTTGCGTCAGGTGCCAGTTCCCCATCGGACAACACAGCCCAAAGCGCCGCATCGCTGTCACATCGTTGCAGGTCGTTGAATGGATTCCTGGGCAGCGGCGGCCGGTTTTCTACAACCCGCGCAATTGCCGCAACGGGTTCGAAGCCCTTTGGCGGCTTCTCCAACAGCCTCAAGACACTCAACGCTTCGGCTCCGAAACCGAAAGAGGCGTAGAGCTTGGCCAGGTTCATGGCCTTTTCGCCGTCAAGTTTGTCAAACTCTTTGTACAGCCCAGAGCGGAGAGCTGATACCTGGTCCGGAAAAGGCGTGTCCCCTGACCAGGACGCAAAATTCAGCTCAGCAGTCGAGATGCAGGCCGGTCTGTGGTCGATTGGTTGCAGTTCTGCGTTCAAAACATTCTGCAAATCGTCCAGAACCGTGGTCAGACGTACGTTCGAACTCAATTGGGGTGGCACAGCGCTTGTGCCGGACGGGGCGGTATTGCGAGGCCCGACCGGAGCAAGCTTCAAGTCCAGCAACTTACGATCGGTCCCTTGCAGAAGACGAGTGGACAGCTGGTCTTTTATCCCCTGCTCAGTCATGGTGAGGAGCGGAAGATGCAACCCTGTCTCAACCGATGGCGGTTTGCCTTCGGCCGTTTTTCCGATCAAGGGTGGCGGTACATTCTCAAGAAGCGGCGGCAACAATTCCCCTGGCGCGATGTCCAGTACGATCATCGAGTTTCTGTACAGAAACGCCGACGCCACGCAGTCGCACCCGAACTCCAGTTCCAAAGCGCTGCCGGGGTTTTCCTGCGACAATGAGGCCAGGCGGTTCGTGGTCAAACGCCCAAAAACCGAGCTGGTTTTGAATGTGACATCGTCCAGGGCAATGGTAAGGCTGGCGCCGTTCTTCCGTTGCGCCAGCATCCAGCGGGTATCCGGTGGCACGTCGAAAACCAGACGTGTGAATCCGTCATGCTCACCGGATCGCACCACCACGTCCTGTGCGGTCACGGCAGATGCAGCCGTGACCAAAACAGCAATCAGAAACCCGATGCGCTTCATGCCGCAGCCTGCTTGAGCTCTTTCAATGCGTCTTCCAGCTCGGAAAAGCCCGGGCGGTTATGGGTTGGGGTGTTCTGGCGTCCGACTTCAATGCACATGGCGGCATTGTGGTTGTGCAGGTTGGCCACCAGTACTTCCTTGATCAGCTGATAAAAGTGGTTGTCTTCTTCAACCACGGCTTTCAGTTTGCCTGCGAAGGGGCCGACCAGACCATAGGCCAGAAAAACGCCCAGGAACGTGCCTACCAGGGCACCCCCAATCAGCTTCCCCAGCACTTCGGGCGGCTGATCGATTGATCCCATCGTCTTGATCACGCCCAGAACCGCAGCAACGATCCCCAGCGCGGGCAGGCCGTCTGCTACTGTTTGAAGCGCATGGCTTGAGTGCATGGCGTGATGAAAATTCGCCTCCATGCGCTTCTCCAGAACCTCTTCAACCTGATGCGGATCGTCATAATTCATCGCCGCCGACCGCATGGTGTCACAAATCAGGTCGACGGCCTCCTTGTCTGATTGGATCTTGGGGTATGCGGAAAACAAGCTGGAGTTTTCGGGGTCTTCTATATGCTGCTCGACCTCAACAGGGTTGGCGCGGGCAATGCGGATCAACGAAAACAGAAGGCACAGAAGGTCACGATAGTCTTCGGGCTTCCATTTCGGGCCCTTGAAAACCTTGGCCATGTCTTTGATCGTATGTTTCACGCCGCCCATGTCATTGCTGATCAGAAAGGCTCCTACGGCGGCGCCACCGATCATCATCATTTCGAAGGGAAGAGATTTCATGATGATGGTCATCTTGCCACCTGCCGCGAGATAGCCGCCGAAGACCATTACGAAGATGACAACAATTCCAACAATTCCAATCATTTGAGATCTCCAGATGAGTTCTGTGCGTTACCGGGCAACACGGGCGACTACTCCTGTGGGGCAGAGGCGTTGCGTCCGGCCATGACAACGCTGATCGTATAGGCCGCTTCGGGGCTCAGGCCCGCCAGTACGCCAGCCGCTGCGTCCACCGGCATGCGGGACAGGAACCCTGCGGCAAAGGTCGGGTCCATAGTTTCAAACAACGCGGCTGCGTCCTTGGGTTTCATGTTCTGGTAAACATCCGTCAGGCGCGCCAGATCGTTCTCTGCCGCCTTGTCCGCAACCGCCAACGTGGCACGCAGGGCATCTTCTGCTTCCTTCAGGGCCGTCAGACGCGTTTCAACGGCCTGGGTTGCGATCTCCAGTGCTTTTTCCTGATCGCGCAATTCAGCCTCTCGCTGTTTGACGCGTTCCTCCCGGCGCAAAAGCTCTGCCAGCACAACCTGAACATCGCGTGTTTCGGATGCGGCAGGCTTGTTTTCCACGACTTCGGGTGTCGCCGGTTTGGCGAGCGCGGGTCCTGCCTCCAAGCCAACGCGAATGGCTGCCGAGCCGATCATCAGCAATGAGATGACAGCAAGCACACCGCCGCGCGGGCGTGTATCGTGTTTGGCGTTGCGCGCAAGGCTCATGCCTGCGCCCCGTTTTGCTTGCGGTCATGGCGGAAGAACATCAGGCCCTCTGGCGCCTTGGGTTGCTCTTCACGCGCACCAGTTTCGGCCGGTTCCGCTGCTTTCTCGTGCTTGGTGCCCTGTTCCTCTTCAGGCTGGGGATCGTCTTGGACAGGCTTTGCCGTTTCCGGGGCAGCAGTTTCTTCTTCGGGTATGACATCATGCAGAGATGCCATCATCAGCTCTAGGTGCTGAGCCACGGTCTCAGCCCTTTGCGTCAGCGCCTTCAGCTGATCCCCCGATTGATCCGAGGCATTTCGCGCGCTGTCCAGGGATTTCTTCAGCTCTTCCGCCTGGGTCGACAACACGGCCACCGCGCCACCGACGCCTTTTTCAAGATCGGTGAACCGCCTGAGGCGGCGCGACAGCACAAAACAATAAAGACCCGCGCCCAACGCACCGGTGACCAGCAAAATATCCGCAATCAGCTCCAATTCCGCCTCCTAATTCAGTACAAATTCCATCACCAGCACATCGCGAACGCGCCCTTCGCCAACAACAATTCCAATGCGTCGCAGCAGGTGACCTCGGATGCGCGTCAATGCCAGCGAATCCTCAAGGTCCTTCAATTCAACAGCTCGCAGGTATCCGTTCAGGACATCCATGATTCGTGGCTGCATTTTTTTCACATCAGCTATGTACGGCGCGTTAACTTCGAGCTGAGCGTGGAACTTCAAATGTCGCGAATTGCCGGAATTCACCGATACAACAACCGGCGGCAGATCAATGAAACCGACATCCGTCAGCGCTTTGGCAGGTTCCTCTTTCGCCTCGTCCTTGCCGGCCTCAACCGCGGCCTTGCCACCCAGCGGAATCAATCCGGATGACGTCACGAAATACCCGCCCGCAGCGCCGGCGATGGCAAGAAGCATCCCGATCAGTATTCCCTTTTTCCCTTTTTTCCCGGTGGGTTCCGCCAGTTCGTCGGTTGCGTCGGTCATGACGTCCTCATTCATCCGTTCCGACCCCGTCATAACCGCGCAGGGACTAACCGATTGTTAAGAGCAATCGTCCAAACAGAGGGTGCGTCGGGCAGAATGCCGGCGAGTCGGAGGTGAGCGTGCAGCAGATCGGAACTGTCTGGGCTAATTTGGACAGGCGTAAACAAATCATCGTCGCCGGTGCGGTTGCGCTGGTGTTTCTGGGAATCCTTGGCATGTCGCGCCTCGTGACGGCTCCGTCCATGACGCTGCTTTATGCGGGTCTGGAAAGCGGTGCCGCCGGGGAAATAGTCCGCGCGCTGGACCAGCGCGGCGTCACATATGAAATCCGGGGCGGATCGATCTACGTATCCGGCGCGCAGCGCGACGAGCTGCGAATGACCCTGGCCAGCGAAGGCCTGCCCGCAAACGGCAACAAAGGGTACGAACTGCTTGATTCGCTAAGCGGGTTTGGCACCACCTCTCAGATGTTCGATGCTGCCTATTGGCGCGCGAAAGAGGGTGAACTGGCGCGGACGATTGTCGGAAGCCCGCATATAAGTCAGGCGCGCGTCCATATTGCCAACGGGACGGCAAACCCGTTTCAGCGCAGCGTGTCACCAACGGCTTCGGTCTACCTGGTGCCATCCGGGACCGAAATTACCGGGGATCAGGCCAAGGCCATCCGGTTCCTTGTTGCCTCGGCCGTCAGCGGCCTGACGCCCGAGAACGTTACGGTGGTTGATTCGCACGGGGCCGTGAATGGCGGGCAGGATACCGCAGCGCCTGCGGACACTGCGGACGACAAGTCGCGCCAGTTGCGGGAACGTGTTCTGCGTCTGGTCGAGGCGCGTGTCGGTACAGGCAATGCCGTGGTCGAGGTCAGTGTGGACACCGAAACCAACACGGAATCCATTCGCGAGCGGCGCTTTGACCCCAAAGGCCGCGTGGCGATCAGCACGGATGTCGAAGAACGTTCGGACAGCGCCCGAAACCAGTCATCGGATGTCACCGTGGCGTCGAACCTGCCGGATGGCGATGCGGCGGGCGGGGACGAATCGAACTCGACGGCTACCCAGACTCGTGAGCGGGTGAACTACGAAGTCTCCGAGACAGAGCTGGAAGTCCATAAGGCCCCCGGCGCGATCAAGCGTCTGACGGTTGCAGTTCTGGTCAATGGGAAAAGATCAGTGGACGCCTCTGGTGCCGAAGTCTTCACGCCCTTGCCCCAGGAAGAGCTTACCGCTCTGGAAGAGCTCGTGGCGTCGGCAGTCGGGTACGATGCGGCGCGCGGGGACGTTATCACACTGAAATCCATGGATCTGCCGTCGGTCGAACCACAGGGCACCCTGGTATCGTCGTCGCTCTGGCACAACGTCCATCTGGACGTCATGTCCTTGATACAGATGGCTGTGCTGGCTTTGGTTTCGCTCGTGCTGGCCCTGTTCGTGATCCGCCCGATCCTGACGAATGCGACACCGACACCGGCGCTGCTGGCGGCGGCAGGAGGGGCGGATTCGGATACCCTGGCACTGACAGGTGAAATCGCTCCGGAGGAACCGGCAGAGCTCTCGACCCTGCCGGCAGAGCGTGGTGTTCCGGCTCTCGGCTCGAACGCCACGGAGGATCCTGTCGACCGGCTGCGCGCCATGATCGGTGAAAAGCAGGAAGAAACTGTCGAGATCCTGCGCAGTTGGCTTGAAGAAGGTGAGGAGCGGGTGTGATGTCGATTGCTCATCTTCTTGAGGATTTCACCACCCAGACCGGTACGGGGCCTGTTCTGATCTTGAATGAGGACACGCTGGAAGAACAACGGCTCGCTGCCTTCGAAGACGGGTATGGGGCCGGTTGGGAAGATGCCTCGCGGGCGCAGGAGCAAAGCCGCAGCCAGATTTCGGCTGAATTGGCAAGGTCGCTTGAGGATATGTCTTTCACCTATCACGAAGCCATCGCCCGCATGACCCTGTCGTTGGAGCCCATGTTCACCAGCCTGGTTCAGACCGTACTGCCTGAGATGGCCGAGCGCGGCCTTGCAGCCCGCATCGTGGAGCAACTCTGTGAAATGGCGCGTTCGCGGATAGAGCAGCCGATGCAGATTTTGGTGCCGCCGGGTTGTGCCGAGAGTGTCGCAGCGCTGTTGCCGCAAGATCTGCATTCCACTCCTCAGGTGATCGAACACTCGGACCTGGAGCCGGGTCAGGCCCGCCTTCAGGTCGGCACGAGCCGACGTGAGGTTGATTGCACCGCTTTGCTCGCCGCCATCGAACAGACCTTTGACGCTTATGTCTTTGAGACAAGAGAGGCTTTGTCCAATGAATGACACCCAGATCCCGAAATCTGAAAAACCCAACCCCTTCGACTCGGTCCCGATTGAAGTGACCGTTTCCGTTGGTCGTGCGCGCCCATTGATCAAGGACCTGTTGAACATGGGAGAGAATGCCGTGCTGACCCTAGACAAACGGATCGAAGATCCGGTTGACCTCTATGTTGGGGATCAGTTGGTGGCGCGCGGGCTGTTGGAAGAAATGGAAGGCGATCAGGCAGGGCAACTTGCAGTGCGCTTGACCGAGATTGCGGATTTGCACAACGGAATCGGTTGATGCGCTATGTGCTCTGCCTGGGTTTGGTGGCCGTGTTGACACCCTCACTGGCCGCTGCCCAGGATTTGACCTTGTCCTTGGGCGAGGGCGGGTCGATTTCCGCCCGGACGATCCAGCTGATTCTGCTGATCACAGTACTGAGCATCGCTCCGGGGCTGGCGATCATGATCACCTGCTTTCCCTTCCTGATCACCGTTCTGTCGATCCTGCGGCAAGGGATCGGCCTGCAACAATCTCCGCCCAATATGCTGTTGGTCAGCCTGGCGTTGTTCCTGACCTATTTCATCATGGACCCGGTGTTTTCAGAAGCATGGGCGACAGGGATACGACCGATGATGGAAGAGACGATGGAAGTGGAACCAGCGTTGGAGCGCGCGTTGGAGCCGTTCCGTGCCTTCATGGCGGCCCGACTGGATGCGGATACGTTCTATGCCATGGCGGCTTTGCGCCCCGGTGGTGAGGCTATGGAGTTGTCCGCACAAGCGCCGTTGTCGGTCTTGATGCCGTCCTTCATGCTGTCGGAAATCGCACGGGCGTTTCAGATCGGGTTTCTGATTTTCCTGCCATTTCTGATCATCGATCTTGTCGTGGCTGCTGTATTGATGTCGATGGGCATGATGATGGTGCCTCCGGCCATCGTATCCTTGCCATTCAAGCTGGCGTTTTTCGTGATCGCCGATGGGTGGGCTTTGATTGCAGGCGCTTTGGTGCGCAGTTACATGCCGTGACCTCGACACGTAGCCGCGGCGCGCCGAAAAAACAGGTGGTCAGACGCCTCTGTCCCACTGTTGTCAAAGGCGTAATTCAATGCGTGGCCGCAAGTGAAACGGATCACCCTGTCTTTTTCAGGTCTTTGATCAACTGGTCCAGGTTGCCTTTGCGGGCGTCCAGCATCGCGCCGATTTCGGTGCGTTCGGTCAGCAACAGATTCACGCCTTCGATGAACATGTTGTAGAATTTTTCACGCCCAGACTTGTCCGAAACAAGGAACGTCACATCAAACGGCGCCGAGCCGCGCAGCTTGACCATTGTGCGCACTTCATATCCGGCCTTGATCTTGCGTGCATTACGCACGTTGACCTCACCGCCAATGAACTCGCGGAAGCGGCGACCATATTTGCGGGAGATATAGCCCTGAAAAGCCTTGGTGAATTGCCTTAGCTGGGATGGGGTGGCCGTACGGGCATCGGCACCGAGGGCATAACGCGCCATGATCGGGACGTCGGCATATTGCACAAAGATCTTCTCGAAATCACGCAGCATCGCATTCTCTGACTTGCCCGATGCGATAACCCTGTTGATGTCGTTGACCACACTGTTGACCAGTGCCTTGGCTGATGCCTCGGTCTGGGCAAATGCGGATTTGGGCAGGACCGCCAAGGCCAGACCAGCTGCGACAAAGCTACGGCGGTTCAACTCGTTATTCAGCATAGGGGTCCTCGTATGGGTCTAAATAGGGGTCCCTGACCGGGTCTGTACCGGTTTCTGCATAGGGGTCGGAATACAAATCCAGATAGGCGTCTTCGTCATCTCTCGCCAGTTCGAAGCGGCGGTTTTGCAGATAGATCAGGCGGGCCTGCGCATAACTGTCTGCGCTTTCATACAGAATCGAGTCCACGGTATCCGAGAACCGTCCACGATCGCCCATGCGGCGAACGACTTCGGCATAGACGCCCAGATTGTCAGCGGGCCGGACCGGGGCAAAATTGATCGGATTCGAGAACAGGTTGATCACCACCCCGATGGCATCCCTTTGGGTCGACGGGCCATAGAAAGGCAGTTCAACATAGGCCCCTTCGCCGACCCCCCAGACGTGCAGGGTCTCACCGAAATCAGTATCGACGGGCGGCAGGTTCAGCTCATCTGCGGGCGCGGACAGGCCAAAGCCGCCCACGGTCATGTTGATCACAAAGCGCAGCAGCGCATTGCCCATCTGTTTCGGGTTGCCCTGAAGCAGGTAGTCGACCGCTTGTCCGGGCAGCGAGATGTTTTCGGCGAATGTGCTGAAACTGGTGACCATGGGATCAGGAACGATCTTCACGTACCCTTTCGACGCAGGTCGAAACAGAAACCGGTCAACGCCCAGATTGAACTTGTGAATTCCCCGGTTCGCGTTTTCGTAAGGGTCAAACACGTCGCTGCGTGAGGCGCCCTCGGGCGGTGTCGTTGCACAGGCGGACAGAATGGCCATGAGTGACAGGACAACCAGGTGTTTCAGGCAAAATCTGCTCGACACGATCTTTGCTTCTCCCAAATGCCCGACATCCGTTCTGTCGGGCCAACAATCACAATTCACCAATACTAACACGCCGGTAAGGCACAAGTTCTTGTCACATAGTCGTTTCAGGTCTCAAATGAAACACCTAGCGTGTAACCTGTTCGTCAGGTCCGGGTAAAGCAATTGAGCATCTGCAAGTCATAATAAGTAAAGATATGCTCAGATCGCATGCAAGCCGGAATTTGCCGCATTCCGTCTTTCCACGGATGTGCTTCCCGGTTAGCGTCCGGCAGAGTCAATCAGGGAAGGACCCTCTCAATGAGCATCGCTGCAAAATTGGAAAGCCTCGGTGTCACGCTGGGCGACGCACCCGCGCCAGCGGCAAATTATGTGCCGTATGTACGTGTGGGCAATATCGTGTACGTGTCCGGCCAGATATCGAAATCAGACGAGCTGATCACCGGCAAGCTGGGCGATGACATGGATGTCGAGGCCGGAGCCGCAGCGGCGCGGGTCTGCGCGATCAATCTGCTGGCGCAGGTCAAGGCGGCCTGTGGCGGAGATATCGACAAACTGGTGCGTGTCATCAAGCTGACCGGTTTCGTGAACTCGACCGCAGATTTCACTGCGCAGCCGCAAGTGATCAACGGCGCATCCGACTTTCTGGTCGAAGCGCTGGGCGACGCCGGTCGCCACTCGCGTTCCGCCGTAAGTGCTGCGTCGCTGCCTTTGGGCGTGGCGGTCGAGATCGAAGGCATATTCGAGATCGAATGATACCGCCCCTGCCAGCTGCGTTTTTGCAGGCCCCGATTGCTCATCGGGCGCTGCATGACATCTCGAACAACCGCCCGGAAAACAGCCGGGCGGCCATTCGTGCCGCCATTGATGCCGGATACGGGATCGAGATCGATCTTCAGCTGACAGCTGATGATCGTGCCGTCGTGTTCCATGATTACGACATGGGGCGTCTGACCGGCCAGCCCGGGCCGATCCGGCAGGTGTCGGCGGCGGCGGCGTCCGAATTGACCCTTCTGTATGGTGATGACGGCATTCCAACGCTGGATGAGGTGCTGGATATGGTGGCAGGCCAGGTGCCGCTGCTGATCGAGCTGAAGGATCAGGACGGCGTTATGGGTATGAATATCGGCGCCCTCGAGCACGACACCGTGCGCGCATTGCAGGGCTATGACGGCCCGGTGGCCCTGATGTCCTTCAATCCAAACTCGGTCGCGGAACTGGCGCGGCTGGCCCCGCATCTGCCGCGCGGCATCACGACTTGCGCCTATGAGCCCAGTGTCGAGCTTCTGCCGCAAGACGTCTGCGACACCCTGCGCGATATTCCTGATTTTGACCGTGTTGGGGCCGGTTTCATCAGCCACGAGGCGGAAGACCTTTCCCGCCCGCGTGTGGCCGAACTGAAGGCGCAGGGCGTGCCGATCCTGTGCTGGACCGTCCGGACGCCCGAACAAGAGGCCGAGGCCCGCATGGTTGCCGACAATGTGACCTTCGAAGGGTATCTGGCTGCGCATTCAGCTTGAACCTTGCCGCTTCGGTCACAGATAAAGGGCTGGTGCGGAGGAAACATGGATCAGGCCCAAATCGAAGTTCAGGTCATTGGGTCTCTGTCGCGGATTTCAGCGGCCGAGTGGGATGCCTGCGCCTGCACCGAGGCCGCCGATGGTGGGCGGCCCCTTGATCCCTTCACCACACATCGCTTTTTGCTGGCGCTTGAGGAAAGCGGCTCGGTCGGGCGCGGTACGGGTTGGCAGCCGCAATACCTGACCGCCTTTCTTGACGGGATCCTGATCGCAGCGGCCCCGATGTATGCCAAATCGCACAGCCAGGGCGAGTACATCTTTGACCACAGCTGGGCCCATGCCTATGAAAGCGCAGGCGGGCGGTATTATCCCAAGCTGCAAATTGCGGTGCCGTTCACACCCGCCACCGGGCGGCGGTTTCTGGTGCGCCCGGGCTATGACAGGATCGGAATGTCGGCTTTGGTGCAGGGTGCCGTTCAACTGGCGGCCGACAATCAGGTTTCTTCGGTTCACGTGACCTTCTGTACGGAAGCCGAGGCATTGGCCGGTGAGCAGATGGGGCTAATGCTTCGCAGCTCGCAACAGTTTCACTGGCTGAATGATGGCTACGCCGAATTCGATGACTTCCTTGCGGCCTTGTCCTCACGCAAGCGCAAAAACATCCGCAAGGAACGGGCGCAGGCCAATGGCTTTGGCGGTGAAATCCGCACGTTGACGGGCGATGACCTGCGCCCGGAACACTGGGATGCGTTTTGGCGGTTCTATCAGGACACCGGGGCGCGAAAATGGGGCTCACCCTATCTGACGCGGCGGTTTTTTGACATCGCACAAGAGACGATGGCGAATGACATGGCCCTGGTTTTGGCTGAACGGGATGGTCACGCCATTGCGGGTGCGCTGAACTTCATAGGCCGCGAAACGCTTTTTGGGCGGTATTGGGGCTGCATCGAACATCATGCCTGCCTGCATTTCGAACTGTGCTACTATAGGGCGATAGACTTTGCCATTGCCCACGGTCTGGCCCGGGTGGAAGCGGGCGCTCAGGGCGAACACAAGCTGGCGCGGGGCTATTTGCCGACGCGCACGCATAGCTTGCACTGGGTCGGCGATCCGGGTTTTGCCGATGCCGTCAAAAAATATCTGGACGCCGAAGGCCGCGCAGTGGGAGAAGAGATCGAGATTCTGACGGATTACGGCCCGTTCAGGAAATCGAACCCGGAGGAACAGCAATGACTGAACTTTTGTCCGCCGAGACCCGTGGCCCGCTGCTGGATCCGCTGTTCAAAAACGGCTGGACCATGGTCGAAGGCCGCGACGCGATCACCAAGACCTTCATATTCGACAACTTCGTGCACGCATTTGGCTGGATGACGCAAGTGGCGATCTGGGCCGAGAAATGGAACCATCATCCAGAATGGTCCAACGTCTACCGCACGGTCGAGGTGGTCCTGTCCACCCATGACGTAGGCGGCCTGTCGTCACTGGACGCCAAACTGGCTCGAAAGATGGACAGCCTGTGCTAGCGGTCGTTGCCTGACCCCTGGCCACCGGCAAGCGACGCAGCCGTGCCCATCTGCTTGAATTCCGCAGGTGTGACGGTGCCATCGCTGACATCGATGGACCTTGGGATGCCAGTGGTCTTGTTCCCGATCTGGCGCACGCTGCGCGCCGCCGGATTGATATCCAGACACCGGTTTTCATAGCAGGTCAGGCCAGACGGATTGATCTGGATGCGGGCCTGTCCGTCCGGCCCCGTCACCACGGGAGCTTGCGGAACGTCACAGGCCGCGGCCAGTGCCAAAGCACTCATTCCGATCCATTTCTTCATAGCAAGCTCCTTCAAGCGGGCTTAGTCCAGTTGGCCGTTGCCATTCTGATCTGCCGCGTCGAAATCTTCATTCATCTGTGCATCATATTCCGATCTTGAAATAAAGCTGTCCTTGTTGCGGTCAACATTCTGGAACTGCTTTATGTCCAGAAACGGCTTGGCCTCGGCCTGACCCAGTGTGCCGTTCTTGTCTTCGTCCATGGCCTGAAACGCATAGTCCGAAAAAGCGTCGAACTCGTCTTTGGACAGGAACCCGTCATTGTTTGCGTCGATGGCATTCAATTCTTTTTCATGCAGCTCGGCCACGGTTTCGGCATTGGTGGCCGAGGCCAGGAATGCAGCTGTGAATACAAAAATCGCCCGTTTCATGTCCAATCTCCTCAGCATGCAAATCTTTGGCCTTCAATGCCACCGGCGGCAGCACCGGCTGCGGTCAGGATCGTCTTGCCCGATCCGCCGCCGAACTGGTTGCCGATTGCACCGCCGATCAAGGCGCCGCCCAGTGTGCCGCTGAGGCAGGCAATCTCGTGCTGTCGTGCGGCTTGCTGTTGCGGGGTTGGGGCCGGACCGCAGGCTGCCAAAAGCGCTGCGCCGGTCAGGATGGATGAAAATACCTTAAGTTTCATAAAAATCTCCCCAATTTTGTGCGACGAGTATTCGCGCATTGAGGCAGTGCTTCAAGTTAAATTGGGTTCACGCGGCCCCGGACAGACCGGGGCCGGCCAAATTCAGATCACCTCCAGCAAACCTTCACCCGCCGAGATCCCGCAGGCACCGGGGTTTTCTTCCAGGTTCAGGGCCGTGATCTTGCCGTCCTCGACCAGCATCGCATACCGTTTCGAGCGCGCGAACAGGCCAACGGGCGGGGCGTCGAAATCCATGCCGATGGCTTTGGTGAATTCTGAGGCCGCGTCTGATACCATGGTCAGTCCGGCCGCGGTGGCGCCGGTGGATTCACCCCAGGCCTGCATGACGAACGGGTCGTTGACCGACAGGCACATGATCTCGTCCACGCCCTTGTCGTCGAACTGCTTTTTGGTGCGAATGAAGCTTGGCACATGTGCGGTGGTGCATGTGCCGGTATAGGCGCCGGGCACAGCGAAAATGACAACCTTGCGCCCCTTGGTCTTGTCTGAAATCCGAACTTCCTCCGGCCCGTCGGCCCCCATCTGGATCAGTGTGGCCTCGGGCAGGGTGTCTCCTGTTGAAATCATTTTTCAGCTCCTGTCGTTTGGATTTGCAGAATTGGGCTAAGCCGCAATATAGGTGGTCAAATCAGAGAGACCACGGGAAAACTGCGGGGTGGGCAAAGCATGAGCCATATTGTCGTGATTGGCGCGGGTCAGGCAGGAGCGTCCTTGGTGGCGCGGCTGCGCAAGGACGGGTTCGACGGAAAGATTACTCTGATCGGGGCCGAGCCGCACCTGCCGTATCAGCGCCCGCCTTTGTCCAAGGCCTATCTTCTAGGAGAGATGGAGCTGGAGCGCCTGTTCCTGCGACCCGAAAGCTTCTATGCCGAAAACAACATCACTCTGCGGCTTGGCCAGCGCGTGACCGGCATCGACCCCAAGGCCAAAACGGTCACTGTTGGGGATGAAGTCATCCCGTATGACGAACTGACGCTGACCACCGGGTCAGATCCGCGCCGCCTGCCTGCCGCCATCGGAGGCGATCTGGATGGCGTACATGTGGTGCGCGACCTGGCCCATATTGATGAGATGGAACCCAAAGTGACCGAAGGCGCCCGCGCGTTGATCGTGGGCGGCGGTTACATCGGGCTCGAGGCCGCCGCCGTCTGCGCGAAACGCGGCGTCAAGGTCACCTTGGTCGAGATGGCCGACCGCATCCTGCAACGGGTCGCTGCGCCCGAAACCAGCGCGTATTTCCGCGCGTTGCACAGCGAATACGGTGCCGACATCCGCGAAGGTGTCGGGCTGGATCGTCTGATCGGCGAAAATGGCAGGGTTGTGGGGGCCGTGTTGACGGACGGCACGACGCTGGACGTTGATTTCGTCGTGGTCGGTGTGGGCATCACCCCCTCTACCCAACTGGCCGAGATGGCAGGGCTCGAACTGGACAACGGCATCAAAACCGATGCCCATGGTCGCACGTCTGATCCGTCGATCTGGGCGGCGGGCGATTGCGCCTCTTTCCCCCATGGCGAAGGGCGTATCCGTCTGGAAAGCGTCCCCAACGCGATCGACCAGGCCGAAATCGTGGCGCAGAACATGCTGGGCGCGGCCAAGGATTATGTGGCAACCCCATGGTTCTGGTCGGACCAGTACGACGTCAAGCTTCAGATCGCGGGCCTGAACACCGGATATGACCGCGTGGTGACCCGCAAGGGCGAGGGTCAGACCGTGTCCTTCTGGTATTACAAAGGCGACAGGCTGATTGCTGTGGACGCGGTGAATGATCCGCGGGCATACATGGTCGGCAAAAGATTGATCGAAATGGGCAAGACCGCTGATCCCGAAGTCGTGGCAGACCCGAACGCGGACCTAAAACCGCTGCTCAAGGCGTGAGGATCATAGCCGGAGAATTCCGGGGCCGCGCCCTCGCCCCGGTCGGCAAGGGTGATGCGGGCGCGCATCTGCGCCCCACCACCGACCGCGTGCGGGAAAGCCTGTTCAATGTACTCAACCACCAGATAGATTTTGACGGTTTGCGGGTGCTGGATCTGTTCGCGGGAACCGGTGCGCTGGGGCTCGAGGCGCTGTCGCGGGGGGCGTCGCATGTCACCTTCGTCGATGACGGGCGGGTGGCTCAGGGGTTGATACGCAAGAATATCGACCTGACCCGCAGCGCCGACCGTACCGACTTGGTCTGCCGCGATGCGACCCGGTTGGGCGACAATCCCGGCGCGCCTTACGATCTGATTTTTCTGGACCCGCCCTACGGGAAATCCATGGGGCAGAAGGCCGTCGCCGCCTTGGCCAATGGCTGGATCGCGGATGATGCATTGTTGGTTTGGGAAGAAAACGCCCCGATGCAGGCGCCGGCCGGGTTCACATTGCAAGACAGTCGCAAATATGGCGACACGCATATTTCCTTGATGTGGAAAGGTGTGCAAGGCTGAGACGTTTCGCGCGGTTTGGCCGGCGGCCTGTGTTTGCAATGACGGGACAGCTTGGATAGGCCGAGCGCGAGGCACAGCAGGAATCCCATATGCACGATCTTGTCATTTTCGATTGCGACGGCGTTCTGGTGGACAGCGAGGTGATCTCGAACCAGGTGCTGGTGGACAATCTGGCGCATCATGGCCTGCATCTGGCACTGCGTGAATGCATGTCCCTGTTCGTGGGCGGAACCATGGTGGGGGTGCGGGACAAGGCCCGCGCGATGGGTGCCGTTCTGCCCGAAGACTGGATAGATCAGATCTATGCCGAAACCTATGACCGCCTGCGCGCAGGTGTGCCATTGGTCCCCGGTATCGCAGACCTGCTTGCGGGGCTGGATCAAAAGGGTATCCCCTGTTGCGTCGCGTCGAATGGCAGCCCGGACAAGATGAAGATCACTCTGGGTCAGAACGGGATTTGGGACCGCTTCAAAGACGTGATGTTCTCGGCCCATGTGCTGGGCACCGGAAAGCCGGACCCAAAGATGTTCCGCCTGGCCGCCGAGCACTTTGGCGCGACGGCTCCGGTGGTGATCGAAGACAGTCACAGTGGTGTCACGGCGGCGATCCGCGCCGGCATGCGTTGCCTTGCTTATGCGCCTCATGGAGGCGGTGAAAAGCTGGCGGATCTGGGGGCCGAGGTGATCACGGACATGTCACAGGCGCATGGGTTGTTGGGACTTTGACCCGCGGTTGTGCTAATGTGCACGCATGGACCGCACCCTGACACCTTTTGCCTGGACCTTTTCCAGTGACACCGAAGCCGCTGCCGGCCCCGAGCGCAAACCCACGCGCGCGCCGGTCTTCATCCACGACGCGGTCACGCCGTGGGCGGACGAAACGATGCTGCTGAAACTCCTCCGCGAACAGGCCGCGGATCAGGACGAATAAGTCGGGTGAAACTTGCCAGCGGGTGACAGGGTAAAGATATCGACCCCATCCGAGGTGACGCCCACCGAATGTTCGAACTGTGCCGACAGCGATTTGTCGCGGGTCACGGCTGTCCAGTCGTCGGCCAGAGTCTTGGTTTCCGGGCGACCCAGGTTGACCATGGGTTCGATGGTAAAGAACATACCCTCTTCCAGCACGGCACCGGTGCCCGGGCGACCATAGTGCAGCACGTTCGGTGGCGCGTGAAACACACGACCCAGACCATGACCGCAGAAATCACGCACGACGCTCATCCGATGTGCTTCGACGTAGGACTGGATGGCATGGCCGATGTCACCAAAGGTATTGCCCGGCTTGACCATCTCGATGCCCTTGAACAGCGCGTCATGGGTCACCTGGATCAGCCGTTCCGCCTTGCGCGGCAGCTTGCCCGCCACATACATGCGTGAGGTGTCGCCAAACCAGCCATCGACGATGACGGTGACGTCGATATTCAGGATATCGCCGTCCTTCAGCTTTTTCTCACCGGGAATACCGTGGCAGACAACGTGGTTCACGCTGATGCAGCTGGCGTGCTGATAGCCTTTATAACCTATGGTGGCCGAGGTCGCACCGGCGTCTTCGACCATCTGCGTGATCAGCCCGTCAAGTGCGCCGGTGGTTTGACCGGGAAACACATGTTCTGCAATATCATCCAGAATCCGCGCCGCCAAAGCCCCTGCCGCGTGCATCCCGGCAAAGTCACCTTGTTCATAGATGCGAATGCCGTCCTTGGTCAGGCGGCCACGATGCTCTTTCATCGACGCTAAGCTCCAAATGTTGCGCGCAGCATTCCTTTTACGCTGCTTGTGCAGAAAGTACCAGAGGGCGCGCGTTCAGACTGCGTAAACCATGCGAGAAACTTGGTTCCGTTGGCTCAGGATTCAAGAGTAGGGGCTGCATTGCAGCATCTTGGACCCCACCGCCTCGACCGCAATCCGTACGGCTACTGGCTTGGACACTTTTCACGGCAGGCGGATCAGTATCTAATGATTGCACTTTTTCTTGAGAAAATCAGGGAACCGGATGCATGTCACAGAAACGAGAATTGATCTCTAACGGAAACCCCATGGAAAGCATCGTTGGGTTCAGCCGAGCGGTTCGGGTCGGGAACTTCATCGCGGTCGGGGGAACCGCACCAGTCGATGCTGAGGGCAACACTGTGGGTGTCGGCGATGTCTATCTGCAAACCAGACAATGTTTCGAAATCATCAAAGATGCGCTTGAGCGTGCCGGGTCAGGGCTGCACGATATTGTCAGAACGCGTGTCATCCTGACCGAAATCGAAAACTGGAAACAGGCGATCGAAGCCCGAAAGCTGTATTGTTTGGATGCTCGCCCTGTAGATACTATCATGGCCATCGAACGATTTGGGAATCCCGAGTGGCTGGTCGAGATAGAGGTTGATGCTGTCGTTTCGGACTGACTCAGCCGGCCAAAATCCTCATTTCAGTCTGCACCCAAACCCCCGACGGCGTTATCCGCGTCCCGTAAACGATCCGTTCCACCCCTTGCGCCTGCGCCGCCTCAAACGCCGCCGCATAGACCGGATCAATATCGGCCGCCAAAGCAAACCGGTCGCAATCGGTTCGCTGAACCAAATACAGCATGATCGCCCGATGCCCTTGTGACGCCATTGCGGCCAACTCGCCCAGATGCTTGGTGCCACGGGCTGTGACGCTGTCGGGAAACTCGGCCAGTCCGGGCTGGCGTGACAGTGTCACGCTTTTCACCTCGACATAGGCATCCGGCAGGCCCGGCCCCGTCAGCAGGAAATCGATGCGGCTGTTGTCGCCGTATTTCACCTCGGGCCGGACGGTGTCATAGGCGGCCAGTTCGGGAATCTCACTGGCTTCCAAAGCAGCCCGCAGCGCCCGGTTCGGGACCGAGGTATCGACCCCGGTAAAATGCCCGTTCTCGTGGTCCACCAGCCGCCATCCGAATTTCAGCTTTTTCTTCGGATCGTCGTTGGGTTCCAGCCAAATCTTTTCGCCGGGCTCGGCCAGCCCCATCATCGACCCCGGATTGGCGCAATGGGCCGTTACCTCACTTCCATCCTCAAGCCTGCAATCAGCCAGAAAGCGTTTGTAGCGGCGGATCAGCCGGGCGGGGACAAGAGGGGTTTCAAATCGCATGGTTCAGGGCCTATACCTGCCCCTGAGGACGATCAAGAGGGGACAGTGCCATGGCCAATCCAACCGCAGCGATGCTGGTGATCGGGGATGAAATCCTGTCGGGTCGCACCCGCGATGCGAATATGCATTTTCTGGCGCAGGAACTGACCAAACACGGCATCGACCTGAAAGAGGTCCGCATTGTCAGCGATGACGCCCCTGCCATTGAAGCGGCCGTCAAAGCGCTGTCCGACGCCTATGACAATGTCTTCACCAGCGGCGGCATCGGCCCGACCCATGACGATATCACGGCCGATTGCATTGCCCGCGCTTTCGACACACCCATTGATGTGCGCGATGACGCGCGCGCGCTGTTGCAGGCCCATTACGACAAATCCGGGCTGGAACTGAATGCCGCCCGCCTGCGCATGGCGCGTATTCCGGACGGGGCGACGCTGATCGAAAACCCGGTTTCGACGGCGCCCGGGTTCACGCTTGCGAATGTGCATGTCATGGCAGGTGTGCCGTCGGTTTTTCAGGCGATGGTGGCGAGCGTTTTGCCAACATTGACCGGAGGCCGCCCTTTGCTGTCGCAAACTCTGCGTGTGGACCGCGGAGAAGGTGATATCGCCGCAAACCTGGCGGCCTTGGCCGAAGATTTCAGCGACCTGTCCATCGGGTGCTATCCGTTTCAGATCAACGGTGCCTTCGGGGCCAATGTGGTTGTGCGCGGCACCGACGGAGGCCGGATCGACGCGGCCACCACTCGCCTGGCGAAAGAGCTTGAGCTTTGAGCAATAACTGGGCGGAAATAGTCGACGGAACCTGGCCCGCCGCACGCTATCAGCGGCTTGGCCCGTTTCTGCTGCGTGAGGGGCAGGGCGGAGGGTCGCGCGTGTCTGCGGCCAGTGCATTGGGCCCGGCCGATGAAGACGATATCGACGCCGCCGAGGCCGCGATGCTGGCCATGGGGCAAAAACGCATCTTCTGCCTGCGGCCCGGGGATGAAGCCCTGGATGCAATGCTGGCCCAGCGGGGATACGACATTCTTGACCCGGTCAACATATATGTCTGCCCCGTCTCTCGGCTGATCGATCAGCCGATCCCACCGGTCATGGTGTTTTCAATCTGGGAACCGCTTGAGATCATGCGCGAAATCTGGGCCTCGGGCGGGATCGGACCCGAGCGGATCGCGGTGATGGAACGTGCCAAGGGCCCCAAGACAGGATTTTTGCTGCGTCACAACGACAAACCCAGCGGCGTGGCTTTTGTGGCGATGCATGCAGACACTGCGATGGTCCACGCGCTGGAAGTGTTGCCCGAACACCGTCGTCAGGGATTGGGCCACTGGACCATGCGCGCGGCGGCATTCTGGGCGCGTGATCACGGTGCGCAGAACCTCAGCGTGATCTGCACCAAGGCCAATGAGGGCGCCAACGGTCTTTATCGTGCCCTCGGGATGGAGATCGCGGGCGAATACCATTACCGTCATCTTGTCTGAACCGAAGAGGCCGCCGTGACACAAAAAGACATGCCTACCGCGCTGAACCTGCCCATGGTCGATCCGCTGCCGCCGGAAACGCAGAAATACTTTGATATCTGTGTCGAAAAACTGGGCATGGTGCCGAATGTGCTGAAAGCCAACGCATTCGATATCGACAAGCTGAACGCCTTCACCGCGATGTATAACGATCTGATGCTGGCTGACAGCGGGCTGACCAAACTGGAACGCGAGATGATCGCGGTCGTCGTCTCGTCGATCAACAAATGCTTCTACTGTCTGGTCGCCCATGGGGCGGCGGTGCGTCAGCTTTCGGGCAATCCGCAACTGGGCGAAATGCTGGTGATGAACTATCGCGTCGCCCCGCTGGAGCCGCGTCAACGGGCGATGCTGGACTTTGCCGCAAAGATGACTACCGCCAGCGCCGAGATCGAAGAGCCCGACCGCCAGCGCCTGCGCGATGCAGGCTTTTCCGACCGCGACATCTGGGACATCGCCAATGTCGCCGGGTTTTTCAACATGTCAAACCGGGTCGCCAGCGCGACGGCGATGGTGCCCAACGAAGAATATCACGCACAGTTTCGATGATCCGCGCCGCCGCCCTTGTTGCCCTGCTGATGACAGGACCTGTTGCCGCGCAGGACCTGACCCTGCCGGCCAGTGCCCGACAGATCAGCGACCGAACATCGCCACTGGACAGCTATGATCTGCCGACGGGGCCTTATGCAAATGGCTCGGTTCCCGCAGAAACACTCGAAGGGCGCGTGGAACGCTATACGTGGCGGCTTCAGGCGGGGTCGAGCACGACATTGCAGCTGCTGGCACCGTTGCGGGATCAGATCGAGGCGCAGGGCTACAAGATCCTGTTCGAATGCGACGCGCGGGTTTGCGGTGGTTTCGACTTTCGCTTTGGCACCGAGGTCGTGCCAACCCCGGACATGTATGTCGCCATTCAGGATTACCGTTTTTTGTCGGCCACCAAGGGGCCGGTTGCCCTTAGCCTGCTGGTCAGCCGCAATCCCCCGGATGGCTATGTTCAGATGATCCGGGTCACACCCCAGGACGCGCCGGACCCGGACCCTGTGGTGGTCGAGCAAGCTGTGGAAGGCTCGGTCGGGGTGTTGGAGGCCTTGGCGACAACGGGCCACGTGATCCTGGATGATCTGCATTTTCCGACGGGCGAGGTTGCCCTGGGCGAAGGGCCGTTTGACTCGCTGACCTTGCTGGCCGGATACTTGACCGACAACCCGAACACACGCCTGGCGTTGGTGGGGCACACTGACGATACCGGTGCCTTACAGGCAAATATTGCGGTCAGCAAAAGCCGGGCCGAGGCGGTGCGAACCCGCTTGATCGATGCGCATGGCGTGGCACCCGACCGGATCGAAGCGCAGGGTGTTGGCTATCTGTCTCCGCTCACGTCGAATGCAACTCCGGAAGGGCGCGATCTCAACCGTCGGGTCGAAGCCGTATTGCTGGTCAACTGACCCACCACAGGTACAGCGGCAATCCGACGGTGATGTTGAACGGAAACGACACCCCCAGCGACAAGGTCAGATAGATCCCGGCCTCGGCCTTTGGAAGGGCGATCTTCATCGCGGCGGGAACCGCGATATACGAAGCCGAGGCTGACAGCACCATGAACAGGAACAAGCTGCCCTGTGGCAAGCCGATCACGGCACCTACCGCCCAAGCCATAAATGCGCCGATCAGGGGCATCAAAACACCAAAGGCGAACAGGCCAACCGACAGCTTGTCTCGGTTGCTGATCAGGCTGCGCCCTGCCGACAAGCCCATATCCAGCAGAAACAGGCACAGGATTCCGGTGAAAGGCGTCACGATGAAGGGCGCGATCATCTGCATGCCTTCACCGCCGGTGATGGCTCCGATCAGGAAGGCACCGGTAAGCAGAACGATCGAGCCGTTGGCCAGCAGATCGCGCCACAGCTTGTCATCCTTGACGCCTTTGCTTCCGGTCTTGTGTGCCAACCAAAGCGCCGACAGGATTGCGGGCACCTCCATCGCAGCCGCAACGGCCACCATGAATCCGTCATGGGTCAGCCCCACCAGATCCAGCAGGCTGGTGGCTGTAACAAAGGTGACGATCGAGATCGAACCATAGTGCCCTGCCACCGCCGCCGCGTTCAGCGCATCCAGGCGTGTCATCACCCTGAGCAGGCCAAAGGCCACGAAGGGGATGGCAAAGGACAAGGCGACACCGCCCAGCAGCGTCAGGAACAGTTGCAGGTGAATGCCATGCGCGGCCAGACTGGCACCGCCTTTGAACCCGATGGCCAGCAGCAGGTAAAGCGACATGAACTTGGCCGCGCCCGCCGGAATGGACAGGTCACTGCGTACAAAGGCCGCCAGAAGCCCAAGGGCAAAAAACAATATGGTCGGCACCAGCAGGTTGCTGGAAAGCGTCTCGATCACTCCGGGCATAATTGACTCCTGATCCCTCGTTTTTGGGTTAGGTGCCTTGCAAAACAGATTTCGCCAAATACTATCTTTCTAAGTTATAAATAGTTTTAGGCTATGAAATGCGCCCGACATTACGACAGTTGGAATACATCGTTACGGTCAGTCGCCTTGGGCGATTCAGTTTGGCAGCCGAGGTGCTGAATGTCAGCCAGCCCAGCCTGTCGACGCAAATTGCGACTGTAGAACAAGAGCTTGGCGTTCGGATCTTTGAGCGTAACCGTGGTGGTATCCAGGTGACGGCGAAGGGAGAAGAGTTCATCTTGCGCGCACAGAAGATCCTGGCAGAGGTCAAGGACCTGCGCCACGCCATGTCGAACGATATGCCCGTCGGAGGACGATTGCGACTGGGGGTTTTGCCTTCGATCGGGCCTTATCTGTTGCCGCAAGCCATCAAACAGGTGCACCGGATTCGCCCCGGATTGCGCATTGTGGTGCGCGAGGAAAACACACTGGATCTGGAACAGGGTCTGAAATCCGGTCGCTTTGATCTGATATTGTCCACGCCCGAAGACCATCCGAATACCGTGCAACACCGGTTGTTCAACGAACCTCTTTGGGTCGCGGTTGCCGTTGATGACGTTCTGGCGCGGGATTTGCAGGGTGTCAGTGCCACCGATCTTCAGAACCGGATCTTCCTCACCCTGGATCAAAGCCACCGCCTGTCGCGCATCGTCTATGCATTGGCGGCGGAATGCGGTGGGGTTGTTTCGGATGAGTATGAAGGCACGACGCTTGATTCCATTGTTCTGATGGCGGCTTCGGGTGTTGGTGTTGCGGTACTGCCTGATCTTTATGCTCGCAGACAGGGGATCTACCGCGACGAGGTGCGCTTGCGACCGCTGTCCATCGCCAATGCAAATCGCGATATCGCCCTGTTGGCACGCAGTTCCGAAACCCCACCGCCGGGTCAGAATGTGCTGACGGACAGCTTGCGCACTTCCGCCCGGTCCATGGGACTGTCAGTAATCGACCCGTAAAAAAAGGCCCGCACTTTTACATGCGGGCCAAAGGTTGGTCTTCAGGGAGAAATTACCAGTCCATCGGACCCTTCCCGTGGAAGGAATCAACGAGGAAATCGATGAAGGCCCGCACTTTGGGTTGCGTAAAGCGGCCCGGCGGGTAGACAGCGTAAACGCCTTGAACTTCGTCAGGCAGGGACGGCATTGCATCGACAACCAGCCCGGCCTTTAGGGCTTCAGCGTAAAGATAGCTGGGCAGATATGCGATACCCAGGCCGGAAACCGCTGCGTTCAACAGGGATTGGCCATCATTGACACTCAACCACCCGGCGGTACGAACCTGACGTTTTTCGCCGGATGGCGCGGTCAGTTTCCAGACATTGCCCGAGGATTGGCTGGAATAATGCAGCAGCTTGTGTTCGTTCAGATCATCGATCTTCTGCGGCCGGCCGAACCTTTCGACATAACTGGGCGCGGCGACCATGCGTTTGACCGTCTCGGTCAGTTTGCGGGCGCGCAGTGTACTGTCTTCCAGCTCACCAATACGCACGGCCACGTCAAATCCTTCGGAAATCAGCTCGACATAGCGGTTGTTCAAAACCATGTTCACAGTGATGTCGGGGTAGGCTGCAAGGAACTCGGACAGAACAGGTGACAGGTGATTGACGCCGAAATCCGTGGCAACGCTGATGCGCAAAAGACCAGACGGGGCCGATTGCATTGACGTGACCAGTGAATCCGCTTCTCCGGCATCATTCAACACGCGCCGCGCGCGGTCATAATAGGCTAGCCCGATTTCCGTTGGTGAAACCCGGCGCGTGGTGCGGTTCAACAGCCGCGCTCCCAGGCGCGCCTCAAGGCTTGATACGTGTTTGGACACAGCTGATTTGGAGATGCCCATCTTTTTGGCCGCATCGGTGAAGCCACCCTGGTCCACCACATTGGCGAAGGCTTCCATTTCGGTCAGTCGGTCCATACTCGTTCCCCAGATCTTGATTTCCGTACTGACTATGGCGCTGAATCTGGGCGGAAACGGGGCAGACATGGGATAATATCAGGGATTTGAATCGGATCGTTTGCGTATGGGAAACGTAGAAACAGTGGTTTCCAAACGCGCCTCAGGCATTGTGATGCTGTGTTTTTCAGGCAATCGCGCTAAGATCTCACAATGAGAATGGCATTTTTGTGACCAGGGAGGAGATCATGAGAACCTTTTTCGCCATTGCTGCGCTTTGCCTTTCGGTGGGCTTTGCGCATGCCGGAGGAGAGACCCCATCGAATCCTGATGCAAAGGTCTATTTCGTCAACCTGTCGGATGGCGATACCGTGCAATCACCGGTCACGGTTGTCTTTGGCCTAAGCGGCATGGGCGTCGCGCCCGCCGGAACCGAGAAAGAAAACACCGGGCACCACCACCTGTTGCTTGACCGTCCTCCGCTGGGTGAAGGCGAGGATGGCGCAGATGAGTTGGCCAATGGCCTGCCCGCCGACGATAATCACATGCACTTCGGAGGCGGTCAGACCGAAGTAACGCTGGATCTGGCGCCGGGCCAACACACCCTGCAATTGGTTCTGGGCGACGCCGGGCATGTGCCGCATTCCCCGCCGATTGTATCCGAGGTGATTACGATCACCGTTGAATAGCCGCAGGCCCTTGAAACCGTCCGTTCGGTTCATGTGAGGGAAAGGCATTTACATTTTCGGCGCACTTAGTGAATCTGCCTGCATTTGCAGGGGGTAATAATGTCGCTGGAATTCTTCATCACATCATTGATTGTTGTTTTGCTGCCGGGTACCGGCGTCATCTATACTTTGGCTGTCGGTCTTGGGCGCGGGTTTCGCGCAAGCCTTGCCGCAGCCTTAGGATGCACACTTGGGATCGTTCCGGCGGCCTTGGCCAGCATCATCGGACTTGCAGCCTTGCTGCACACCAGTGCCGTCGCGTTTCAACTCATCAAATATCTTGGCGTCTTGTACTTGTTCTACATGGCATGGGGAATCCTGAAGGACGGCGGTGCCATGGACGTCGCGGCGGAGAAATCCGCAAAAAGCGACTTTAGAATTGCCGTGACAGGAACGCTGATCAACGTTTTGAACCCAAAGTTGTCGCTATTCTTCCTGGCCTTTCTGCCTCAATTCCTGCCGGCGAATGCAGCAAATGCAGGAATGGAACTGGCCAAACTGGCGCTGGCCTTCATGGCCATGACATTTGTTGTTTTTGTCGGGTATGGCGCATGCGCCGCACTGGCGCGGGACTATGTGATCCGACGCCCTGCTGTGATGGCGTGGATAAAGCGGTGTTTCGCAACCGCTTTTGGTGCCTTGGGTGCAAAGCTCGCGCTGTCGGACTGAAGACACTCTGAACGAGTGGCTTCAGAACTCTGCGGCAAGGCGTGTGCCCTGATTGATCGCGCGTTTGGCGTCCAGTTCCGCGGCCACGTCCGCGCCGCCGATCACATGCGGGGTGATCCCGCGTTCGATCAGCGCGTCGGCCAGCGACCGCTCGGGCACCTGTCCTGCACACAGAACGATCGTATCCGCCTTGATGACGGTCGGATCGGCGCGCTCTTCTCCGAACGAGACATGCAGCCCCTCGTCGTCTATGCGTTCATAGTTCACGCCGCCCACGAAGCTGACATCCTTCATCTTCAGTGTGGCGCGGTGGATCCAGCCGGTGGTCTTGCCCAGCCCCTTGCCATGCGCCTGCTTCTTGCGCTGCAGCAGGGTGACCTGCCGCTTGGGCGCCTCGGGCTGCGGGCCTTCGGGCGCCAGGCCTGCGCGGTGCTGTTCAGGGTCGGCAACGCCCCATTCCTTCATCCACAAGGGCAGGTCGGTGGTGGGCGAATGGCCTTCCTCCAGCAGGTATTCCGACACGTCGAAGCCGATGCCGCCCGCGCCGATCACGGCCACCGATTTGCCCACCGGGGCCTTGTCGCGCAGCACGTCGATATAGTTCACGACATTGTCGCTGTCCTCGCCCGGGATCTGCGGGTCGCGCGGGTTGACGCCCGTGGCGATCACCACCTCGTCGAACCCGACCAGATCGTCGGCGCCGACTTTGCGGCCCAGTTCGACCTTGACGCCCAGATCGTTCAGCATGGTGCGGTACCAGTCCACCAAGCCCCAGAACTCTTCCTTGCCCGGCACCTGCTTGGCCATGTTCAGCTGGCCGCCGATCTCGTCGGCTTTGTCAAACACGGTCACGCCATGGCCGCGCTCCGCCGCCGTCATCGCCGTGGACAGGCCCGCCGGACCCGCGCCCACGATGGCCACGCGCTTGGGCGTGGCGGCCTTTTCGATCACCAGCTCCGTCTCGTGGCAGGCGCGCGGGTTCACCAGACAGGAGGTCAGTTTGCCGCTGAAAGTGTGATCCAGACAGGCCTGGTTGCAGGCGATGCAGGGCGCGATCCTGGCCGAGTCACCTGCCATCGCCTTGGCTACGAAATCCGCATCCGCCAGCATCGGCCGCGCCAGAGAGACCATGTCGGCACAGCCCTCGGCCAGCACCTGCTCGGCCACCTCGGGCGTGTTGATCCGGTTCGAGGTGATGACCGGAATCCCCACCTTGCCCATAAGCTTCTTCGTCACCCAGGCAAAGGCCCGGCGCGGCACCGATGTGGCGATGGTCGGAATCCGCGCCTCGTGCCAGCCGATGCCGGTGTTGATGATCGTGGCCCCGGCCTTTTCGACCGCTTGCGCCAGCTGCACCACTTCTTCGAAGGTCGAACCATTGGGTACAAGGTCGATCATCGACAGCCGGTAGATGATGATGAAATCGGTGCCCACCGCCGCGCGGGTGCGGCGCACGATTTCCAGCGGCAGGCGCATCCGGTTCTCATAGGACCCGCCCCAGCGGTCTGTGCGCTTGTTGGTGTGGGTCACCAGAAACTGGTTGATGAAATACCCCTCGGACCCCATGATCTCGACCCCGTCATAGCCCGCCTTTTGGGCCAGCACGGCGGCGTTGACGATGTCGCTGATCTGCTTCTCGATGCCGTCCTCGTCCAGTTCGTTGGGGGGGAAGGGCGAGATCGGCGACTTCACCGGGCTGGGCGCCACGCATTTCGGCCCATAGGCATAGCGACCCGCATGCAGGATCTGCATCGCGATCTTGCCGCCCGCCTGATGCACACGGTCGGTGACGACGGAATGATTGGCCACGTCCTTGTCGCTGGTCATCATTGCAGCCCCCGGCAGGACCGAGCCTTCGAGGTTCGGCCCGATGCCGCCCGTGACCATCAGCGCCACGCCACCGCGCGCGCGGGCGGCATAGAACTCGGCCACCCGGTTCCAGTCGCCGGTTTCCTCCAGCCCGGTATGCATCGAGCCCATCAGGACCCGGTTCTTCAACGTGGTAAAGCCCAGATCCAGTGGTGCCAGCATGTTTGGGTACACAGTCATGGCGAAACTCTCCCTCCTGAATTTGCGTGATAGATTGACGTTCGCGTAAACTTTGTCACGCGAAACCCCACGTCACCCTCTTTGCTGTTGCGCCGGTGATTGCTAGAGGTGGGCGAAACAACACGATGAGGCCGCGCATGACCCCCGAAGAAATTGCCAAACTGCCCTATCGCCCCTGCGTCGGGCTGATGCTGATGAACGATCAGGGCCAGATCTTCGTCGGTCAGCGCAACGACCGGTTCGAGGACGCGTGGCAAATGCCACAAGGCGGCGTGGACAAGGGCGAAGACCCTCGTGATGCGGCCTTGCGAGAGCTGTGGGAAGAAACCGGTGTAACCGGCGATCTTGTGGAAATCGTGGCCGAGACTGAGGGCTGGCTGCCCTATGACCTGCCGCATGACATCGTGCCCAAGATCTGGAAGGGCCGCTTCCGCGGGCAGGAGCAGAAATGGTTCCTGATGCGGTTTCTGGGAACCGACGACCAGATCGATATCCAGACGGATCACCCCGAGTTCACCCGCTGGAAATGGCAGGACCCCGATCGCCTGATCGCCGAGATTGTGCCCTTCAAACGCGTGGTATACGAGCGTGTCATGGAGGCCTTTCGTGGGTATCTGCGCTAAATAAGGCTGCCGTAATTCCGCGGGGATCCCGGCTCAGGCATTCTGTTTTTCGTAGACAGGCGTGCCGTCGGGCTCATAGCCGATGACCCCCGGTTCCCACCACCAGATCGGGTTCGCCTTGAAACTGCCGCGCGCATCCAGCCGGTCGAGCAGCGCCGAAACCTTGCCATACCGGTCCAGCTTCAGATCCACCCCAAGCGGCCGGGCCTGCACGAAACGCACATGGGCGGCCAGAAAGATATCCTTCATCGACAGGTAGCCCGGCACGAAACCGTCCTCGCCACTCAGCCGGTCTTCCAGCCAGCCCAGGATATGGGCCAGCTTCTCGGCTGACCGCTGAAGATGCGTGTTCTGGCCCACGCTCACGCCGGACCACTTCATTTGCGAGATGGTCGTGGCCGCGTTGCCGAAGGTCTGGATGGTCGAGAACACCAGCTTGTCCTGCCACTGCGCGTCCCCGGGCCGAAAGGCAAAGGGCGCCAGTTTCGGCGCGGCCTGCGGCCTGTCCGGATAGGTCGACAGCAGGTATTCGGCGATGGTGCCGCTTTCCCACAGCACAAGATCGCCGTCCCAAAATGTCGGCACCTGCAATGTCGGAGTAGCCTGCGCACGTTGCTCGGCGCTGGGCGTGGTGATTTCCTCTCGCCTTTCGTAATCCAGCGAAAGTTCGTCCAGAACGATCCTGACCGCCCTTGCGAATGGCGATCCCGTCGTGAACAGCAGTGCTCTCATGACAGCCCCCCCTTTTTGATGCAAAAAGCATAACGCTGTCAGTGCCAGCCTTGCCAGCAGAAAAGGGGCGCCGCGGCCCGGTGTTCAGGCCGCGCTCACAGGGTCGAACCGCATTTTTTCCCGGAGAAAGGCCCGGGAAACCCGCGTCCTCAAACCAACCCTTCTTCCCTCAGCAGCTCCAGCATGTTCGCCTCGGGGCGGGGGCCGATATGGCTGATGACCTCGCGGGCGCAGACATTGCCGATGCGGGCGCAGGTCTCGTAATCGCGTCCCGTCGCCATGCCGAACAGGAACCCGGCGGCAAACTGGTCGCCGGCACCCGTTGCATCAACGGGGACGACCTTCTCGACCGGTACGTCAATGCGAGCATCACCGTTCATAACCGTCACCCCGTCACCCGAGCGGGTGCAGACCACCAGCGGGCAGATCGCCGACGTGCGCCGCAGCGCCTCTTCCAGGTCGTCGGTCTCGAACAGGGATTTGATCTCGGCCTCGTTGCCGATCACGAAATCCAGCTCGTTTTCAATCAGCAGCAGGAAATCCACCCGATGCCGTTCCACGCAGAACGGGTCGGAGATGGCAATCCCGGCTTTGCCGCCACCCTTGTGACAGGCACGTGCGGCCTCAAGGAATGCCGCCTTGCCTTTTTCCTTGTCGAACAGATATCCCTCGAGGAACATGATCTGGCTGTTTCCAGCGACCTCGTCCGGAACGTCCTGAGACGACAGTTCCGAGGAAATGCCCAGATAGGTGTTCATCGACCGCTCGCCATCAGGCGAGACAAAGATCATCGAGCGTGACGTCGGCAATTCGCCACCCGGAACAGGCGGGTTCACGAAGTCGACGCCATCTTCGTTCATCGCATCTGCGTAGAACCGGCCCAGAGCGTCATCGTGTACCCGGCCGATAAACGCTGCATCCAGACCAAGCGCGCCTGCGCCCGCAATGGTATTGGCCACCGAGCCACCCGGCGTTTGAACGCGGCTTTCCATCGAGGCGTACAGCACCTCGCCGCGTTCCTGTTCGATCAACTGCATGATGCCTTTTTCGATGCCCATCAGCTCCAGAAAGCTGTCATCGGCCTGGGAAATCACGTCCACAACGGCATTTCCGATGCCGGTCAGTTGATAAGTCTTCATAGGGTTTTGTCCTCGAATTGGCAGAGATCACGGATGATGCAGGTCGGGCATTGCGGCTTGCGCGCCTTGCAGTGGTACCGACCATGCAGGATCAGCCAGTGATGCGCATGAAGTTGAAAGTCAGCGGGAATATTGTCTTCGATGGCGCGTTCGACCGTTTCCACATCCTTGCCGGGGCAAATACCGGTGCGGTTGCCGACGCGAAAGATATGGGTGTCCACCGCCTGCGCCGGTTGCCGCCACCACATGTTCAGAACCACGTTGGCCGTCTTGCGGCCCACACCCGGAAGGGATTGCAGGGCAGCCCGGGAATTGGGAACCTCGCCACCATATTCGTCAACCAGGATACGGCTGAGCTTGATGACGTTCTTGGCCTTCTGGCGGAACAAGCCAATGGTCTTGATGTGCTCGATCAGGCCGTCCTCGCCCAGATCCAGCATCTTTTGCGGCGTGTCGGCGATCTTGAACAACTCGCGCGTCGCCTTGTTGACGCCCGCATCCGTGGCCTGCGCCGAAAGGGCCACGGCGACGACCAGAGTATAGACGTTCACATGCTCCAGCTCGCCCTTGGGTTCAGGGTCGGCCTCTTGAAAGCGCGTGAAAATCTCGCGGATCGTATGATAGTCGAGTTGCTTTGCCATCCGGGCCTTAATGCCGTCCACCGCGCCCTGACACAAGCACAAAGCCAATGCGCAAGTTCCGGGTCGCGGCAGCGTGGCCGTCGCGCTATGGTTTTGTCAGATGATGAGGTGGAACCATGAACGTCCAGACCCCAGAAAGCGGTTATCATTACAACGTCATGCGCCGGGCAATCGAGTTGATCGATCAGGGCGGTGAAGGCCTGAGCCTTGATGAACTGGCACGCCAGATGGATATGAGCCCGGCCCATTTCCAGCGTTTGTTCTCGCGTTGGACCGGAGTGTCACCGAAACGGTATCAACAATACCTGACGCTGGGCCATGCGAAGGCATTGTTGCGTGAACGGTTTACGACATTGGAAACGGCCCACAATGTGGGCCTGTCCGGCAGCGGGCGTCTGCATGATCTGTTCCTGAAGTGGGAATCGATGAGCCCTGGCGAATATGCCCGCAAGGGCGAAGGCCTGACGATCTATTGGGGGTGGTTCGAATGCCCCTTTGGCCCTGCGCTGGTCATGGGAACCGACAAGGGCATCTGCGGCATCGCCTTCGGTGCCGAGACTGGCGAAGAGGCCGCGATGGAAGACATGATCTCGCGCTGGCCCAAGGCGACGTTTGTCGAAGATCCGATGCGCCTGCGTCCTTGGGCGCTGAGTGCTTTTGGCGCTGCCAGCGACCGGTTGGAGCCGACACCGGTTTTCCTGATCGGATCACCTTTGCAAATCAAGGTGTGGGAAGCGCTGATGCATATCCCGTCCGGGCAGGTCACGACCTATTCCGAGATCGCCCAGCGAATCGGCTCGCCGCAAGCCGTTCGCGCCGTTGGAACGGCAGTTGGCCGCAACCCGGTCAGTTGGTTGATCCCCTGCCATCGGGCATTGCGCAAATCAGGTGGTCTGGGGGGCTATCACTGGGGCTTGCCTGTCAAGCGTGCCATGCTGGCCTATGAGGCGGCGCAGGCAGACGCCTGATTGACAGACGGCCCGGCCGCTGCCAAAAGGCACCTCAGGTTCGGGTCCCCTGCCGTTCGCGGCCATTGGCTTTGGTGAAACCCGGTTTGAAAAACATCTGTTGCCCTTTCCCGGCGCGCGGATGGAAATGCGAGCCCCGTCCTGACTTCGCGCCCGTTCAAGGAAACGAGGCACATGATGACACGATCCCGAACCGTTGCTCCGGTTGAAGAGCTGAAAGCGCAGGCGAGACGCCTGCGGGAAGACTTGAAAACGAAGGGCGTTTCGCTGTCGCACAGTGCGGCATTGGAACTGCTGGCCCATCAGCATGGCGTTCGAGACTGGAACACCTTGCACGCAATGGCCGGAAACCGGATGCATCTGCGCGTGGGTGATCGGGTCGAAGGGCGCTATCTGGGTCAGGCGTTCACGGCCGAAATTCGCGGTATGACCATTCTTGGCGATGGCGCGCGTCGCCGAGTGACCCTGCATTTCGATGCGCCGGTAGATGTGGTGCGCTTTGACAGCTTTTCTGCATTTCGACAGCGCGTCACCGGAGAGATTGGGTGGGACGGTCAATCCCGGCGCCGCACGTCCGATGGCGTACCCCAGCTTGTGGTACGGCCCCTATAGGGGGTTGTGGGCGGGGCCAACCGCGTTGCCCCGCCCGATCTGTCTGCTTTGCAGGTATAGTTACTCTGCCGCCCAACCACCGACAGCTTTGATCTCGAGGAAGTCCTCAAGCCCAAAGACGCCGCCTTCACGCCCGTTGCCGGATTGCTTCATGCCGCCGAACGGTGAGCCCGCGCTGCGCGATTGTCCGTTCATTTCGACCATGCCCGACCGCAGCGCCCGCGCCATGCGATTGGCACGCGCGCTGTCCTGCGTCTGAACATAGTTGGTCAGGCCATAGGGTGTATCATTGGCGATTTCGACAGCCTCTTCTTCGGTGTCGAAGGGGATCATAGTCAGAACCGGGCCAAAGATCTCTTCGCGGGCGATGGTCATCTGGTTGTTTGCATCGGCAAAGACCGTGGGGCGGACATAGTAGCCCTTGTTCAGGCCCTCTGGCCGTCCGGCGCCGCCTGCGACCAGCCGCGCCCCTTCATCGATGCCCTTCTGGATCAGGTCCTGAATCTTGGTCCACTGAACTTCATTCACCACCGGGCCGATATGGCGGCCTTCCTCTAAGGCAGGGCCAACCTTGACCATGTTTGCAACCTCGGCCGCGGTTTCCACAGCCTTGTCATAGATCGGGCGTTGCACCAGCATCCGGCTGGGGGCGTTGCAGCTCTGGCCGGTGTTTTGCATCATGTGCAGCACCCCACGCTTGACCGCTTTTTCGTCCGCGTCCTCAAAGATGACGTTGGCCCCTTTGCCTCCAAGCTCAAGATGTACTTTCTTGAGGGTATCTGCCGCATTTTTGGAAATCGCGGTGCCTGCGCGGGTCGAGCCGGTGAAGCTGACCATGTCCACATCCGGATGGCCCGAAAGTTGCGAACCAACCCCCGCGCCGTCGCCGTTGACCAGATTGAACACACCGGGCGGGAAGCCTGCCTCGTCCATCATCTCGGCAAAGATCATCGCGTTCAGCGGGCTTTGTTCCGACGGTTTCAGCACCATCGTGCAGCCCGCAATCGCAGCAGCCCCAACCTTGAGCGTGATCTGGTTCATCGGCCAGTTCCACGGCGTGATCAAAGCGGCAACGCCAACCGCCTCGTAAATGATGCGATCATTCGGCGCATGATCCCCCAGCGGGCGCTCAAATTCAAACGACCTGGTGGCGCGGATGAAGTTCTTCAGGTGATAGATGCCGGCGCCCGCCTGCGCCGAGCGCGCCAGATCGATCGGGGCGCCCATTTCCAGCGACATCGCCTGCGCCAGATCCTCTGCCCGGGTTGCATAGAGTTCGACCAGTTTTTCCACCAGCGCGATGCGGGTTTCCACTGGCGTGGCCATCCAGCCCGGCAGGGCGGCCTTGGCCGCGGCAACGGCCGCATTCGTGTCGGCTTCGGCGCCAAGCGAGATCACGGCGCAGGGGTCTTCGGTTGACGGGTTGATGACCTCGAAGTCATTGGGCTGCGATGGTGCCACCCACTGACCATTAATATAGAAATCCCGCTTTTCGATCATCCTGAGCCCTCCTGAAGGTCTGCCTGAAACCGGCTGTTCGGGGACACTCTGTCACCCATGCACAGGCTGAGCAATAGTGAATTTGATCAAATTATTTTCTGGCAATGCCCACGAATTCCGTATCCCCAAGCGTGATGGACGGTTTAACCTGCACACAAAGTGATTAGGTTCCAAACAACCGATTCAGGTTTTTCACAGAGAAGGAGATGCCCCATGGGTTTGCGTATCAACGACACCGTTCCGAATTTCACGGCAGAAACGGATCAGGGCACCATTCAGTTTCACGACTGGATTGGCGACAGCTGGGCCATTCTGTTCTCGCACCCAAAGGATTTTACACCTGTTTGCACCACCGAGTTTTCGGCCGTTGCGCAGTTGAATGACGAATGGGCCGCGCGCAACACCAAGGTGATCGGCGTATCGGTCGATGGTGTCGAAGACCACAAAAAGTGGAAGAAGGACATCGAAGAATACGGCAAGGCCAACCCCGGTTTCCCGATCATCGCCGATGACGGTTTGGCCGTGTCCAAAGCCTTCGACATGCTGCCCGCAGAAGCCTATCTGCCCGACGGTCGCACTCCGGCTGACAGCGCCACCGTGCGTTCGGTTTTCATCATCGGCCCGGACAAGCAACTGAAACTGTCGATGACCTATCCGATGACCGTGGGTCGAAACTTTGCCGAGATCCTGCGCGCTCTGGACGGGCTGCAAATGTCGGCCAAGGGCGTTGCGACACCTGCCAACTGGGTGCCGGGTGAAGACGTGATCATCCCGCCAACCGTGTCGAACGAAGACGCCAAGGCCAAGTTTGGCGAGTTCGAAACGATCTTCCCCTATCTGCGCAAGACCAAAGCGCCGTCGTAAGCCGGTTGCCGGGTCAGGGGGGCTGTCTGCCCCCCCATCGTGCCCGCAGGCACGATTCCCCCCGAGGATATTTTCAGCCAGATGAAGCAGGCGGTTGTTGCAGGTCGGGCGACCACCGGCATATCCAGCGTGTGCTGCATTTTTCGGGGTTTTCCGGGTGCCCCCGCGCCTGAGGCGCGAGGGCAAAGAGGGGCAGGAAACCGGAGAGAAACCTGACACCCGAAGCAATCAGAAATTATGGCGAAGTCCGAAATTGATGCTGAAAGTATCCAGATCGTCCTCTACGTTGCCGGTCAAAGCTCCGTTGGGGGCCAGGCGCTGCGACGAAACATCAAAGGCGCGGGCGTAACGGGCGTCAATCGTGAACGCTGTCGACGCGTTGATGTCATATGCCACACCGGCGATCAGCTGGGCGGCCAAGGTGGTGTCGGTGTCGTTCAGCGCCACACCCGGCCCGTAAGAAAAATCCAGATCCGAATAGGTGGCCCCCAGACCAAACCCGGCAAACGGTGTCAGCGCGCCGGCCTGTTTGAAATCGAACAGCAGATTGGCAAATAAAGAGGTCTGCGTGACGTCGCCCGAGATATTGCCCTCGGGCCCCGGACCATTGCCGGTAAAGTTCACACCATCCACGTCACTTTCGCTGTAAGACAGTTCCAGCTCGATCCGCGTTCCGATGATGTCGTTGGACCATTGCGGGATTTCCTTGCCTATCGCGAGGCCCAGTCCGA